>JBEBVF010000083.1:0-12430 GCA_040392885.1 Paracoccus sp. (in: a-proteobacteria) | reverse complement strand
CCCTACGGGCCTCGGCGCTGTCGCGGTCGCAACTGCACTCGCCCCGCTAAGGGGCGCGGAACAGGCGTGGCCCTGCCGCAGGCAGGGCCTCCGCCGATCACTCCGCCCGATGCGTGGGGTTGCGGTAGAACATCCGCCGCACCGAGCCGGTCTTCGAGCGCATCAGGATGGTCTCGGTCTCGATGAAGCCCGGCTCGCGCTTCAGGCCCTGCACGATCGAGCCGTTGGTGACCCCGGTGGCCGAGAAGATCACGTCCGCCGTCACCATCTCGTCGCGCGAATAGATGCGGTTGAGGTCGGTGATGCCGGCCTTGGCGGCACGGGCGCGTTCGTCGTCGTTGCGGAACACCAGCCGGCCCCACATCTGGCCGCCCATGCATTTCAGCGCCGAGGCCGCCAGCACCCCCTCGGGCGCGCCACCCGAGCCCATATACATGTCGATGCCGGTCTTGTCGGCCTCGGCGACATGGATCACCCCGGCCACGTCGCCATCGGTGATCAGCCGGATCGCGGCGCCGGTGCTGCGCACCTCGGCGATCATCGCCTCATGGCGCGGCCGTTCCAGGATGCAGACGGTGATGTCGCCGGGGGTGACGCCGCGGGCGCGGGCTAGCGCCTGCACGCGCTCGGCCGGGGACATGTCGAGGCTGACCACGTCCTTGGGATAGCCCGGCCCGACCGCCAGCTTGTCCATATACACGTCCGGCGCATGCAGCAGCGTGCCGCGCGGCGCCATGGCGATCACCGTCAGTGCGTTCGGCATGTCCTTGGCGGTCAGCGTCGTGCCCTCCAGCGGGTCGAGCGCGATGTCGACCTCCGGCCCGTTGCCGGTGCCGACCTCCTCGCCGATATAGAGCATCGGCGCCTCGTCGCGCTCGCCCTCGCCGATCACCACCACGCCCTTGATGTCCAGCATGTTCAGCTGGTCGCGCATGGCATTGACGGCGGCCTGGTCGGCGGCCTTCTCGTCGCCGCGGCCGATCAGCCGCGCCGAGGCATGGGCGGCGGCCTCGCTGACCCGCGCGAGGCCGAGGGACAGCATGCGGTCGTTGAAATCGCTGGGGCTGGGCATGGACATTCTCCGAAATCCGTTTGCGTCTGATTAGGCGGGCAGCCGGGGGCCGGCAAGACTGGCTGCGCTAACGCTGCGCCTGCATATCATGAATGACCCGCAAGATTCTCCCGCATATTATGAATTTGCCAAGCGGGGCAGGGGTGCTTATGTGGCGGGATACCGCATTGCCCCCCCTTTTTCGCCGAGTTCCCATGCAGATCGCCCAGCTTCCGCAATCCCCCGTCTTTGCCGCCATCCGCGAGGCCGCGGCCAGGCGCATCCTGATCCTCGACGGCGCGATGGGCACGCAGATCCAGGCGCTGGGCCTGTCGGAGGAGGATTTCATCCCCCATGCCGGCTGTCGGCACCACCACCATTCCGACAAGCCCCAGCGCGGGAACAACGACCTGCTGGTGCTGACCCGGCCCGAGGCGATCGAGCAGATCCACTACAATTACGCCAAGGCCGGCGCCGATATCGTCGAGACCAACACCTTCTCCTCGACCACCATCGCCCAGGCGGATTACGCCATGGGCGAGGCGGTGGACGACCTGAACCGCGAGGCCGCGCGCCTGGCCCGCAACGCCGTCGCCCGCGCCAGTGCCGAGGACGGCCGCCCGCGCTGGGTCGCCGGCGCCATCGGCCCGACCAGCCGCACCGCCTCGCTCAGCCCGGACGTGAACAATCCCGGCTTTCGCGCCGTCACCTTCGACGATCTGCGCCGCGCCTATGGCCAGCAGGCTCGCGGGCTGCTGGCGGGCGGCGCCGACATCCTGCTGATCGAGACCATCTTCGACACGCTGAACGCCAAGGCGGCGATCTTTGCCGCCTTCGAGGTCATGGCCGAGGTCGGCCAGCAGGTGCCGCTGATGATCTCCGGCACCATAACCGACGCCTCCGGGCGCACGCTGTCGGGGCAGACGCCGACGGCTTTCTGGCATTCCGTCCGTCATGCCCGCCCGCTGACCGTGGGGCTGAACTGTGCGCTGGGCGCCGCCGCCATGCGCCCGCATATCGCAGAAATCGCCGGCGTGGCCGATACGCTGGTCTGCGCCTATCCCAATGCCGGCCTGCCCAACGCCTTCGGCGGCTATGACGAGGGCCCGCAGGACACCGCCGCCCAGTTGGCCGACTTTGCCCAGGCCGGGCTGGTCAATGTCGTCGGCGGCTGCTGCGGCACCACCCCCGACCATATCCGCGCCATCGCCGAGGCCGTGGCCCCCTTTGCCCCGCGAAAGCTGCCCCAATGAGTGACCACCTGCTGCGCCTCTCCGGCCTCGAACCCTTCGTCCTGACCCCGCAGATTCCCTTCGTGAACGTGGGCGAGCGCACCAACGTCACCGGCTCCGCCCGCTTCCGCAAGCTGATCACCAATCGCGACTATGCCGCCGCCCTGGAGGTCGCCCGCGATCAGGTGGAAAACGGCGCCCAGATCATCGACATCAACATGGACGAGGGGCTGATCGACTCCAAGGCCGCGATGGTCGAGTTCCTGAACCTGCTGGCGGCCGAGCCCGACATCGCCCGGGTGCCGGTGATGCTCGACAGCTCCAAATGGGAGGTGATCGAGGCCGGGCTGCAATGCGTGCAGGGCAAGCCGATCGTCAACTCCATCTCCATGAAGGAGGGCGAGGAGCAGTTCCGCCATCAGGCCGCCCTGTGCCTGGCCTATGGTGCCGCCGTGGTGGTTATGGCCTTTGACGAGCAGGGCCAGGCCGACAGCTTCCAACGCAAGACCGAGATCTGCGCCCGCGCCTATCGCATCCTGACCGAGGAGGTGGGCTTTCCGCCCGAGGACATCATCTTCGACCCCAACGTCTTCGCCATCGCCACCGGGATCGAGGAGCACAACAATTACGGCGTTGATTTCATCGAGGCGACGCGCTGGATCCGGCAGAACCTGCCGCATTGCCATGTCTCGGGCGGGGTCTCGAACCTCTCGTTCAGCTTTCGCGGCAACGAGCCGGTGCGCGAGGCCATGCATGCCGTGTTCCTGTTCCATGCCATCAAGGCCGGCATGGACATGGGCATCGTCAATGCCGGGCAATTGGCGGTCTATGACCAGATCGACCCGGAACTGCGCGAGGCCTGCGAGGATGTGGTCCTCAACCGCCGCGCCGACGGGACCGAGCGCCTGCTGGAGATCGCCGGCCGCTTCAAGGGCGATGGCGGCACCAAGGCGCGCGAGAAGGACCTGACCTGGCGCGAATGGCCGGTGGACAAGCGGCTGGCGCATGCCTTGGTCAACGGTATCACCGAATTCATCGCCGAGGATACCGAGGAGGCGAGGCTGGCGGCCGAGCGTCCGCTGCATGTCATCGAAGGCCCGCTGATGGCCGGCATGAACGTCGTCGGTGACCTGTTCGGCGCCGGCAAGATGTTCCTGCCGCAGGTGGTGAAATCCGCCCGGGTGATGAAGCAGGCCGTCGCCATCCTCCTGCCCTATATGGAGGAGGAAAAGCGCCTCAACGGCGGCGAGGGCCGCGAAAGCGCCGGCAAGATCGTCATGGCCACGGTGAAGGGCGATGTCCACGACATCGGCAAGAACATCGTCGGCGTCGTGCTGGCCTGCAACAATTACGAGATCATCGACCTCGGGGTGATGGTCCCGGCCGAGAAGATTTTGGAGACCGCACGCGAGGTCGGCGCCGATGCCGTGGGCCTGTCGGGCCTGATTACCCCCTCGCTGGACGAGATGGTGCATGTGGCGTCCGAGATGGAGCGGCAGGGGATGAACCTGCCGCTGCTGATCGGCGGCGCCACCACCTCGAAGGTGCATACCGCGGTCAAGATCGCGCCGCGCTATCACAAGGGGCCGGCGGTCTATGTCGCCGATGCCAGCCGCGCCGTGGGCGTGGTCGGCCAGTTGCTCAGCCCGACGCAATGCGCCGATTTCGTGGATTCGGTGCGCCAGGACTATGCCGAGGTGGTGGCAAGGTTCGAGCGCGGCGAGGCCGCCAAGACCCGGCTGCCGCTGGACAAGGCGCGCGAGAACCATTTCCGCGCCGACTGGTCGGCCTATGCGGCGACGCGGCCGAAATTCCTCGGCACGCGGGTGATCGAGGATTTCACCCTGGCCGAGATCGCCGACTATATCGACTGGACGCCGTTCTTCCAGGCCTGGGAGCTGAAGGGCGTCTATCCCCGCATCCTCGATGATGAAAAGCAGGGCGAGGCGGCGCGGGCGCTGTTCGCCGATGCCCAGGCGATGCTGAAACGGGTGATCGACGAGAACTGGTTCACGCCGCGGGCGGTGGTCGGCTTCTGGCCCGCCAATGCCGAGGGTGACGACATCCGCCTGTTCACCGGCGAGGACCGCAAGAACGTTCTGGCCACCTTCTACACCCTGCGCCAGCAGGTCAGCAAACGCGAGGGCCGCCCCAATGTGGCGCTGGCGGATTTCGTGGCGCCGCGGGGGCAGCAGCCCGACTATCTGGGCGGCTTCGTGGTGACCGCCGGGCCGGAGGAGCAGTATCTGGCCGAACGGTTCCGGGCCGAGCGCGACGACTATTCCGCCATTCTGGTCTCGGCGCTAGGCGACCGCTTTGCCGAGGCGCTGGCCGAGATGATGCACGAGCGGGTGCGCCGCGACTATTGGGGCTATGCGCCGGAGGAGAGCTTTGCCCCGCAGGAACTGATCGCCGAGCCCTACAAGGGCATCCGCCCGGCGCCCGGCTACCCGGCCCAGCCCGACCACACCGAAAAGCGCACGCTGTTCCAGTTGCTGGACGCGACGGCGGCGACCGGGGTGGAACTGACCAACAGCTTTGCCATGTGGCCGGGCTCGTCGGTCTCGGGCCTCTATATCGCCCAGCCGGAAGCCTATTATTTCGGCGTCGCCAAGGTCGAGGAGGATCAGGTGATCGACTATGCCACCCGCAAGGGCATGCAGAAGGCCGATGTCGAGCGCTGGATCGCCTCGCTGCTGAACTATGTCCCGCAGGCTTCGGTGGCCTGAACCGCCGGTCCGGGGCATCGGCCGATGAAAAAAGCGGGCCGGAAGGCCCGCTTTTGCTTTGGTGGTCCGTGGCCCTATCGCTGGCCGGGGGTATTGGCGATCGAGCGGCGCCCGGTCGCGGGGCTGTCAGTCGCCGGCCGGTCGCGATCCGCCCCGGTGGTCTCGCTCAGGGTCAGGCCACCCGCCCGCCAGGCCGCCAGGCAGTCGCTGGCATCGGCGCGGATGTCGCTGTCCAGCAGGGTGGTGGCGGTCATGCCCTCGCCGCTGAAGCGCGGATCGTCGCATTCGCCGTCATTGGCCCAGGCGCCGGAATCGGTGCCGAAATCGACCCCGTCCTCGATCCAGGGGGTGGTGATGCGCTGCGCGCCGTCCTCGCTGCTGGTGCCGGTGCCGGTGGCGGTATCGGTGGCCTCCGCCGGGTCGTTCAGGGTGACGGTGCCGGCCTGCCAGGCGGCGGCGCAGTCGCTGGCATCCTTGCCGCGATTGGCGTCATAGGGCTGGTCGGTCATGCCCTCGCCCACAAAGCGCGGGTCGTCGCACTGGTTGTCATTGGTCCAGTCGCCGGAATCGTCGCCGAAATTCACGCCGTCGATGACCAGATCGCCGGTCTGCGGCACGAACATTTCCAGCTCTTGGGCATCCCAGGCGGCGCGGCAGTCGCTGGCATCATGGCCGACATCCTCGTCCAGCAGCACGGTGCTGGTCATGCCGGGGCCGGTAAAGCGCTTGTCGTCGCATTCGCCGTCGCCAGACCACTGGCCGGCATCGTCGCCGAAATCCACCATGCCGGGGGTGGCGACCGCCGCATCCGGCCCGTCCTCGCCGCCGACATAGCTCAGCCGGCCGTCGCGCCAGGCCGCCAGGCAGTCGCTGGCGTCATGGGCGATGTCGGCGTCCAGCAGGTCGGTGGCGGTCATGCCCTCGCCCTCGAACCGGGGATCGTCGCATTCGCCGTCATTGGCCCAGTGGCTGGCATCGTCGCCGAAGGCGATGCCGTCCTCGAAGACGCCATCCTTCCCCTGCTGGGGCCGCAGCGAGATCAGCCCCTGCGCGAAGACGGCCTGACAGTCGCTGGCATCATGGCCGATATGATCGTCGCTGGGCGCCCCCATGCCCATGCCGGCAAAGCGCGAATCGTCGCATTCGCCGTCATTGGCCCATTCGCCGGCATCGTCGCCGAAGTCGATGGCGGCCAGATCCGCGGCATCAACGGCGGTGACCGGCGCCGTCTGCACATTCGACGCACCCACGGGGGCAAAGCCCAGCAGACCCGACAGCACGATCCGCAAGAACACGAAACCGAGCATTTCCTCTCCCCTGTTGCGCCGCTGCCGGAACCGGCCTCAGGCCAGCATGGAGAGCGGGTTTTCCAGATAACTCACAATGGCTTCCAGAAGTTTCGCCCCCAATGCACCATCGATCACCCGATGGTCCACCGAGAGCGTCATCGACATCACGTTGCGCACCACCACCGCGCCGTCCTCGACCACCGGGGTTGGGATGCCGGCGCCCACGGCCAGGATGGCGCCATGCGGCGGGTTGATCACCGCGTCGAAATTCTCGATGCCGAACATGCCCAGATTGGAGATCGCGAAGCTGCCGCCCTGGTATTCATGCGGCGCCAGCTTCTTGGTCTTGGCGCGGCCGGCGAGGTCCTTCATCTCGGCCGACAGCGCCGACAGGGTTTTCTGATGGGCGTCGCGCAGCACCGGGGTGAACAGCCCGCCCTCGACCGCGACCGCGACCGCCACGTCGGACGGCTTCAGCCGCAGGATGCGGTCGCCGGCCCAGACGGCATTGGCATCCGGCACGTCCTGCAGCGCCAGCGCGCAGGCCTTGATGATGAAATCGTTGACCGACAGCTTGACCCCGCGCGCCGAAAGCTGCTGGTTCAGCGTCTTGCGGAACTCCATCAGCGCGTCGAGTTTCGCGGACCGGCGCAGGTAGAAATGCGGGATGGTCTGCTTGGCCTCCGACAGCCGGGCGGCGATGGTGCGGCGCATGCCGTCCAGCGCGACCTCCTCGGTCTCGCGGTCGGCATAGATCTTGAGGATGGTTTCCGCCGACGGGCCGGCAGGCGGCGCAGCGGGTGCCGTGGACGCAGCCGGGGCGGCCTTCGGCGCCGCCGCGCCGGGCTTGGCGGCCTCGACATCGGCCTTGACGATGCGGCCATGCGGGCCGCTGCCCTTGATGGCGGCCAGATCCAGCCCCTTTTCCGCCGCGATCCGCCGTGCCAGCGGCGAGGCGAAGATGCGCCCGCCATCCGCGCCCGCCGGTGCGGCGGGGGCAGGGGCAGAGGCAGAGGCCGGGGCGGGCGCCTCAGGGGCCGCCTTCGCCTGCGGCTTCGGGGCCGCCTCGGCGCCCGCGTCACCCGCTTTCGCGGCCTCCGGCTTCGGCGCCGATGCCGGTTTCGCATCATCGAGGCTTTCGCCTTCCTCCAGCAGCACGGCGATGGGGGTGTTGACCTTCACGCCCTGGCTGCCTTCGGCCACGAGGATCTTGCCGACGACGCCCTCATCGACGGCCTCGAATTCCATCGTGGCCTTGTCGGTCTCGATCTCGGCCAGCAGGTCGCCGGCCGAAACCGTGTCGCCCTCCTTGACCAGCCATTTCGCCAGGGTGCCCTCCTCCATCGTGGGCGACAGGGCCGGCATCAGGATCTCGGTTGCCATGGTGCTTCCCCCCTCAGCGATAGGTGACGGATTTGACGGCCTCGACCACCTCGGCGGCGGTCACCAGCGCCAGCTTTTCGAGGTTCGCGGCATAGGGCATGGGTACGTCCTTGCCGGTGCAGTTGATCACCGGCGCATCCAGCCAGTCGAAGGCCTCCTGCATCAGCACCGCGCTGATATGGTTGCCGATCGAGCAGACCGGCCAGCCTTCCTCGACCGTCACGCAGCGGTTGGTGCGCTTGACGGATTCGATCACCGTGGCGGTGTCCAGCGGGCGCAGGGTGCGCAGGTCGATCACCTCGGCCTCGATGCCCTCCTCGGCCAGCTTGTCGGCGGCCTCCAGTGCATGGGTCATGCCGATGCCGAAACTGACGATGGTCACGTCGCGCCCCGGCCGGGCGATGCGGGCCTTGCCGAAGGGGATGGTGAAATCCGGCAGGTCCGGCACCTCGAAGCTGCGGCCGTAGAGGATCTCGTTCTCCAGGAACACCACCGGGTTGGGGTCGCGGATGGCGGATTTCAGCAGCCCCTTGGCATCGGCGGCGGAATAGGGCTGCACCACCTTGAGGCCGGGCACCTGCGCATACCAGGCGGCATAGTCCTGGCTGTGCTGGGCGCCGACGCGGGCGGCGGCGCCGTTGGCGCCCCGGAACACGATCGGGCAGCCCATCTGGCCGCCGGACATGTAGAGGGTCTTGGCCGCCGAGTTCAGGATGTGGTCGATGGCCTGCATGGCGAAGTTGAAGGTCATGAACTCGACGATCGGCCGCAGCCCGGCAAAGGCCGAACCCACCGCGATGCCGGCGAATCCGTGCTCGGTGATCGGGGTATCCACCACCCGGCGCGGGCCGAACTGTTCCAGCATGCCCTGGCTGATCTTGTAGGCGCCCTGGTATTCGCCGACCTCCTCGCCCATCAGATAGACGGTCTCGTCGCGGGTCATCTCCTCGGTCATGGCCTCGCGCAGTGCTTCGCGCACGGTCATGGTCTTCATCGGCGTGCCATCGGGCCAGTCGGGACTGGCCTCGGCGACCGGCGCGGTCCTGGCCTGCGCGGGGGCGGCCGCCGCGGCTGCGGGCTTGGCCTCGGTCTCGGGCTTGGCGGCGGGTGCGGCCTCGGCCTTCGCCTCGGACCCGGCGGCGGGCAGGGCAGAGGCGTCCTCGCCCTCCTCGACCAGCACGGCGATGGGGGTGTTGACCTTCACGCCCTGGCTGCCCTCGGCGACCAGCAGCTTGCCGATGATGCCCTCGTCGACGGCCTCGAATTCCATCGTGGCCTTGTCGGTCTCGATCTCGGCCAGGATGTCGCCGGATTTCACCGTGTCGCCTTCCTTGACCAGCCATTTCGCCAGCGTGCCCTCCTCCATCGTCGGGGACAGGGCCGGCATCAGGATCTCGGTTGCCATGTTCGGTGTCCCCCTTCAGGCCTTGGCTTCGGCGTAGATGTCGGTCCAGAGTTCCTCGGGCGAGGGCTCCGGGCTCTGGCGGGCGAAATCGGCGGAATCGTTGACGATGTCCTTGATCTCCTTCTCGATCGCCTTCAGCTCCTCGGCGGTGGCGTGCTCGCCGTCCAGCAGCATCTGGCGCACATGCTCGATCGGGTCCTTCTCGTCGCGGACCTTCTGGACCTCCTCGCGGGTGCGGTATTTCGCCGGGTCGGACATCGAGTGGCCGCGATAGCGATAGGTCATCATTTCAAGGATATACGGCCCGTTGCCGGCACGGCAATGCGCCACCGCCTTCTCGCCCGCGGCGCGCACCGCCAGCACGTCCATGCCGTCCACCCGCTCGCCGGGGATGCCGAAGGCGGTGCCGCGGCCATAGAGCGTCTGCGACTTGGTCGAGCGCTGCACCGAGGTGCCCATCGCATACTGGTTGTTCTCGATCACGAAGATCACCGGCAGGTCCCACAGCTCGGCCATGTTGTAGGTCTCGTAAACCTGACCCTGGTTCGCGGCGCCGTCGCCGAAATAGGCGAAGGTCACGCGGTCGTTGCCCAGATACTTGTCGGCGAAGGCCAGGCCCGCGCCCAGCGGCACCTGGGCGCCGACGATGCCATGGCCGCCGTAGAAATGCTTCTCGCGGCTGAACATGTGCATGGAGCCGCCCTTGCCCTTGGAATAGCCGCCGCTGCGGCCGGTCAGCTCGGCCATGACGCCGCGGGCCTCCATGCCGCAGGCCAGCATGTGGCCGTGGTCGCGATAGCTGGTGATGCGCTTGTCGCCTTCCTCGGCGGCGGCCTCCAGCCCGACCACGACCGCTTCCTGGCCGATATAGAGATGGCAGAAACCGCCGATATCGCCCATGCCGTAAAGCTGGCCGGCCTTTTCCTCGAACCGGCGGATCAGCAGCATGTCGCGGAAGTAATGCAGCAGATCGTCGCGCGAGACATTGGCGCCGTGGCCGGCCGCGGGGGCGGGGTCCTGGGCTTTGGTGGCGGGTTTTCTGGCCATGCATTCTCTCCCGTTCGTTGTGGCCGCCAGCCCTGGGACTGGTCGGCCGGGCACCGCGGCGGCCCGGAAAGCCCCGGGACAGACGGGCATTGAATAATTGCTAGCGGATGGTTTGCGGGCTCGCAATGGCCTTGGGGCGAGGGGCCGGAGCGGCGGGCCGCCGGGCGAGTGGCGCCGATCCGGCGCCCGGTACGGATGAAAGGCGGGCCGGGCAGGGGTGTCAGGGCACCACGGCCTCGTCGGCGCGGGCGAGGCCCAGCACGGCGCGGGCGCGCTCGTCCAGCAGGTCGAGGTCGAGATAATCGTCCGACAGCCGACGGGTCAGATTCGCCATGTCGTCCACCTGGGCCTGGAGGCTGTCGCGCTCGGCCTGCAGTTCGGCGGTCTCGGATTCGATCTGGACCCGGCGCAGGATGCCGGACGGGCCCTGCACGGCGGCATAGGCGAAATAGAGCAGCAGCACGGCGATGATGCCATAGAACACCAGCGGCCCGACGGGCAGGCGATTGGGATTGCGGGGGCTGGCGGGCATCTGGGTCTCCGGTCGGCGGCGGCGATCATGCCATGCGCGCGCCGCGGGGGAAAGAGGCGCGGGCGCCACCCTGCGCACCGGCCTCCGCCGCCCTGTCGCAGGGCGGGTGCCGCGAGGGCATGCGCCGCATCCCCTTGCGGCACCGGCCCATGATCGCTAACTTGGACCCAACACCATCGGAGGGCGTGGAACATGGCGCCCAGGCGTCCTGCGGGTGCGGGCGCGTTCCCTAGATCGGTCGAGCCACCTGCCGCCCGCCAGCCCGAGGAGGGGGAGCTCTATGCTGCCCTCGACCTCGGCACCAACAGTTGCCGGATGCTGATTGCCCGCCCCTGCGGCAATCAGTTCCAGGTCGTGGACAGCTTTTCCAAGCCTGTCCAACTCGGTCTCGGCCTCGAAGCCAGCGGCCGGCTTTCGCGTGGCTCGATGTCGCGCACCGTGCATGCCTTGCAGGTCTGCCGCCGCAAGCTGGAGACCCATCACGTCCGCCGCATGCGGCTGGTCGCCACCGAGGCCTGCCGCCGCGCCCGCAACAGCCGCGACTTCATGCGCCTGATCCGGCGCGAGACCGGCCTGCCGCTGGAGATCATCGACGCCGAGGAGGAGGCTCGCCTGGCCGTGATCTCCTGCGCGCCGCTGGTCAGCCAGCGAACCACGCATCTGCTGGTGGTCGATATCGGCGGCGGCTCGACCGAGCTGGTCTGGATCGACCTGACCAATGTCGATCCGGTCGAGCGTCCGCGCGCCATCATGCGGCTGTCGGGTGGCTTCCGCAGCCAGCCGGCCGGCGGGGCGAAGGTGGTGGACTGGATCAGCGTGCCGCTGGGCGTTGCCACCCTGCGCGACCAGTTCGCCGATGTCGGCGACGATGCCGGCCGCTTTGCGCTGATGAGCTGGTTCTTCGAGGAAAAGCTGGCCGATTTCGCCCCCTATGCGCAGGGCGCGCCCGAGCATGGCTTCCAGATCATCGGCACCTCCGGCACCGTGACCACGGTCGCCGCCAGCCATCTGGGGCTGAAACGCTATGACCGTACCAAGGTCGACGGGCTGACCATGACCTCCGAGCAGATCGACCGGGTGATCCTGGACTATCTGGCGCTGGGCCCCGAGGGTCGGCGCAACGACCCCCGCATCGGCCGCGAGCGGCATGCGCTGATCATGTCGGGGGTGGCGATCCTGCAGACGCTGATGCGGCTCTGGCCCACCACGCGGCTGTCGGTCGCCGATCGCGGCCTGCGCGAGGGGCTGCTTTATGCGCAGATGGTGCGCGACGGGGTTTTGCGGGCCGACGGCATGGAGGGCGTGGCATGAGCGAGGGCGGCTCGAAGGGTGGCAAGGGCGGTTCCGGGGTGAAGGGCGGCGGCAAGGGGCCGGCCGGTCCGGCGGCGCGGGCGGCCAAGGGCGGCTCGGGGCGGGGCCAGCGCGACCTGCGGGTGCGGGTCAAGACCGCCAAGGGCCGCAAGCTGTCCTCGACGCTCTGGCTGGAGCGGCAACTCAACGACCCCTATGTCGCGCAGGCGAAGCGCGAGGGCTATCGCGGCCGCGCCGCCTACAAGATCCTCGAACTCGACGACCGCTATCATTTCCTGACCCCCGGCGCGCGGGTGGTCGATCTGGGTTGCGCCCCCGGCGGCTGGTGCCAGGTGGCGGTGCGCCGGGTGAATGCGCTGGGCGATCAGCCAGGCCGGCAGGGCACCGTGCTGGGCATCGACCTGCAGGAGGTCGATCCGATCGCCGGGGCCGAGATCCATCAGCTCGACTT
>JBEBVF010000082.1:0-12475 GCA_040392885.1 Paracoccus sp. (in: a-proteobacteria) | reverse complement strand
GCGTGGCGGTGATCTGCGAGGCACTGGACCGGGCGCTGACCGAGGCGGAACTGGCGAGCCTCTGACGATCGCTGGCGGAGGGCCCGGTTCAGCCCGGGCCTTGCCGGTAGCCCCGATCCCTCGCCCCGTGGCGGGGAGGTTCGATTGGCACCCAGAACGGCCGGTCGGGGTATCCGCGAACCGCCAGTTTTCGGCGGAGTGCGGAAGGGAAACGGCACCGGCAGGGTCCAATCCCTACCCGTCACGGGACGGGGCTGTTCGATGCGCTCCGCCCGGCTCACTCGGCGGAACCTGCCTGCCGCGTGCATCCCGGCGACGCTTCGCCCGCACCTCTGCGGCGGCTAATCGGCCCTCAGGCGCATCGCCCGGAACCCCACAAGAGCCGTGGCACCGAAGCAAGGCGGCCTTCACAGCGAAAGGCCGCCCCACTCGTCAGGCGATCTCACAGCTCGGTGCGCACGCTCCACAATTCGGGGAACAGCACCACGTCCAGCATCCGCTTGAGGTAATGGATGCCCGAGGTGCCGCCGGTGCCGCGCTTGAAGCCGATGATGCGCTCGACCGTGGTGACGTGATTGAAGCGCCAGCGGCGGAAGTAATCCTCGAAATCCACCAGCTTCTCGGCGACCTCATAGGCCTCCCAATAGCGGATCGGGTCGCGATAGACCGTGGCCCAGACCGCCTGCACCCCGGCGCTGGCCTCCCAGGGCTGGCGCAGGTCGCGGGTCAGCACCGCCTCGGGCACCGGCAGCCCCAGCCGCGCCAGCCGGCGCAGCACCGCATCATACAGCGAGGGTCGCGCCAGCTCCGCCTCCAGCTTCTCCAGCAGGTCGGGGCGGTGGGCATGCGGGCGCAGCATCGCCGGGTTGCGGTTGCCGGCGGCATATTCGATCAGCCGGTACTGCCAGGACTGGAAACCCGAGCTTTGCCCCAGATCCTCGCGGAATTGCGTGTATTCCGAGGGGGTCATCGTGCGCAGCACGTCCCAGGCATTGTTGAGCTGCTCGAAGATGCGCACCACCCGGGCCAGCATCTTCATCGCCTCCCGGGTGCGATCGGCGCCGATGGCCTCGCGCGCCGCCGAAAGCTCGTAGAGGGCCAGCTTCATCCACAGTTCCGAGGTCTGATGCTGGATGATGAACAGCATTTCGTCATGCGCCGTGGACAGCGGATGCTGGGCGGTCAGGATCTGGTCGATGTTCAGATAGTCGCCATAGGACATGCGGCGGCGGAAATCCATTTCGGCGCCGTCCTTGGAAGGGTCGTAAACCATGTCTTCGCTCGTCTTGAAGGGGTGAAAAGGGTTCAGGCCGGGACGAGCGGCAACCGGCGGCTGAGGACGGCCATCTGCCCCAGCCGCCGCCAGATCGCGATCCAGCCCGCCGGCCGGCAGACCAGCGGCAGGCGCAGCCGCCAGGGCAGGCGGCGGGCGGCGGGCAGGCGGCACAAGGCGGCGATGCCGGGGCGCCGCAGAGATTGGCGCCTGTCGCGCCTCATGCGCCCGGAGAGCAGCGGCCCGGCGCGGCCGTTCGCCGCAAGCGGATGGCGCTGTCTGATCGGGTCCATCGGCGAAAACGCCACATCCGCCGAGGGGAAGCGGGTGCGGTCATGCCGGGTGCCCCCGTGAGGCAGGTGCAGCGCGATGGTTCCATGCAGGGGCGCCGGGTCGAACTCGCCGGTGACCGGCTCGCTGATCCCGGAGGACAGGATGGCGCTCATCCCGCTGCCGCACACGGCCTGCGCCGCCGTATGCCCGGCGAAGCCGTCCGCCGCATTACGGGCAAGCGGAGGACGCCGTTGGAGGGTGGGGCGCGCGTCGGGTCCTGCGGTCATCATCGTTCCCTGTGCGGGCGCGGAGCGAGTCCGGCGCTGTAGGGGGCGGGCGGTTGCGGCCAGTCTCTCATATCGCGCCTGCGTCCTTTTGTCCCGGCCGAGTATGGGGCCGGACCAGCCCGCCATGCCAGAGGGGAATCCTGCGTATCCGCTCCGGTTCTTGCCGCAATCGGGGCGAACCGGCGGGCCGGGGGCACCGGCGGGAAGGATTGCGCCGGCGGCGGCGGGCGGCCAATAGTCCGGCGACGACATGCGGGCGGCGCGGCGGTCTTGTATTGCTGTGGCGGCCCTCATCGAAAGGACGACAGCATGGAAAACCGCATCCGTGACATCCGCCCGGCCGGGGCGACCGCACGGCGGGCCTGAGCGATGGGCACGCAGATCCCCCGGCGGCTGGTGGTGGGCATTTCCGGCGCCTCCGGCGTGGTCTACGGCATCCGCCTGCTGGAGCTGCTGCGCGACCTGGGCATCGAGACGCATCTGGTCATGTCCCGCGCCGCCGAGATCACTCTCGCGCACGAGACCGACCTGAAGCTGGCGGCGGTGCGGGCGCTGGCGACGCATTGCCACGCGCCTGACAATATCGCCGCGGGGATCGCCAGCGGCTCGTTCCGCACCATGGGCATGGTGATCGCGCCCTGTTCGATCCGCACCATGTCCGAGATCGCCTCCGGCGTCACCGCCGGGCTGATGAGCCGCGCCGCCGACGTGACGCTGAAGGAGCGCCGGCGGCTGGTGCTGATGGTGCGCGAGACGCCGCTGCATCTGGGCCATCTGCAGACCATGGCCCGGTTGACCGAGATGGGGGCGATCGTCGCGCCGCCGGTGCCGGCCTTCTACCCGCGCCCGCAGACCATCGCGGAGCTGGTGGATCACAGCGTCGGCCGGGTGCTGGACCTGTTCGACCTCGACGCCGGCATCCTGCAACGCTGGAAGGACCCGGAGGCGTAGCGCCGCCGCCTTGGCTGGAGAGAGGAACGGGTCTCGCCTCGTAATACAGTCCCGGACGCGCAGGCGCAGGGCCCGCCGGCAGCCCCCCTTCCGCCATTCCCGGAACCGTGCCGCAGCGGGGCGAATTTCGGCAATGTCATTTCCCTGGAAAGGCTTTGCAATCCCTTGCCGCCCTTTCGTCGAAACGGTCTAATGAAGCCGCGCAGCATTCGGAAATCAAACCCGATCCCAATTCCACGATCAAAACGAACATCTGGCGCTGCGAATCAACCGATACCTGCACAGAACCCTGCAAATCCCCTGCATTTACGGCAGCAAAACTGTCACTTGAACCCGTCACCCGGCGAATGTCGCGAAATCACCCCGTTCAACTTGCGGGATAAAATCGCATCCATTTGCACGGAAATTGCAACCCTCGAAAATCATTGACGCAATTTCGGCTGAAACCCTAAACTGGACCATCCGTCCCTCTTGCGGAGGTTCCCCGTCATGGCTTTCGATGCACCTGGTGTCTATGTCCGCTACAAGACCGACGGGCCGCTGGTGGTCCGGGCCGCTTCGACCTCGACGGCGGTGTTCATCGGCCCGACCATCATCGGCAACACCCTTTCCGGCACCGGGGCCGGGCTGGTGGTCTCGCCGGTGCTGGTCAGCAGCCCCAAGGACTATGCCGAGCATTTCACCACCACCGGCGCAGCCTCGGGCATCGTCTGCCTGGCCGGCGCCAGCGCCGATTTCACCGACAGCATGGGCCATGCGGTTCGCGGCTTCTACATGAATGGCGGCCAGAACGCCTATATCGTCTCGACCTCGACCGGGACGGCGGCGCGGGCGGCGGGCAACCTGAAGCTGAAGACCACCGACGGCATCCTGCATTTCGCCGTCGCCGCCGCCTCGGACGGGGCCTGGGGCAATGACGTGGCGCTGACGGCGCGGCAATCGGCCATCGGCAAGGACTATCTGGACCTGGAGGTGACGCTGACCCTGAAGGGCGACGGCGACGCCATCGTCTCGCGCGAGCAGTTCATCGGCCAGCGCGCCGACCAGCTGGACAAGACCGGTTCGGCCATCGTCGCCATCACCGCGCTGGCCGCTGCCCCCTCCGGCACGCCGCTGATCGACCTCGACATCAGCGGCGACCCGCCGGCGCCGGTGGGGCCGAAGAAACTGGCCGGCGGCAAGAACAGCAATGCCACCGTCTCGACCGAGATCGAGGGCATCTTCGGCGCCCTGCGCGACGTGGACGACATCTCCCTCATCGTGCTGCCGGACCGGGTCTGGCCGACGCATCAGGCGGATTATTCCTCGGCGCTGGCGCATTGCCAGGCGATGAAGGACCGCATGACCCTGATCCAGCTGGCCGACGACCAAACCGATTTCGGCAATGTCAGCGTGCCGATGGACAAATATGCCGCCGTCTACTACCCGCAGGCGCGCGTCACCCTGCCGACGCCGGGCGCCGGCCAGCGCATGGGCGCGGCGGTGAACACCACCGGCCATGTCGCCGGCGTCTTCGCCCGCACCGATGCCGAGAAGGGGCCGTGGACGGCGCCCGCCGGCATGCATGCCGCGCTGGCCGGCATTACCGAACTGACCCGCGACATCTCGCAGACCTATCAGGAGCGGATGAACCCCAACAACATCAACGCCCTGCGCTATATCCAGGGGGTGCCGGTGATCTGGGGCGCGCGCACCCGCGACCAGGGCGGCATCTATGAATACATCCCGGTGATGCGCACCGCCTTCCTGATCGCCGACAGCCTGCGCGAGGCGCTGAACCGCGTGGTCTTCGCCAAGAACACCGAGGTGCTGTGGGGCAATGTCAAGGCCGGGGTGTCGGGCTTCATGGACGGGCTGTTCGCGCAAGGCGCCTTTCAGGGCGCCAGCCCCGGCCAGGCCTATCGGGTGACCATCGGCCTCGGCCAGTCGATGAGTCAGGACGACATCCGCAAGGGACTGATGCGGCTGAACGTGGCCTTTGCCCCGGCCTTCCCGGCCGAGGTGATCGAGATCGTGATCGAGCAGATATTCGAGCCCGGCTGACGCCCCTGCGCCGGCCGGCGCATTGCAGAATGCGAGGTTCCCATGCCCGAAGTGCTTCCCTACAACCCGCTGCTGACCTTCAAGTACCGGCTCTACTTCACCGACGAGGGCGACAACCCGATCGCCGGCATCTCGAAGATGGGCGCGATCAAGCAGAAGACCGAGGCGCTGGCCTGGCGCAGCGCCGGCCACCTGAAGAATGCCGCCTCGCAAATCCCCGGCGGCACCAGCTACGAGCCCATCGCCTTCGAGCAGGGGCTGGGGCTGGACGATGGCCGCTTCGAGGCCTGGGCGCTGGCCGCCAGCAACTGGAAGGAAGGTCAGGGCGGCCACGAAAAGGCCAGGTTCCGCAAGGACCTGCGGGTGGACGTGCTGGACCTCTCCGGCGCGGCGCGGCTGACCTATATCATCAAGGATGCCTGGGTCAGCGAATACCAGGCCCTGCCGGAACTGGATGCCAACAACCTGAACACGGTGGGGATTTCCAGCCTGACCGTGGTGTTCGAGGGCTGGTACCGCCAGACGGCGTGACAGCCGGCCGCCCGGCGGGCGGCGCGGCAGCGAAAGGCAGGCGGCACGGCAGAAGGAACGCAGAACCATGCCCGCATCCGGCATCACCACCTGGCAGGAGGGGACGCGCCGCCCGGCGCCGGGCCGGATGCAGCGTGGCGGCCGCGTCCGGGGGCTGCGGGCAGGATGCGGGGAAATGGGCGTCAGGCGCCGGTCCGTTCCTGCGCCCGGGATCTGCGCCGCACCGGCCGGGTGGCGGGCAAGGCGCGGTGATGGAGGGGGCCACTCGGCGGACGGCTCCCATCCCGCACTTGCCCGCCCCGGCCCGCCCGAGATGCGGGCAAGGTGTCGCGATGGAGGAGTCTATTGCGGAGGTTGCTCTCTTCCCGCAGCCGCTTCCGGACCAAATCCGGCCGCGTTAGCGGCTGAGCGGCGTGGCGCGGCCGGCCCCTCTCCGGCGGGGCGATTTGAACCGCCGCCCACCCTCTGCCCGTCCGGCGGCCGGCCATGAGCGCGGCCGTCCAGATCCGCCCCGAGGGGGCGCTGGTCTCGGCGCTGGACCTGGTGCTGCGCCCGGCCGGGGGCCGGCGGGATGCGGCGCTGTTCGATGCGCTGTCGCAGACCGGGCTGGCCCGGCCCGGGCGGGTGAGCGCCGTGATCGAGGCCGGGTTCCGCGCGCCCGATGCCGCAGCCGCCCCGGCCGCCGCGCCGGGCTGGGCCTGGCTTCTGTCGCTGCCCGACCGGCAGATCGCGCTGTTCCGGCTGGCGCTGGACCATGGCCGCTGGCCGGCCTGGTTCGTCACCCTCTGCGGCGCCTGCGGCAAGCCCGCCGATCTGCGGGTGGGGCGCGACGAATTCGCCCTCACTCCCGGCGTGCGGCCGCTTCCCGCCGGGCTGGTCCTGTCGCGGGCGGGGCACCGTGCCCGTTTCGCCATCCCCGCCGGCACGCATGAGGCGGCGCTGGCCGCGGGTGCCGACCTGGCCGGAACCTGCCTGACCGGGGGCGACCGCCGCCGCTTTGCCGCGGCCTTCGAGGCCGCGCTGGCGCCGCTTCTGCCGCGGATCGTGACCGAGCTGCGCTTTCCCTGCCCCTGCTGCGGGGCCGAGACCGGCTACTGGTTCGACCCGCTGGGCTGGATCGCGCACCATGCCGGGCAGGCGCTGGTGCAGGTGGACCGGCTGGCGCGGGCCTATGGCTGGTCGGAAGCCGCCATCCTGCGCATGCCCGCGGCCCGCCGCCAGACCTATCTGGCCCTGCTGGGGGAACCGGCATGAGCCTGGGCGAACAGCTTGGCCGCCTGGCGCGCGGCGATTACGGCGCCGGGCCGCCGGCACGGCCCAAGCCCGGCTCCGGCCCGCCCGCCGGGCTGCCGCTGCCGGTGGCGGAGGCGCTGGCCGAGGCCCCGCCGGCGCCGGCCGCGACCCCAGCCCGGCTGGCCCCGCGGCCCGCCAGGGTGCCCGCCGACGAGGCGCCCGCCACTGTCACGCAGCCGCCTGAACCGGCGCCGGGCATTCCGACCGCAGCCGCAGCCCGGCCTCCGGCACCCATGACAGCACCCGCGCCTGCGGCAACGCCCGCCGCCAGCCATCCGCCGCCTGCCACGCCGGAACCGGCACCGAGCGCCGACTGGCAGATCATCACCCGGCCCCCCGCCGCCGGGGCTGCGCAAGGCGGGCCGCTGGCGCCGCTGGTGCGGAGCGCCAGCCATGTGCAGATCCCTCCCGGCGCCGGTCCCGCCCCCGGACCCGACGCGGCAGCACCGCCAACGCCACCATCCGCCGCGCCCCCCGCACCGGCCGCACCAACCGCACCTCCCGCCGCCGCCGCGCCGCCCCTGGCGCCTTCGCAACCGGCGGCCCCTCCGCCCGGCACAGCGCCGTCCCCGGCGCCGAATCTCAGCATCGGCCGCGTGGAAATCCGCATCACGCCGCCGCCGGAGCCGCCCGCCACCCCCGCGCCGCCGCGGCCGCAACCGGCCCCGATCTCGGCCGCCAGCCTGATGCGCCGCACCGGCGCAAGGCGGCTCTGATGCAGAGCGCCGCCTCCCATACCGCCGATGTCATGGCTGCGGTGCGCCAGCGCATCCGGTCGCTGAATGCCGGCCCCTTCGCCGCCACCCCGATCGCCGTCGAGATCGGCAACCCGGCGCAGTTCCACCCGCGCGACAGCGACCAGCCGCTGGTCACCGTCTTCGTCTATCGGATCGAATTGGACAACGCCGCCTTCCTGGCCACGCCGGACGGGGCGCAGGCGGTGCGGCTGCATGCGCTGATCACCGCCTTCTGCAAGTCCGGCGCCTCGGCCAGCGAATCGCCGGGCAGTTTCGAGCTGCGCATCCTCACCCATGTCCTGCGCCTGTTCCTGGAGCAGCCCGGCTTCGGTCCGGTGCGCATCACCAATGCGCTGCCGATCGGCCCGGCGGCGGCGCTGGTCGCGGCGGACCTGATGATCACCGCCCAGCCGCGCAACCTCGACATCGAGGATCTCAACCATATCTGGACCACGCAGGGCGACACGCCCTACCGGACCTCGCTGGCCTATTGCTTTTCCTTCGGCATCATCACCCCGGCCCGGCCCGCCGATGACGGGCCGCCGGTGCTGTTTCCGGTGCTGGAGAACCCCGAGGATGCGGGACCCGGCGCCATCGGCCCGCATCCCGGCCTGCCGCCCGCCGGGCCGGCACCGGCGCCTGAATACGGCGCCCTGGTGCTGAACCGCGGCACCGCCTCGGCGCCCGACCTGGCGACCGAGGCGCGCTTCGCCGCCGGCGCCGGCGATGTCGTGCTGCCGGTGGTGGCGATCGCCGAGGCGGCCGAGCCGCTGGCGCTGGCGCTCGACCGCTGGGATGCGGCGGGCGGCGGCTGGCGGGACGCCTCGGCGCGGCTGGCACCGGCGGCGGTCACCGCGCTGGAGCGGCTGGCGCTGCAAGGCGGCGCGCCGATGCCGGCCAGCCCGGTGACGCTGGCCGATGACGGCACCCCGGCGCTGCTGCGCCTGCGCGCCCTGCGCCCCGGCCAGCCGCAGGCGATGCAGATCAACCCGGTGCTGATCACGCTGGAGGCCGCACCATGAGCCGCGCCGCCAACCTGCACCTGCCCGCCGGTCCCGGCCCCGACCCGGACCTCGCCGCCCGGCTGGCGCCCGAGGGCGCGCGGCTGACGCAGCTGGTGGCGATCACCGCCCGCCACCGCCAGGGCCGGGGCATCGGCGCCGAGCAGCGCCGCGCGCTGGAGGCCGCACAGGCCCGCGTCGCCGAGGCGCGGGCGGGCGGGCTGTGGCGCGCGGTGCTGGGGGGCGACGGCGCCGCCGATGACGACCTCGCCGCCGATGCGCTGGCGGCGTCGCTCTATCCGCATCTGTGGCCCTCGCAGGCGATCCGGCTGTCCGGGTTGCAGCCGGGGGGCGAGATGGCGCTGTCGCAGGCGCTGATGCACGAGATGCTGATGCTGTCCCCGGCCGAGGAGCTGCGGATGCAGCAGATCCTGTCGCCGGCGGCACCGCTGCCGGCCGGGACCTGGTTGCAGATCGACGGCGCCGGACCGGGCCGGCTGATCCGCCCCGGCGCCCGCCTGCTGCGCCGCATCCTCGGCGAGGATGGCTTCGGCACCCTGCCCGGCGGTATGGTGCTGGCCGATGACGGCACCGGCCCGCTGCCCCTGCTGCTGCTGGCCACCGACACCGCCCGGCACCTGGACGAGATCACCGCATTGGCCGCCTTCTCGCTGGCTCGGCAGGCGCGCGAGCGCACGGCGCCGGGCGGGCCGGCGGTGCTCCTCTCCGGCCCGCCCGGCACCGGCAAGACCCTGGCCGCGCGCCACCTGTCGCGGCGGCTGGGACGGCCGCTGTTCCGGCTGAACCTCGGCGCCATCCTGTCGAAATGGATGGGCGAGACCGAGCGCAACCTGACCGAGATCTTCGGCCAGATGAGCGGCACCCGCGGCTGCATCCTGATCGACGAATGCGATGCGCTGCTGAGCCGGCGCACCGCGGTGCGCGAGGCCCGCGACCACAGCGCCAACCTGACGGTCAGCCATCTGCTGATGCTGCTGGAGGCGCATCAGGGCCCGGTCTTCGCCACCACCAACCTGCGCGGCAATATCGACGACGCCTTCCTGCGCCGCTTCGGCGCGGTGGTCGAGTTCCGCCGCCCCGACCGCGCCCTGCGCCAGACGGCCTGGCTGCGGGCGCTTTCCGGCGTGGCCGGGGCGGAGGCGCTGGCGCGTCTGGCGGCGGCGATCGACCTCTCGGCGGCCGAGATCGCCAATGCCGGCACCTATGCGCTGGCGCTGGCCGAGGCCGCGGGGCGGCGCCCGGATGCCGCGCATCTGGCGCGGGCGATCCGGCGCGAATGCACCAAATCCACCGCAACCTTCACCCGCGACCAGCTCGGCCCGCTGGCCGAATACCTGCCGGAGGATGCGCCATGACCATCTCCCGGCCGCCACGCCGCGACGCCCTGTCCCCCGCCCGCCCGACGGCCCGCATCGAGATGTTGCAGATCGACCTGCCGGCCCTGCCCGGTGTCGATCCGCGGGCCTTTGCCGCCGCCTTCGCCCGCCATCTGGACGCGCAGCACCTCAGCCCGGCGCAGGCCGGGCGGCTGGCCGGCCTCGGCCTGCCACCGCTGGCCGCGCGGCCGTTCGAGGGCGCCGACAGCCTGGCCCGCCGCGTCGCCGAGGCGCTGGCCGCCGCCATCAGGGAGGGTCGGCCATGACCGCCTCCCGCCACGGCGTGCTGGTGGAGTTCAACCTGAACCCCGACGCCATCGTGCTGCCCTTCCAGTACAATCCCGAGACCCTGACCCGCAGCCGCGGCACCGAGCTGACGGTGATCAACACCCCCGGCACCGGCACCGATTTCGCCTTCGCCACGCCGATGCAGACGCCGCGCATCATGCAGGCGGCGAAATTGCAGGACGAGACGCTGGCGGTCGAGCTGGTCTTCGCCGCCGCCGATTACATGGACCGCGAGGGCTGGGGCGACGGGCGCCACGGACTCCAGCCGGTCCTCGACAGCCTGCGCCTGCTGGTCGAGCCGCGCAGCCAGAAGATCGGCGGGCTGAGGGTGCTGACCGAGCTGGGGCTGACCGGCGCCCGCGCCTTCGACCGCGACCTGACGCCTTCGGTGGTGCTGTTCATCTGGGGGGCCGAGATCCTGCCGGTGGTGCTGAAGACGGTCAGCTACACGGTGGAGGAGTTCCTGGGCTCGCTGGTGCCGATCCGCGCCAAGGCGCAGCTGACCATGCAGGTGATCGAGGCCCACAACCCCTTCATCTTCGCCGACCGGCTGCGCCAGCAGATCTCGGCCAGCCGGCTGCGCGGCAAGCCCGGCATCGGCACCGCCGCCGAGCTGATCGCCGCCGTGACGGGGGGTTCGTGATGCCTCGCCCGCCCCGCCAGCCCAGCCCCGCCAGCCCCGGCCCGGTCCCCCTGCCCGTGAAAGGAGGCCGCTGATGCGCCGCGACCCGCGCAAACGCTATTCGGACACGCCGTCCTTCCAGTGGCCCGACCCGGCCGTGGCGCCGTTTCGCGGGCTGATGCCGCGGCGGGTGCGCAGCCATGCCGCCTATGTGGAATACGAGCTGAAAGTCGGCGACCGCCTCGACCGGCTGGCCAAGGAGTTCTACGACGACCCGCGGCTGTGGTGGGTGATCGCCGAGGCCAACCCGGAGACCTTCCTGCCCGCCGACCTGCTCTATGCCGAGGCGCCGGCCGCGGATAGCGGGCTTGCCCGCATCCGCGCCGGCGCCCGCATCGTCATTCCAGCCCGGCCGGAGACACCATGAGCCTGCTGCCCGACATCTTCCGCAGCGTCGAGCCGGCCTCGATCCGCATCTTCACCGGCACGGTGCCGGTGGAGATCGCCGACCTCTATCCCGTCCTGCAGACCGTCACCCTGCAGGTGGCGCGCGGCAAGCCCGGCGTCGGCAATCTGGTGCTGACCGCGGGCCGCGACGAGTCCGGGCGCTGGCCGGTCCTCGACGGCCCCTATTTCGCCCGCTGGGCGCCGATCCGCATCCAGGCCGATTTCGGCACCCATGCCGAGGACGTGCTCTGGGGCCATGTGGTCAGGATCACCCCGGATTTTCCGCAGGACCGCGGCGCCGCCAAGGTCACCATCGAGGTCCAGGACCAGACCATCGGCATGGACCGCGAGCAGCGCAGCCGCGACTGGGGCGACAGCGAGAGCGGCAGGACCCTCACCGACCGCGCCATCGCCCAGAGCATCCTGGCCGAATACGGCTTCCGGCTGGCCCCGGACAGCGGCGAGGGGCAGAGGGTGGCGGCGCTCACCCAGGACAAGACCGATTTCGCCTTCCTGGCCGCCCGCGCCGAGGCGGTGGGCTATGAGATGCGGCTGATGATGGGCGAGATGTATTTCGGCCCGCTGCGGCTGAGCGGCCAGCCGCAGCCGGACCTGCTGCTCTATGCCGGCCCGGACAGCAACTGCCTGTCGTTCACGATCGACGAGGAGGCCGCGGTGCCCGACGCCGCGGTGACCGCCGCGGTGGCGCCGGCAGGGGCCGAACAGGCCGAGGATGTGGAGCTGACCCCGGACCTGCCGATCCTCGGCACGCGCTCGGCCCGGGAGGCGGCGGCGGTGGCGGGGGTGCCGCGCAACCGGCTGCGCATGCGGCAGGAGGGCGATACCCCGCCCGATGCCGCCCGCCGGCTGGCCCAGGCCCGGATCAACGAGGCCAGCCTGTCGATCCAGGCCGAGGCGGTGATCGACAGCACCCGCTATGGCCATGTGCTGCTGCCGGGGCGGCTGGTGCGGGTGGACGGGGTCGGGACCCGCTATGGCGGGCGCTATTACGTGGACAGTGTCGAACATGCCTTCGACGCCAGCGGCTACACGCAAAAGGCGGTGCTGCTGAAGAACGGCATCGACGAGGGCTAGGCCATGCCAGGGGATCGCAGCATCACCACCACCGACATACCACCCGTCCGCACGGGAGGGCACGGCGGGAACGGCTGGTGTCGTGGGCACGGCGCCGGAGCCCGTGCCGCCGTCGCCCCGACGGGGAGGGCGCCGCAGAACCCTATCGGCGGCATGAGCGGGCAGCAGCGCTCCGGCCGCGACTGCCGCATGGGCGGGCAGCAGCCGGGGCACCTCCGCTCCGCCGGCACCGGGAGC
>JBEBVF010000081.1:0-12582 GCA_040392885.1 Paracoccus sp. (in: a-proteobacteria) | reverse complement strand
ATGGAAAGCAGGCAGGAACTCAAGACCCGCTCGGCATCCCCGACCAAAGAGTTGTGCCACTCCCCTCACCGGTGCAGCAGCGCGGCGCGGCTGCGACCGCCTGTGGGCCGGCCTCAACGGCCGGGCCACGAGCAGTCCTCGCAGGCGGCGCCATTGCAACGGTTTCTCCGGTCAGCGCCGTTTCTAACCCGATGAGAGGGGGCAGAGTCGAAGACCTCGCACCATCCCCGGCAACCCCCCGCAAACCCGGCCATCATTGGCAAATACCCGCGGATTGGCGTCTTGTGCGCTCCGCGCCCCGTGCGTAACTAGGCGAGGGTCCAGCCAACGGACCCGCAAGGAGCCTTCACCATGACCGACCCGCAGGCGCGCAGCTTTTCCTCCTATTTCATGGCCGCCTTCGTGGTCACGGTCCTGGGTCTGGCGCTGGGCGCCTGGCTGGGCTTTGCCACCGCCCACACCACCGCCGGCGCACTGAAGATCTTCTTCATCTGCTCGGTGCTGGCCGTGCTGGAGATCTCGCTCTCCTTCGATAACGCCATCGTCAATGCCAACAAGCTCAAGGACATGACGCCGAAATGGCAGCATCGCTTCCTGACCTGGGGCATCATCATCGCCGTGTTCGGCATGCGGGTGATCTTTCCGCTGCTGATCGTGGTCATCGCCGCCAAGGTCGGCCCTTGGCAGGCGCTGGTCATGGCCGCCAGCCAGCCGGCCGAATATGCCCGCATCATGCAGGATGCGCATCTGCCCATCGCCGCCTTCGGGGGCACCTTCCTGATGATGGTCGGCCTGTCCTTCTTCTTCGATGGCGAGAAGGACATCCACTGGGTGCGCTGGATCGAGAAGAAGGCGGCCGACTATTCCTCGGTCAAGGGGGTCGAGATCGCGGTGGTGCTGGTCATCATGCTGATCTTTTCCCGCATCATCGGCAGCTCGGAAGACCCGGAGCTGGGCCCCATCGCCGCCAACACCTTCTTTCATTCCGCGATCTGGGGCCTGCTGACCTTCCTGCTGGTCGAGGTGCTGGGCGGCGTCCTCGACCGCAGCCAGGAGCTGATGGAGGGCGCGGCCAAGGGCGGCGTCGGCGCCTTCCTCTATCTGGAGGTGCTGGATGCCAGCTTCAGCTTTGACGGCGTGATCGGTGCCTTCGCGCTGTCGCAGAACCTGTTCGTCATCGCCATCGGCCTCGGCATCGGCGCCATGTATGTGCGCTCGATGACCATCATGCTGGTCGAAAAGGGCACGCTGGCCCAATACCGCTATCTGGAGCACGGCGCCTTCTGGGCGATCCTGATCCTGTCGGTGATCATGTATCTGCAGGCGCTGATCCACATCCCGGAGGTCATCACCGGCCTGGGCGGCGCGGCGCTGATCGGCGTGGCGCTGTGGTCCTCGATCCGCTGGAACCGCAGCAATGGCGAGGCCGAGGCCTAGAGCGCCCCGTCCCGCTTGCCGCGGCGGATGATCTCCAGCAGGTCGCGCAGCAGCGCCTGCTGGTCGGCCGGCGGCAGCACCTGCGTCGGGCCGGCGGCCAGCAGCGCGGTATAGAGGTAGAACGGGTCGATCTGCGCCTTCAGCGCCGCGATGCGCGCCCGGCGCCACTCCACCGCCTGCGCATGCAGCGCCGCCAGCACCGGATCGGCCAGCAGCGCCGCCACCTCCGCCGCCAGCGCCGGCGCGTGCCGGGCAAGGCTGGTATCCTCGGCGGCATCGAAGTTCCGCTCCAGCCAGTAGTCCAGCCGGATCGGCAGATCGGCGCGGTTCGGGCGGCCGCGATCGGCCTTGACCAGGAAATCCTCGGCCGAGCCCAGCGCGTAATGGTTCAGCTGCGCCAACCCGTAGCGCGGCCCGGCATGGCTCAGCACGGTGCCGATGGGCGCGCGCACCCGGCGGCCGTTGCCGTCGCACCAGACCGGCTCGGCCCCTGCCTGGAACTTCGGGCGATGCACGCCCAGCTGGCGCAGGTTCTCATTGCGAAACAGCGTCTTGAACTGGACCGCGCGCCAAGGCCAGACCAGCGCCTCCGGCGCGGCGCGGGTGAATTGCGCGCTGACCAGCCCCGGCGCATAGCCCCGGCGGCCGCCGCTGCCGAACATGCGCCAGTCGATGGCGAAGGCCCCGGCCTCGGGTGCGGCGGCGATGAGATCGTCCAGCCGCCCCCCACCCGCATGGATCACCAGGAACTCGTCCACATCGGCGACCATGACCCATTCCGCCGCCTGCAGCACCGGCTCGGTCCTGGCCCGGGTCAGCGCCTGCCACTGGATGGTCTTCTTGCCCTGCGGCGGGTTGGGGCGATGGGTGACCAGCCCGGCCTCGGCCAGCCGGTCGAGGATGCGGTCGGTGCCGTCCTCGCAGTCATTGGTATAGATCAGGAAATGCGAAAACCCGATGCGGCGGTGCCAGGCCAGCCATTCCGGGATGAAGGCGCCCTCGTTGCGCATCGTGGTGACCAGAAGCCGCCCGCCCCGTCCTGCCATCATGCCCCCCGCCCCTGCCTTGTCGCTTGGTTGCAGACCGGGGCCAGCGGTGCAAGACCCGGGCCATGATGACCTTTGTCAGATACCGTTGACGAATGTCGCCCCAGCCGCGATAACGGGGCAAGGCCAGCGAAGGGGGAAGGCGCGATGCGCAACGTCAAATCCACCGAGGAAGTCGCCCTGGGCATCCGCCGCCGCGTGTTCGAGCATTCGATGCGCAACAATGGCGGCTATCTCAGCCAGGCCTGCTCGGCGGCCGAGCAACTGGCCTTCCTCTATAACGAGGCGCTGGATCTCGGGCCGCCGACGCTGCCGATGATCCCGCGCCCCTTCGGCGGCGTGCCCTCGGCGGACAATCCCGATTACGTCACCGGCGCCGGCTATAACGGCCCCTTCGCGCCCGAACATGACCGGCTGTTCATCGCCCCGGCGCATTATGCGCTGGTCGCCTATGCCACGCTGATCGAGACCGGGCGCATGGCCCCCGAAGGACTGGAGATGTTCAACCGGGACGGCTCCTCGGTCGAGATGATCGGGGCCGAGCATTCGCCGGGCATGGAGGTGCATAACGGCACCCTCGGCATCGGGCTCTCCACCGGCGCCGGCCTCGCCTGGGGCCGCAAGCGCAAGGGCGAGGCCGGGCAGGTCTGCGTGTTCATGTCCGATGGCGAGGTGCAGGAGGGACAGACCTGGGAGGCCGTGCAGGCCGCCGCCCATCACGGCATCGACAATCTCTGGGCGATCATGGACGTGAACCGCCAGCAATGCGACGGCGCCATGGACAGCGTGATGACCGTGGGCGACATCGCCACCAAGCTGCGCGATTTCGGCGCCGTGGTGGTCGAGATCGACGGCCACGACCTGGCCGCCATGCGCCAGGCCCGGGCCGAGCCGCATGAGGGAAGGCCGCTGATCATCCTCGCCCATACCTCGCCCTATCGGGGCATGTCCTTCCTGGAGCGCCGCTTTCCGCGCCTGCATTACGTCCGCTTCAAGTCCGAATCCGAGCGCGCCGAGATGAACCGGGCGATCGCCGCCGAGCTGGGCATCGCGCCCATTGCCTATTGAAAGGCCCCGTCATGGTCGAAATGGTCAACCGCCCCTATGCCAGCGCCTTTGAAGCCCATGCCATCCGGCATCCCGAGGTTCTGTGCCTCTCCGCCGACCTGACCTCCAGCTGCGAGATCGACGGCTTTCGCGACCGCCATCCGGACCAGTTCCTGTCGATGGGCATGGCGGAACAGAACATGCTGTCATTCGCCGGCGGGCTGGGGCTGGCCGGGTTCCGCCCCTTCCTGCACAGTTTCGGGGTGTTCCTGTATCGCCGGCCCTATGACCAGCTGATGGCCTCCATCGCCTATCCGCGGCGCAGGGTGCGGCTGATGGGTTTTCTGCCCGGCGTCACCACCCCCGGCGGCATGACCCATCAGGCGATCGAGGATATCTCGGTCATGCGGGCGATCCCCAACATGACGGTGCTGGAAACCGGCGACGCCACCGAGGTGGAGGGTATCGTCGAGGCCGCCGACAGCATCGATGGCCCGGTCTATTGCCGGGTGCTGCGCGGCGCGGTCCCGCGCCTGTTCGACACGCCGCTGCGCGTCGGCCAGATGCGGGTGCTGGCCGAGGGCACGGATGTGCTGGTCATCACCGCCGGCATCACCACCGAGGAGGCGATGCGCGCCCGCGCACCGCTGGAGGCGGCCAGCGTGTCCGTGCGCCACCTGCATCTGAACACGCTGAAGCCCTTCGACGCCGCGCAGATCGTCGCCCATGCCGAATCGGTGCGCTTCGGCGTGGTGACGCTGGAAAACCACGTCGTCGCCGGGGGCATCGGCAGCATGACCGCCGAGGCGCTGGCCGAGGCCGGGCTGGCGCGGCGCCTGATCCGGCTGGGCTTGCAGGATACCTATGCGCATGGCGGCTCGCGCCCCTATCTGATGCGCCATTACGGGCTGGACGCCATGGCGCTGATCGGCGCGGTGGAACGGCTGACCGGCGCCGGCCTCGGCATCACCGAGGCCGATCTGGCGGCGGCGCGGGTGGATGCGGTGCATTCCGCGGTGAAGGCCGAGGCGCTCTGATGCGGTTTGCGGTCACCTACCGCATCCTCGCCGGCTCGCCGGCCGAGGCCCGCGCCCGTGCCGAGGCCATCGCGCTGGAACAGACCGTCGAAGTGCCCCGCGACGTGGTGCCGGAAGGGTTCATCGCCGACGAGATCCTGGGCCGCATCGAGGAGATCGGCACCGAGGCCGAGGGCCGCTTTCGCGCCACCATCAGCTATTCCCCCGACAGCGCCGGGCCGGACCTGGCCCAGCTGTTCAACGTGATCTTCGGCAACAGCTCGATCCAGCGCGGGCTGCGGGTGATCGGCATTGACCCGGGCGAAACCATCCTGGCCCGCCATCCCGGCCCGAATTTCGGCATCGCCGGCATCCGCGGCCTTTGCGGCCGGCCCTCGGGCGGCATGATCGCCCCGGTGCTGAAGCCGCAGGGGCTGGGCGCCGATGCGCTGGCGCATCTTGCCGGGCTCTGCGCCCGCGCCGGGGCCGATATCGTCAAGGAAGACCATGGCATCATGGACCAGCCGATGGCGCCCTTCCGCGAGCGGGTGGAAAAGACCGCCGCCGCCGTCGCCCGCGCCAATGCCGAAACCGGCGGGCGCACCCTCTATTTCCCGTCGCTGGCCGGCAGTCCCGACCGGATCGAGGCCCATATCGCCTTTGCCCGCGATGCCGGGGCCGACGGGCTGCTGGTGATGCCGGGCCTGCTGGGCTTTCCCACCGTGCGCCTTGTGGCGGAACGCGGCCTGCCGGTGATGACGCATCCGGCATTTCTGGGCCCCTATGTGCTGTCGCCGGAGACCGGCTTTGACCACGGCGTGCTGTTCGGCACCCTGCAACGGCTGGCCGGGGCGGATATTTCGGTGTTTCCCAATACCGGCGGCCGCTTCGGCTTTACCCCGGAGGAGTGCCGCCAGATCGCCGATGCCTGCCGTGATCCGGCCGGACCGGGGCAGCCGATGCTGCCCAGCCCTGGCGGTGGCATGAGCGTCGCGCGCGCCACCGAAATGGCGGCGATGTATGGCCCGGATGTGGTCTATCTGCTGGGCGGCTCGCTGCTGCGGCTGGGCGAGGAGATCGGCGAGGGCATCCGCGCCATGCGCCGGGCCATCGACGCGGCCTGACCGCCGCGACGGGCGGGTGCCTTCCACTTTGCCGGGCGCGCCATCACGCCGCCGCCTGCCGGCGCGAACCCTTGGGCAAAAGCACCGGCAACGCGCACGGGGCGCGACGGCGGCAAGGAGGTTCGTTGCCCCCTTGCCGCCGGCTGCCTCAACGCTCCGGCAGCGCCATCCAGTCCGGCACCGCCACATCGGCATGGGCGAAGGCCGGGATCTTCACGCCCAGTTCCTCCATGCTCTTGACGTCCTGCTCCTCCAGCATGGCCTGGGTGATCAGCGTCGGCGGCACGATCACCGAATGGCCGGGGTCCTCGCCGGCCAGCAGCATGGCCAGCGCCCGCACCGAGACCTCGCCGACCACCGCCGGGTTGGTCGCCGCCGTCGCCTTCCAGGCCGAGCCGGGCTGGCGCATCTCGGCAATGTCGGCGGTGGAGATGTCGGCGGAATAGATGGCGATGTCGCCCGACAGCCCGGCCTCATCCACGGCGATCTTGGCGCCCTTGGCGAATTCGTCATAGGGCGCGAAGATCACCTGGATGCCCGGATTGGCCGAGATCACCGAACGCGCCTGATTGGCGACCGAATTGGCGATCGGGTTGTCCAGCGTGCCGAACTGCGCCACCTCCTCGATGCCGGGATTGGCGGCCTTGACCTCCTGCCAGACCTCGTCGCGGCGATCCAGCGGCGCGATGCCGGGCACATAGACATAGGCGGCCTTGAAGCTGTCGCCATTGTCGGCGATCGCCTGCTCCAGCGCCAGCCGGGCGAGGTCGTGGTCGGACTGCTCGATCTGCGGGATGGCGTCGTTTTCCACGTTCACGTCGAAGGCCACCACCTTGATGCCGGCCGCCACCGCCCGCTGCGCCGCGTCGCGCATGGATTCGGTCAGCCCGTGCTGGATGATGATGCCGTCCACACCCATGGCGATGGCCTGGTCCACCATGTCCGCCTGCAACGCGGCATCCTGGCGGCTGTCCAGCACCCGCAGGTCGACGCCCAGCGCCTTGGCCTGCGCCTCGACGCCGGACAGATAGGCCTGGAAGAAGTCGCCGGTGGACAGATAGCGCACCAGCGCGATCTTGACCTCGCCCGGGTTGTCGAAGGGTGCCGGCGCCTGGGCCAGCGCCAGGCCCGGCATCAGCGTCGCGGCCCCCAAGAGACCGGCGAAAATCCGTCTGGAGATCATGGTCATATCCTCCCTTTGTCCCCGTTATGCGTGGCTGCGGCCCTTGCGGTGCGACAGCGCGAAGGTGAATACCAGGGCGGTGACCAGCACCGCGCCCTTGACGAAATCCTGCGTGTAATAGGGCGCGTTCATCATGGTCAGCCCCTGCATCAAGATGCCCAGGAACAGCGCCCCCATGGCGGTGCCGAAGGCATTGGGCTTGGACGCGCCCAGCACCGCAAAGCCGATCAGCGCGGCGGCGACCGAATCCAGCAGCAGGTTGTTGCCCGAGGCCACGTCGCCCCGGCCCAGCCGCGCCGCCAGCAGGATGCCGCCCGCCGAGGCCAGCACGCCCGAGATCATGTAGGCCGCCACCTTGTAGCGGTCGACATTCGCCCCCGCGAGGCTGGCCGCCCGGGCGTTCGAGCCGATGGCATACATCAGCCGGCCGTGGCGCGTGGTCTCCAGGAACAGCCAGACGGCCACGGCGATCACGATCAGGAACACCACCGACAGCGGCACCAGCCCGCCCAGCCGATAGCGGCCCAGCATCAGGAAGGCCTCGGAAAACTGGCCCTGCGCCACCGCGCCCCCCGGCAGCGTCATGCCGGAGGAGATCGAGCGCCCCTCGGTCGGGATGCGCTGGATGCCCAGCAGCAGGAACATCATGCCCAGCGTCGCCAGCAGGTCGGGCACCTTCATGCGCACGATCAGCAACCCGTTGACCAGCCCGACGCCGGCACCCATCAGCAGGCACAGCAGGACCGCCCAGAAGGCGCTCATCTCCCATACCACCATGACATAGGCCGAGAGCATCAGCGCGGAGGTCGCCACCGCGCCGATGGACAGGTCGAAGCCGCCGACGACCAGCGTGCAGGTCACGCCCAGCGCCAGGATGCCGGTGATGGCGACCGAACTGAGGATCAGCACCGCCGAGGTCGGCGACAGGAAATTGTCGGCGCTGGCGCTGAAGAACACCGCCAGCCCGGCCAGCAGCACCAGAAAGCCGTAGCGGATGGCCAGGTCGATGGCGGAGGGGCGTGGCGGCATCTCAGATCCCTTGTGCGGCATGGTGGCCGGCATCCACCACCTCGGCCATGATGGCGGCCATGTCGATGTTCTCGTTGCGATGCGCGCCGACGATGGCGTGCTCGCTCATCACCAGGATGCGGTCGGCGACCTCGCGGGCCTCGTCCAGCTCGGCCACGAAGACGATGGTGGCGCGGTCGCCGGCGGTGGCACGGATGCGGGCGCCGATATCGCGCCGGGCCTTGATGTCGACGCCCTGGAAGGGCTCGTCCAGCAGCAGCAGGCGGGCGGGCTGCGCCATCCAGCGCGCCACCATCACCTTCTGCTGGTTGCCGCCCGACAGCGTCAGGATGCCGTCGCCCTCGGACTGGCAGACCACGCCCATCTCGGCGATCATCCGCCGGGCGGTGGCGCGCTCGGCCCGGCGGCGCATGAAGCCGGCGCCGGCATGGCGGGACAGGAAGGGCAACGTGATGTTACGGGTCAGGTCGAAATCCGCGACCACGGCGTTCTGGCGGCGGTCCTTGGGGCAGAGGAACACGCCGGCGCGGATCGCCTCGGCCGGGCTGCGCGGCGCATGGGGGCGGCCGTCGAGCATCATGACCCCCGAGACCGGCGGCGCCAGTCCGAACAGGGCCGCGGCCAGCGCCGACTTGCCCGCCCCCACCAGACCGGTGATGGCGATGACCTCGCGCGCATGGGCGGTCAGGTCGAATGGCCGCGCCCCGTCGCGCAGCACCATGTCCTTCAGCACCAGCACCGGCGCGCCGGGGGCGGGTATGGCCACCTGCGCCTCGCCCAGTTCCTGCCCCAGCATGGCGGCGACCGCGCCGGCATGGTCCAGCGCCGCGCCCTCGAACCGGCCGACGATCAGCCCGTCGCGCATCGACAGGATGCGATCGGCCAGCCGGCGGATGTCGGACATGCGGTGCGAGATATAGAGGATCGCCACCCCGCGCGCCTTCAGCGCCTCGACCAGCCGGAACAGCCGCTCGGCCTCGACGGCCGAGAGCGAGCTGGTCGGCTCGTCCAGGATCAGCAGGCGGGGCGCATGGGCCATGGCGCGGGCGATGGCGACCAGCTGGCGGTCGGCCAGCGTCAGGTCGGCGACCTGCCGGCCCATGTCCAGGTCGAGGCCGATGGAGGCGGCGATCTCGCGCGCGCGGGCCCGCAGCGCCCGGCGGTCGATGAACAGCCGCCCGCCGGCGGCGAGGCTGTCCAGCATCAGGTTGGAGGCCACGTCCAGATCGGGCACCACGCCGTCGTCGATGTTTTGGTGAACGGTGACCACGCCGGCGCGCAGCGCCTCGGAGGGGCTGGCGGGGGCAAAGGGCCGGCCGTCGAGCCGGACCTCGCCCGCATCCGGGGCATGCACGCCGCACAGCACCTTGACCAGCGTGGACTTGCCGGCGCCGTTGGCGCCCATCAGCACCGTGACCTGCCCGGCGGGAATGGTCAGGTCGACGCCGCGCAGCACCTGATTGCGACCGAAGGCCTTGCGCAGGCCGGCCACCCGGATCGCAGCTTGGCTCGCCTCGGCTGTCACGCCACCTCCCCCTTGCATTCGGGCAGGCTGGCGGCGCGGCTTTCAAAAGTCAATACGGTTTGACAAACGCCACGAAACTGGAAATCCTTGCCCGCAACCGGGCGCCGCCCCGGTCCCGCGCATCCTTGCGAAGGAGGTGAAGATGGCCGAAACCGCTTATGCGCCGCTGGCGCCGGACAGCCTGCCCGCGCGGCTGGGCGAGGTGGCGCCGATGCGCGCCGCGCTGGGCGACCCCGCCGGCTGGACGGTGCGCGAGGTGGGCGACGGCAACCTGAATCTGGTCTTCATCGTCGAGGGCGCGGGCGGCAGCCTGATCGTCAAGCAGGCGCTGCCCTATGTGCGGCTGGTCGGCGACAGCTGGCCGCTGCCGCTGTCGCGCAGCTTCTACGAATATCACGCGCTGACCCGGCAGGCGGCGCGCGACCCCGGCCGGGTGCCGCAGGTGGTGCATTTCGATGCCGATCAGGCGCTGATCGCCATGGAATACCTGCACCCGCACGTGATCCTGCGCCATTCGCTGATGGCGGGGACGCGCCATGGCGGTCTGGGCGAGGCGCTGGGCCGGTTCTGCGCCCGCACCGCCTTCCGCGGCTCCGACCTCGGCATGGACACGGGCCAGCGCAAGGCCGATCTGGCGCTGTTCGCCGGCAATGTCGCGCTGTGCGACATCACCGAGAATCTGGTGTTCTCGGACCCCTATTTCGACGCCGCCATGAACCGCTTTACCCCCGCGCTGGCGCCGCTGGTGGCGCGGCTGCGCGGCGATCAGGACCTCAAGATCGCCGCGCAGGACATGAAGCTGGCCTTCGCCAACCATGCCGAGACGCTGCTGCATGGCGACCTGCATACCGGCTCGGTGATGGTGGCCGGGGACGATTGCCGGGTGATCGACCCGGAGTTCGCCACCTATGGCCCGTTCGGCTTCGACGTGGGTATGCTGATCGCCAATTTCCTGATGGCCTTCTTTGCCCAGCCCGGCCATGCCCCGACCCCCGGCGCCCGCGCCGGATACGGCGACTGGGTGCTGGGCGTGGCGGCGACCGTCTGGGACAGCTTTGCCGCCGAGTTCACCCGGCTGTGGCGCACGGAACGCACCGGCATCCTCTATCAGGCGATGCTGTTCGAGGATCAGGGCGACTGGCAGGCCGCCGAACTGGCCCGGATCGGGCGGCTGGACGCCATCTGGCGCGATGCGCTGGGTTTCTGCGGGGTCGAGATGCATCGCCGCATCCTTGGCCTGGCCCATATCGCCGAATTCGACCGCATCGCGGACGACGACCTGCGCGCCGCCTGCGAGGCCCGCGCGCTGGTGCTGGGCCGGGCGCTGGCGGTCGGGCGCGGAAGGATCAACGGCATGGGACAGGTTCTGGACCTGGCCCGGCAGATCGGGGAAAGGGACTGCCTGTGAAGATCGACGGGACGCATTACCGCTCCATCTGGCGGGACCGGGCTGGGGCGGTGCAGGTCATCGACCAGCGCTGGCTGCCGCATGAGCTGCGCATCGCCACCCTGGCCGGCCTCGACGATTTCGCCGCCGCCATCCGCGAGATGTGGGTGCGCGGCGCGCCGCTGATCGGCGCCACTGCCGCCTATGGCATGGCGGTGCAGATGGCGCTGGATGCCTCGGACGCGGCGCTGGATGCGGCCTATGCGCGGCTGCATGCCACCCGCCCCACGGCGATCAACCTGAAATGGGCGCTGGATACCATGCGCGCCACGCTGGCGCCGCTGCCGCCGGCGACGCGTGCCGAGGCGGCCTTTGCCCGCGCCGCGGCGATCTGCGACGAGGATGTCGAGATCAACCGCGCCATCGGCCGCCACGGCCTGCAACTGATCCGCGAGATCAGCGCCGCCAAGCATGGCGCGCCGGTCAATGTGCTGACCCATTGCAATGCCGGCTGGCTGGCCACCGTGGACTGGGGCACCGCCACCTCGCCGATCTATCACGCCATGGAGGAAGGCATCGCCGTGCAGGTCTTCGTGGACGAGACCCGGCCCCGCAACCAGGGCGCCCAGCTGACGGCGTGGGAGCTGAACCACCACGGCGTACCGCATCACCTGATCGTGGACAATGCCGGCGGCCACCTGATGCAGCATGGCGAGGTCGACATGGTCATCGTCGGCACCGACCGCACCACGGCGCGCGGCGATGTCTGCAACAAGATCGGCACCTATCTGAAGGCGCTGGCGGCCCGGGCCAATGGCGTGCCCTTCTATGTGGCGCTGCCCTCGCCCACCATCGACTGGACGGTCTGGGACGGGCTGCGCGACATCCCCATCGAGGAGCGCGACGGGACCGAGGTCATCCATGTGCAGGGCCGCGATGCGGCGGGCGCCATCACGTCGGTGCAGATCTCGCCGGACGGAACGCCGGCGCGCAACCCGGCCTTCGACGTGACGCCGGCGGAGCTGGTCACCGGCCTGATCACCGAGCGCGGCACCTGCCCGGCGACGCCTGAGGGGCTGGCGGCGCTGTTTCCCGAACTGGCGCCGGGCGGCCCCGGCGCGGACCGCGGCTGAGAACCGCGAGGTCACGGCAGGCGCGCGGCCGCGATGGCGCGCCCGGGGACCGGGCGGCTTCAGGGCTTGCGGGCCGGGCGCGCAGCCGGCCCTCGTAGTCGCCATCACCGAACGCGGCACCTGCCCGGCAATGCCGGAGGGGCTGGCAGCGCTGTTTCTCGAACTGGCACCGGGCGGAGCCGGCGCGGACCGGGCTGGGCACGCCGAGATCGTAGAGGGTGATGGTCATGGCCGATCCGGGGCCGGCAACCTAGTCGACGATGAACAGCCGCGCCCCGGTCGCGGTCGAGGAGCGGTGCGCCGCATCCCCGAAATCCGAGACCTGATAGCTCATCCCGGCGGTCAGCGTGAAGCGGCGGCCGTCGCGCAGCTCGGTCTCCAGCACACCGTCGAGCACATAGAGGATATGGCCGCGGTCGCACCAGTGATCGGCCAGATAGCCCGGCGTGTATTCCACCTGCCGGATGCGGATGTCGCCCAGGGTCAGCGTGCGCCACAGCGCCTTGCCGATGGTGCCGGGATGCTCCGTGGGGGTGATCCGCGACCAGTCGGTGACGGTGAAGGGCAGTTCGGGGATGTTCATGCGCGGGTCTCCGGCGGTCGGGCGGTCGGGCGGTCGGGCGGTCGGGCGGTCGGGCGGTCGGGCGGTCGGGCG
>JBEBVF010000080.1:0-12842 GCA_040392885.1 Paracoccus sp. (in: a-proteobacteria) | reverse complement strand
CACCTCGCCCTTCGGCGCCTATGGCTACAACCCCGAGGGCGTGCGCATCGGCCAGGACGAATCGCGCCACCGCCGGGCGGTCAAGGTCTGGGACAGGCGTGAGTTCCGCGATTTCGACGATTCGGTCGAGCTGGGCACCCGCAACATCAAGGTGGCGCTGAAACGCCTGCGGCACTGGGCGCGGCACGGCGCGGCCGAGGAGCTGGACCTGCCCGCCACCATCCGCGCCACTGCCGATCACGGCTATATCGACGTGCAGACCCGGCCCGAGCGGCGCAACGCCGTCAAGGTGCTGCTGTTTCTGGATGTGGGCGGGTCGATGGACGACCACACGCGGCTGGTGGATGAGCTGTTCTCGGCCGCGCGAGCCGAGTTCAAGCACATGGACCATTTCTATTTCCACAACTGCCTCTACGAGGCGGTCTGGAGCGACAACCGCCGCCGTCGCGAGCAGCAGATCCCGACCTGGGACCTGCTGCACCGCTATGGCCGCGACTACAAATGCATCTTCGTCGGCGATGCCTCGATGTCGCCCTACGAGGTCGCCGCCCGCGGCGGCGCCAACGAGCACTGGAACGAGGAACCCGGCGAGACCTGGCTGAAGCGCGCCGCCGAGACCTGGCCGGATCATGTCTGGCTGAACCCGGTGCCGGAGGCGCATTGGCCATACACGCCCTCGATCGGCATGATCGCCAGCATCTTCGAGAACCGCATGCTGCCGCTGACGCTGGAGGGGCTGACGCGGGCCATGCGCGTGCTTGGCTAGGGCCGCGGCGCCCCCCATATTGGCACCATGCTGAAGTTCCTGCCGCTGATCCTCATCATCCTCTATGCCGTCGCGATGTGGCATGTCTCGGCGCTGCGCATGCGGCGCGAGCTGGCGGCGAATTCGACGCCGCTGACGCATCCGCGGCTGGCGCCGATGCTGGCGCGGCTGGGCGCGGCGATGGACCTGCCGCCGGTGCGGGCGCGGGTCTACGAGGTGCCGGCGGTCAACGGCCTCGCGGCGCCGGACGGGCGCATCTATCTGACCCGCGGCTTCCTCGACCGGCTGGACAGCGGCGCGGTGACCGAGGCCGAGCTGGCCTCGGTGGTCGCGCATGAGCTGGGCCATGTCGCCCATGGCCACAGCCGCCGCCGCATGGCCGATTTCGCCGGGCAGAACCTGATCCGCATGGTGCTGACCGGGGTGCTGGCGCGGTTCCTGCCCGGCATCGGCGCGATGATCGCCAACCTTGCCGCCCGGCTGCTGGCGGCGCGGCTGTCGCGACAGGACGAGTTCGAGGCCGACGCCTTCGCCGCCGCGCTGATGACCAAGGCCGGGCTGGGCACCGCGCCGCAGAAATCGCTGTTCGCCAAGCTGGACCGGCTGGCCGGCGGCGGGGGCGGCAGCGGCGGCGGCATCGCCGCCCCGGCGGCGGCCTGGCTGGCCTCGCATCCGCCGGCACGCCAGCGCATCGCCGCCATCGAGGCGCTGGAAAACCGCTGGCAGGGCCGGCCGCCGCGCGCCTGAGGCGGCGCGCAACCAGACGGGCGCGTCCGGCGTTCACCCCTCGCCAACGGGGCGTTTTACAAATCGTGACTGGCCCCCCAGCCTCACATCGCTAAATCAGACACATTCCCGGCGCCCTATATCCGGGGCCGACCCCCTTGTTCAGAACGGAGATTTCATGGACGCCCTGAACCGCTATGCCCCGCAGATGCGCAGCGTGCTGCGCATCGTCGCCGCCTTGATCTTCCTTGCCCATGGCACGCAGAAGATCCTCGGCTTTCCGGCCTCGGAGATGAATCCGCCCGCCTTCTCGATCTTCTGGACCGCCGGCATCATCGAGCTGATCGCCGGCGTCCTGCTGATCCTGGGGCTGTTCACCCGCCCGGTAGCCTTCATCGCCTCGGGCATGATGGCGATCGCCTACTGGATGGTGCATGCGCCGCAAAGCCCGTTCCCGGTCCTGAACAGCGGCGATGCGGCGATCCTCTACTGCTTCGTGTTCCTGTATCTGGTCTTTGCCGGGCCGGGACCGTGGAGCCTCGACGCCCGGATGGGCAAGGACAGCTGAGTGAAAAGGCCCCTCGCGGGGCCTTTTTTCATTCCACCGTCACCGATTTGGCGAGGTTGCGGGGCTGGTCCACATCGGTCCCCTTGGCGACCGCGGTGTGATAGGCCAGATACTGCATCGGCACCGCATAGACCATGGCCGCGAACAACCCGCCGCCCGCCGGCAGCGCCAGGCTGGCGCGCACGCCGTCGCTGGCCTGCGCCACGCCCTCGTCGTCCGAGACCAGCAGCACCTGGCCGTGCCGCGCCATGACCTCCTGCATGTTGGACACGGTCTTGTCGAACAGCCCGTCGCGCGGCGCCAGCACCACCACCGGCATGTTGCGGTCGATCAGCGCGATGGGGCCGTGCTTCAGCTCGCCCGAGGCATAGCCCTCGGCATGGATATAGCTGAGCTCCTTCAGCTTCAGCGCCCCCTCCAGCGCCACCGGATAGAGCGGCCCGCGCCCCAGATAGAGCACGTCGCGCGCCTGCGACAGCCATTCGGCCAGCCGCGCGCAGGCATCCGACAGCGTCAGCGCCTGCGCGATCAGCCCCGGCACCGCGCGCAGATCCGCCAGATGCCGGGCCAGCGCCTCGGCCTCCAGCCGGCCGCGGTCCTGGGCGGCCTTCAGCGCCAGCACCGCCAGCACGCCGAGCTGGCAGGTGAAGGCCTTGGACGAGGCCACGCAGACCTCGATCCCGGCCAGCGTCGGCAGCGCCAGGTCGGCCTCGCGCGCGATGGCCGAGGTGCCGACATTGACCACCCCCAGCACCTGCGCGCCCTGGCTGCGGGCGTAATGCAGCGCCGCCAGCGTGTCGGCGGTCTCGCCCGACTGGCTGATGAAGATCGCGGTATCCTGCGGGCCCAGCGGTGGTTCGCGATAGCGGAATTCCGAGGCGATATCGACCTCGCAGGGCAGGCCGGCCAGCCGCTCGAACCAGTATTTCGCCACATGCCCGGCATAGGAGGCGGTGCCGCAGCCGACCAGAACCAGCCGCCCGGTGGCCGAGAAATCGACGCCCTCCGGCAGCATCAGCCGGTCGCCGGCGAGGTAATGGTTCAGCACATCCCCCAGCACGGCGGGCTGCTCGGCGATCTCCTTGGCCATGAAATGGCGATAGCCGCCCTTGTCGATGACGCTGGCGCCAGGATCGACGCGGCGCTCCTCGCGCAGGGCCGGGCGGCCGTCGGCATCGAAGATCTCGACGCCGGCGCGGGTCAGCACGGCATGGTCGCCATCGGCCAGATAGGTGATGCGGTCGGTGAACGGCGCCAGCGCGATGGCATCCGAGCCCACGAACATCTCGCCGCTGCCATGGCCCACGGCCAGCGGGCTGCCGCGGCGGGCGGCGATCATCAGGTCGCTCTCGCCCTCGAAGACGAAGGCCAGCGCGAAGGCGCCTTCCAGCCGCGCCAGCGTCGCCCGCACCGCCTCGACCGGGCCCATGCCGGCGGCCATGTTGCGCGCGGTCATCAGCGCCACCACCTCGGTATCGGTCTCCGAGGACGGGTTGACGCCGGTGGCGATCAGCTCGTCGCGCAGGGGGCGGAAATTCTCGATGATGCCGTTATGGACCACGGCCACCGGGCCGTGGCTGTGGGGATGCGCATTGGCCTCGGTCGCGGCGCCATGGGTGGCCCAGCGGGTATGGCCGATGCCGATGCGCCCGGTCAGCGGCTGGTGCACCAGCTTGTCCGACAGGTTGACCAGCTTGCCCACCGCCCGGCGCAGGCCCAGCACGCCGCGATCGTCGATGGTGGCAATGCCGGCGCTGTCATAGCCGCGATATTCCAGGCGCTTGAGCGCATCGACCAGCTGCGGCCCGACCTCGTGCCGGCCGAGAATTCCAACGATCCCACACATCAGTTGCGCTCCTTCTTTGCGGCCTTCTCGGCCCGCAGGGCCTCCATCAGGCGTCTGGCGAGGCCGGGCTTGACCTCCTGTCGCGCGCGTCCGAAGGCCAGGGCCTCGGCGGGCACGTCGCGGGTGATGGTGCTGCCCGAGGCGGTCATCGCCCCGTCGCCCACCCGCACCGGCGCCACCAGCATGGTGTCCGAGCCGATGAAGGCATTCGCGCCGATCACCGTGCGGTGCTTCATCACCCCGTCATAGTTGCAGGTGACGGTGCCGGCGCCGATATTGGTGGCCTCGCCGATATCGGCATCGCCCAGATAGGTCAGATGGCCGACCTTGACCCCCTCGGCCAGGATCGAGTTCTTCACCTCGACGAAATTGCCGATATGCGCATCGCCGCCGATCTCGGCGCCCGGCCGCAGGCGGGCAAAGGGGCCGACACTGGCGCCGGCGCTGATATGGCAGCCCTCCAGATGGCAGAAGGGCAGGATCTCGGCCCCCGATTCCACGGTGACGCCGGGGCCGAAGACCACGTTCTGCCCGATCACCGCATCGCGGCCGACATGGGTATCCAGCGCGAACCAGACCGTGGCCGGATCGGCCATGGCGACGCCCGATTCCATCGCCGCGGCGCGGGCGCGGGCCTGAAAGCGGGCCTCGGCATCGGCCAGTTCCGCGCGGGTGTTGATGCCCAGCGTCTCGGCCTCCTCGCAGGTGACCACGGCCACCGGGCGCCCCTCGGCCCGGGCCAGCGCCACCAGGTCGGTGAGATAGTATTCGCCGGCGGCATTGTCATTGCCCAGCCGCCCGAGCAGGGCACGCAGCAGGCCCGCATCCAGCGCCATCACGCCGCTGTTGCACAGGGTGATGGCGCGCTCGGCCTCGCTGGCGTCCTTGTATTCGACGATGCGCTCCAGCCCGCCCTCGGCGGTGGCCACCAGCCGGCCATAGCGGCCGGGATCGGCGGCCTCGAAGCCCAGCACCACCACCGCGGCCGGATGCGCCAGCATCGCCGCCAGCGTCTCCGGGCGGGTGAAGGGGGTGTCGCCGTAAAGCACGATCACCCGGCCCTCGAACCCCTCCAGCAGCGGCAGCGCCTGCGCCACGGCATGGCCGGTGCCCAGCTGCTCGGGCTGGTGGGCGATCCGCGCCTCCGGGTCCAGCCCGGCGACGGCGCGGCGCACGGCATCGGCGCCGTGGCCCACGACCACCACCACCTGCGCCGGGTCGAGTTGGCGCGCCGCCGCCAGCGCATGGCCGACCAGCGGCACGCCCGCCAGCCGGTGCAGCACCTTGGGCAGGTCGGATTGCATCCGGCTGCCCTGCCCGGCGGCCAGGATGATGGCGGCATTCTGGTCCTGCGGCATCGGTTCGTCCCCTTCATCTCACGGCCGGGGTTCTACCGAGGGGCGACACCGCGTTACAAGACCCCCGGGAATCACGGATTCATGCAAAGGATTGCAGCCCATGGCAGGCACGGTCGTTTTCGATCTGGACGGAACGCTGGTGGATACCTCCGCCGATCTGATCGCGGCGGCCAATGCCTGCTTTCGCGCCCGGGGTTTGGGGGATTTGCTGGACCCGGTGGCGGATGCGCTGACCGCCTTCCATGGCGGCCGGGCGATGCTGCGGGCGGGCTTTGCCCGCACCGGCGGAAACGTGCTGATCCCGCCCACAGCGGTGGACGAGGATTATGACCGGCTGCTGGATTTCTATGCTCGGGACATCGCCCGGCATTCGGTGCCCTATCCGGGGGTGGAGGCGGCGCTGGCCGACCTGGCCGCGGCGGGCTGGCGGCTGACCGTCTGCACCAACAAGCCCGAGGCCCTGGCCGAACAGCTGCTGCGCCTTCTGGGCCTGCGCGACTGGTTCGGCGGGCTGGTCGGCGCCGACACGCTGCCGGTGCGCAAGCCCGACCCCCGCCCCTATCGCGAGGCGGTGGCCCGGGCCGGCGGCGCGGTGGAGAACAGTTTCCTCGTCGGCGACACCCGCACCGACCACGCCACGGCGCGGGCGGCCGGGGTGCGGGTGGCGCTGGTCGGCTTCGGGCCGGAGGGGGCCGGCGTGTCCCGGCTGGGGCCGGATGCCATCCTCGACGCCTATGAGGCGCTGCCGGCGCTGGCCCGCGACTGGCTGCGCCCGGCCTGAGGCGCCCCCCAGGAGCCGCCCTCCCGGCAAGGAGGCCCGCCGCCCCGCCCCGGCGGCAGCAGGGCGCGGCGCGAAGGCGCCCGATGCGGCGGCCGGCCCCGGCAAGGCCCCGCCGCCGTTGCAGTTCGGCAACGATCGCGGGCTGTTGACCGGGTGGCGGGCGGGCTGACGCAGGGGTGATTTGGCGCGCCGCGCAGTCGGGGCTAAGGACGGAACATGACCAGCCCGCCGCTTTCCCCCTGCCTCGCCTCGACCGTCCGGCATGCCGTCCTCGGCGCCGCCCTCGGCCTCGGCGCCCTGGTCTGGGGGGCATGGCCGGCCGGCGCGCAGCCGGTGATCGACGCCACCACCAGCGTCGAGGCCTCCGGCCCGCCCGAGCGCCGGGCACCGGAGACCCCGCCCGCCGAGGACAGCCTCGCCCAGCGCCGCACCGGTCCGGAGAACGACGCCCCCAGCATGAACAGCTTCATGGCCGCCCCCGCCGCGGGCGGCGCCGGCCTCGCCGCGCTGCCGGCCGGCCCCCTGCCGCCGCAGCCGGTGGTGGTCGAGCTGTTCACCGCCCAGGGCTGCTCGGCCTGCCCGCCGGCGGATGCGCTGCTGGCCGACATGGCCGACCGCGACGACGTGCTGGCGCTGTCCTTCCATGTCGACTACTGGGACTATCTGGGCTGGGCCGACGGCTTTGCCAGTACCGCCTTCACCGCCCGCCAGCAGGCCTATGCCCGCGCCTTCCACGAGCGCGGCCTCTATACCCCGCAAATGATCGTCGGCGGCAGCGATGCGCTGCTCACCCCGCGCCCGGCGGATCTGGACACGCTGATCGACGCCCACCGCGCAGCGCCCCCGGCGCTGACCCTGACGCTGGAGCGCGAGGCCGGGCGCAGCCTGCTGACCCTGACCCCGCGCCGGGCGCTGTCGGGGCGGGTCGAGGTGCTGTTCCTGCGCTACCTGCCGCGCCGGCAGGTGGCGATCGAGGCCGGCGAGAATGGCGGCCGCCGTCTGGAATACCGCAATATCGTGGTGCGCATCGACAAGCTGGCGGAATGGGACGGGCGCAAGGTGCTGCGGCTCTCGGTCAGCGCCGGCGCCGAAACGCCCGAGGCCACGGGCGCCCGGGCCGCCGCCGCCGCCCTGCCCGCCGATACCCGCCACGCCATCATCGTCCAGCAGGCCGGGCCAGGCCCGGTCCTGGCCGCCATTCGCCTGGACTGAGGAGCCGCCATGCCCGATACCGTTCCGACCCGGCCCGACACCATCCGCCCCGCCTGGCTGAAAGGCGTGCTGGAATACGGGCCGCTGGCGATCCTGCTGCTGGGCTTTTTGCTGTTCCGGGGCCGGCCGCTGCATCTGGGCGGCCATGAATGGGACGGGCTGGTGGCGGCGACGCTGCTGTTCATCCCGGCGCAGGTGCTGGCCACGCTGGCGATGTGGCGGCTGTCGGGGCGGCTTCAGGCCATGCAGGTGGTGACGCTGGTGCTGGTCGTGGGCCTGGGCGGGATCACGCTCTGGGCCGACGATCCGGCCTATATCAAGATGAAGCCGACCTTCCTCTATCTGCTGATCGCGGCAGTGCTGGGGCTGGGGCTGGCCATGGGCCGCAGCTGGCTGGGCATGGTGTTCGGCACCGCCCTGCAGATGCAGCCCGAGGGCTGGCGCAGCCTCACCCTGCGCTTCATCGGCCTGTGCCTGGCGCTGGCGCTGGCCAACGAGGTGGTCTGGCGCAATTTCTCGGAAGGGTTCTGGCTGGGCTTCAAGCTGGCGGTGCTGCCGGTGGCCATCTTCGGCTTCATGATGGCCAATTACGGGCTGATCCAGCGCCACCAGTTGCCGGAATCGGCCGATCGGGACTGAAATCCCCGCCACGGGCGCGGAAAATCGCCCCCGCCCCCTGTCAAACCCGGTGCCAGCGGTTATCTTTTGCGCTGGAGGAGGCGCGGCCCGCCCGCCGCGCGATGCAGGGAAAAGGGGCAAGCCATGTTCACACGCCAGACCCGCGACCAGTTGCTGTCCACCCTCGGGCGCATCACGCAGGGGCGCCTGCGCCTGACCACCCCGGAGGGCGCGCGCCACGATTTCGCCGGTGCCGGCCCCGGTCCCGAGGCCGAGCTGATCCTGCACGACTGGCGCGCCGTGCGGGCCATGGCGGCGCGGGCCGATGTCGGGCTGACCGAGGCCTATCGCGACGGCTGGCTGGACACGCCCGACCTGCCGGCGCTGCTGACCTTCGGCCTGCTGAACGAGGACGTGCTGGACCGCTATGTCTATGGCAGCCGCTGGCAGGCGCTGGCGATCCGCGCCGCCTACTGGCTGGACCGCAACACCCGCCGCGGCGCCCGGCGCAACATCGCCGCGCATTACGACCTCGGCAACGCGTTCTATGCGCTCTGGCTGGACCCGACGATGACCTATTCCTCGGCCCTGTTCGGGCCGGGCGACGACCTGACCGGGGCGCAGCTGCGCAAATATGACCGCATCCTCGACAACCTGCCCTCCGCCTCCGGCCCGCTGCTGGAGATCGGCTGCGGCTGGGGCGGCTTTGCCGAGCGGGCGCTGGCGCGCGGCGATTTCGCCCCCAAGGGGCTGACGCTGTCGCGCGCCCAGGCCGAATTCGCCCGCGCCCGCCTCGGCGCCGGCGCGGAGATCGCCCTCCAGGACTATCGCGACGAGGCCGGGCGCTACGATCATGTCGTCTCCATCGAGATGTTCGAGGCGGTGGGCGAGCGCTACTGGCCGGTGTATTTCCGCAAGCTGCGCGAGGTGCTGAGCGATCGCGGCCGTGCCATGATCCAGGTGATCACCGTCGCCGACCGCTATTTCGACCGCTACCGGCGCGGCGGCGACATGATCCGCAGCTTCATCTTTCCCGGCGGCATGCTGCCCTCGCCGCAGCGGTTCGAGGCCGAATCCGCCGCCGCCGGACTGCGCGTCGAGGACGGCTTCGCCTTCGGTTCCAGCTATGCGCGCACGCTGGCCGAATGGCTGCGCCGCTTCGACGCCATGCGCGGGCGCGTGCTGGAACTGGGCTTCGACGAGGGCTTCATCCGCGTCTGGCGGTTCTACCTCGCCGCCTGCATTGCCTCCTTCACCGTCGGGCGCACCGACGTGACCCAGTATCGGCTGGCGCGCGCCGCCGGCTGAGGCGAGGTTGACAGCCCGCCGCCCCCGCGCCATCCCAAGGGACCAGCCATCAGGGGGTGCGGGGTGCAGATCCAGGTTCTCGGCCTTTGCCGGTTTTCGCTGCTGATCGAGGGCGGCTACAAGCGCGCGCCGCAGGATCTGGACGCCCGCGCCGCCTTCCTGTTCGACCCGCGCCGGCTGGCGATGCGCTTTGCCTGGTTCCGCAACGTCACCCTGCCGGCGCTGCGGGCACAGACGGAAAAGGATTTCCGCTTCGTCGTGCTGACCAGCGAGGCGCTGCCGGAGCCCTGGCGGTCCCGGCTGCTGGAGATGGTTGCCGGCATCCCGCAGATCGAGGTCGAATTCGCCGCCCCCGGCCCGCATCACCAGGTCGCCAACGACGCCCTGCGGCGGAGGTTTTCCCCCGATGCCGAGGTCATCGCCCAGTTCCGCATCGACGACGACGACGCCGTGGCCCGCGACTATGTCGAGCGTGTGCATGCCGATTTCATCGACGGCCTCCTCCCCCTCCATTCCCGGTTCGGCATGGTGGCGCTGGACCATGTGCGCGGCCTGATCCTCGATGCCGACGGACGTCAGGCGCGGCTGTTCCAGACCTGGATGCTGAACTGGAACTGTGCCCAGACGGTGTATTTCCCGCCCGAGGAGCGCCGCGCCCTGTTCGATTTCGGCCATCACCGGCTGCATGCCGCCATGCCCACCGTGACCATGGGCGACAGCAACATGTATGTGCATGGCCGCCACGGCACCAATGACAGCCAGTTCGACATTCCCCGCTTTGACACCCGGCCCTGGGACCTGGGCGCCCTGCAACGCCGCTTCGACATCGACCTCGACGCGTTGCAGGCCGATCTGCGCGCCGCCGAGGCCGTCACCGGCGCCGCACCGATCACCGCCGAGCCGCCGCGCCACTGGCCCCGGCCGGAATCATGAACGCAGCCCGATCGCCCGCCACAGCCACCTTCCGCCCCCTCCCTTCCCCGCCAATCCAGCACAAACAGGTTGAGAAACCATGAACGCCGATCCGATCCGCGCCCCCCTGCCCGACCGCGAACCCCAGATGCGCGAGGCGATAGCGCGGCTGGCGGCGATCATGGCGGCGCTGCGCGACCCGGAGACCGGCTGTCCCTGGGACGTGGTGCAGAGCTTTGCCTCGCTGACCCCCTATGCCATCGAGGAAGCCCATGAGGTCGCCGATGCCGTCGCCCGCGAGGCCTGGGACGAATTGCCGGGCGAGCTGGGCGACCTGCTGTTGCAGGTGGTGTTCCAGGCCCGCATCGCCCAGGAGGCGGGGCTGTTCGACCTGACCGACGTGGCCAATGCGATTTCCGACAAGCTGGTGGCGCGGCATCCGCATGTCTTCGGCACCGAATCGCGCGACAAGACCCCGGAGCAGCAGGTGAAGGACTGGGAGGCGATCAAGGCCGGCGAGCGCGCCGGCGCCAACCAGAAGGGCGTGCTGGACGGGGTGGCGCTGGGCCTGCCGGCGCTGACCCGGGCGGTCAAGCTGCAGAACCGCGCCGCGCGGGTGGGTTTCGACTGGCCGGGTCCGGCGCAGGTGCTGGACAAGATCGCCGAGGAGACGGCCGAGCTGGTCGCCGCCACCGATCCCGGCCACCGGGCCGAGGAATTCGGCGACCTGCTGTTCGCGGTCGCCAATCTGGCCCGGCATCTCGACATCGACCCCGAGGCTGCCCTGCGCGATGCCAATGCGAAATTCACCCGCCGCTTCAACCAGATAGAGGCGGCGCTGGCCGAACAGGGCCGCCACCCGCGCGAGTCAACGCTGGCCGAGATGGATGCGCTGTGGGATGCGGCCAAGGCGGCGGAACGCGCCCTAGACTAGCGCCTTGCGCAGCATGTTCAGCGCCACCACCACCAGGAAGGCGGCAAAGATCCGGCGCAGCAGCAGCGCGTTGACCCGATGCGCCAGCGCCGCGCCCAGGGGCGCCGTTACCATGGTCATCGCCACCGTCACCGCGAACATCGGCAGGCTGACCGAGCCCAGGGTGCCCGGTGGCGCATGCTCTGCCGGCACGAACAGGAACATCAGCACCGAGGGCGCCGCGATCAGCGCCCCGAAGCCGGAGGCGGTCGCCACCGCGCGGCGCACCGGCTGGCCGTAGAGCGTCAGCGAGCCGACGCCGAGAATGCCGCCACCAATGCCCAGAAGCACGCCGACCAACCCGATGGGAAAGGCCAGGGCCGCCCGCAGCGCGCCGGTGGGCAGCCGGTCGCCGAGGCGCCATTCCGGGTTGCCGAAGGCCATATAGGCCGCGAAGCCGGGCACCAGGGCGCCGAAGATGATCTTCAGCTGCCGGGTCTCCAGCTGGGCGACCAGCAGCGCGCCCAGCACCGCGCCCAGGCCGATCCACGGCGCCCAGCCGCGCAGCACCACCCAGTCCACCGCGCCCTTGCGGTGATGCGCCAGCGTCGAGCGGATCGAGGTAACGAAGATCGTCGACAGCGAGGTCGCCAGGCAGATGCGCATCATGTCGGGGCCATAAAAGCCGGTCGCGGTCAGCACGGCGGAAAAGGCCGGCACCAGCACCACGCCGCCGCCGACGCCCAGCAAGCCGGCGAGCAGCCCGACCACGGCCCCCACCGCCAGCAGCAGCGCGCCCATCAGCGCCCAATCCGACATCAACAGCTGCTGCACCATTCCCCCGCCCGCATGCCGCCCCCCGCTTTACGCGCCCCGGCCCGTCAGGGCCAGAGGTTCAGCCCGCCACCGCCGCCAGCGCCGCGTCATAGGTGGCAAGGTTGCCGGCCGGCCCGGCCTCGGAGAGCAGCCGCTTCCACTGGCGCGCGCCGGGGCGGGCATGGAACAGGCCCAGCATGTGGCGGGTGATCTGGTGCAGCCGGCCGCCGGCCTCCAGATGCGCCATGATGCGCGGCCGCATGGCCAGCGCCACCGCCTGCGGGCTGGCGAAGGGCGGGTGCGCGTCCCAGCCGCCCAGGATGTCGAAGGGCTGGTGATAGGCGGCACGGCCGATCATCACCCCGTCCAGCCCCTGGGCCAGATGCTCCTGCGCCGCCGCCAGCGAGGCGATGCCGCCATTGATCTCGATCGCCAGTTGCGGAAACGCCGCCTTCATGCGGTGGACCAGCGGATAGTCCAGCGGCGGAATCTCGCGGTTCTCGCGGGGCGAGAGGCCCTGAAGCCAGGCCTTGCGGGCGTGGATGATGACCCGGCGCACCCCGGCCCCCGCCACGGCCGCGATGAAGCCCGGCAGCACGGCCTCCGGCTCCTGCTCGTCGACGCCGATGCGGCATTTCACCGTGATCTCGGTGCCCCGCGCGGCGGCGTGCATCGCCTCGAGGCAATCGGCGACCAGCGCCGGATCGCGCATCAGCACCGCGCCGAAACAGCCCGACTGCACGCGGTCGCTGGGGCAGCCGACATTGAGGTTGATCTCGGCATAGCCCCAGGGCAGCGCCAGCCGCACCGCCTCGGCCAGTTCCACCGGGTCCGAGCCGCCCAGTTGCAGCACCACCCGCCCGCCATCCTCGCCCTCATCCTCGCCGCGATCCAGCAGCCGGGCGCGGTCGCCCTGCAGGATCGCCGGGGCGGTGATCATCTCGGTATAGAGCCAGGCCTCGCGCGACATCAGCCGGTGAAATTCGCGGCAGAACCGGTCGGTCCAGTCGATCATCGG
>JBEBVF010000079.1:0-13588 GCA_040392885.1 Paracoccus sp. (in: a-proteobacteria) | reverse complement strand
GAAGATCGGCGCCTCCTCGTCCTTGTTGATGGCGACGATGACCTTGCTGTCCTTCATTCCGGCGAGGTGCTGGATGGCGCCCGAGATGCCGACGGCGACATAAAGCTCCGGCGCCACGACCTTGCCGGTCTGGCCGACCTGCCAGTCGTTCGGCGCATAGCCCGAGTCGACGGCGGCGCGCGAGGCGCCCACGGCGGCGCCCAGCTTGTCGGCCAGCGACTCGATGATGCCGAAATTCTCTTTCGAGCCCAGCGCGCGCCCGCCCGAGACCACGACGCGGGCCGAGGTCAGTTCCGGGCGGTCCGAGGCGGCAACCTTGTCCTCGACCCAGGCCGAGAGGCCGGCATCGCCCTTGGCGGCGCCGGTCTCGACCGCGGCCGCGCCACCCTGGCCGGCGGCGTCGAAGCTGGCGGTGCGGACGGTCATCACCTTCTTGGCGTCGGAGGATTTCACCGTCTGGAAGGCGTTGCCGGCATAGACCGGGCGCACGAAGGTGTCGGCATCGACGATCTCGGAGACATCGGTCAGCACCATCACGTCGAGCAGCGCGGCCACGCGCGGCGCCACGTTCTTGCCCGCAGTGGTCGAGGCAAAGACGATATGGCTGAAATCGCCGGCCATGGCCACGACCAGATCGGCCAGCGGCTCGGCCAGGCCGTGCGCATAGGCGGCGTCGGAGACGCAGATCACCCGCGCCACGCCGGCCAGCTTCGCGGCCTCGGCGGCGGCGCCGTCGCAGTCCTCGCCGGCGACCAGCACGGTGACTTCGCCCAGTTTCGTGGCAGCGGTCAGGGCCTTGGCGGTCGCATCGACCGCCAGATCCTTGCCACCGGTGATTTCGGCAACCAGCAGAACGGCCATCACACCACCCCCGCTTCTTTCAGTTTCGCCACCAGCTCGTCGACCGAGCCGACCTTGATGCCGGCCTTGCGGCCTTCCGGCTCGGCGGTCTTGACCACCGTCAGCCGCGGGGTGACATCGACGCCGTAATCGGCGGCGGTCTTTTCCTCCAGCGGCTTCTTCTTGGCCTTCATGATGTTGGGCAGGCTGGCATAGCGCGGCTCGTTCAGGCGCAGGTCGGCGGTGACCACCGCCGGCAGCTTGACCGAGACCGTCTGAAGGCCGCCATCGACCTCGCGGGTGACCTTGGCGGCCTCGCCGGCAATCTCGATGCTGTTGGCGAAAGTGGCCTGACCCCAGCCCAGCAGCGCCGCCAGCATCTGGCCGGTGGCGTTCATGTCGTTGTCGATCGCCTGCTTGCCGGCGATCACCAGGCCGGGCTGTTCGGCCTCGACCACCGCCTTGAGGATCTTGGCCACGGCCAGCGGCTCGATGTCCTGATGCACGTCGTCGGCAGCGACCACCAGGATCGCGCGGTCGGCACCCATGGCCAGCGCGGTGCGCAGCGTTTCCGCCGCCTGCTTCACGCCGATGGACACCACGACGATTTCCTCGACCGCGCCCTTTTCCTTCAGGCGGATCGCCTCTTCGACGGCATTCTCGTCGAAGGGGTTCATCGACATCTTGATATTGGCAAGATCGACCCCCGATCCGTCCGGCTTGACCCGGGGCTTCACGTTATAGTCGATCACGCGCTTGACCGGCACGAGAACCTTCATCGGCCTCTCTCCCATGGTTGCGTCACCTGTTCGCCGCCCTCTCTAACCGAAGGGGCGCTCGCTGCAAAGCGGCAAAACACCTCGCCCCGGCCTGCGCGGCGGCGGTTTTCCGCATGATTGCGGGCCTGTGGCACCGGGCGGCTCACCGGTTGGCGCCGGGCCGCCACAGCACCTCGGCGGTGCCGCCGCCATTGGCCAGCCGCGCGGCCACGAACAGCCAGTCCGACAGCCGGTTGAGAAAGCGAATCGCCTCCGGGTTCACGTCGCCGGTGGCCGCCGCCAGTTCCACCGCGCAACGCTCGGCCCGGCGGGTGACGGTGCGCGCCAGGTGCAGATGCGCCGCCAGCGGGCTGCCGCCGGGTAGGACGAAGCTGCGCAGCGGCGACAGCCCGGCATTCATCTCGTCGATCTCGGCCTCCAGCCGGTCCACCTGCGCCGCGATGGCGCGCAGCACCGGATAGGGGGCCTCGGCATCGCCGGCCAGGTTCGGCCGCGCCAGATCGGCGCCGACATCGAACAGGTCGTTCTGGATCGCGGCCAGCCGCTGGTCCATCACCCCCTCGCTGTGCAGGCGCACCAGACCGATGGCGGCATTGGCCTCGTCCACGGTGCCGTAGGCGGTGACGCGCGCATCGTATTTCGGCACCCGTGAGCCGTCCGAGAGCGCGGTGTCGCCCTTGTCGCCGGTGCGGGTATAGATCTTGTTCAGGACGACCATGCGCGCCTTCCTTCCTTGCCGGGGCTCAGCCCCCGTGCAGCCACAGATAGCCCATGATCAGGCACAGCGCGATGAACTGCGCGATGATGCGCCAGCGCATCATGCGGTTGCCGTGCTTGCGGTTGAACTCGCCGTCGCGGGCAAAGCCGATGACGCCGATGGCGAGGACCACCGCGACGCAGGCAAGGGCGGCGATGATCAGAAGATAGACGGGATCGTTCCACATGATGCGCCCTCCGGCCGGGGCCTCATGCTTAGACCCATGGCGCGCGCGCGTCCAGCCTAGGCCCGCCGCAGCAGCCGGTCGCGCAGCCCGTCCGGCAGCCAGCGCCGCGACAGCGCCGCCAGCCGGGTGGGCAGGGTGACCGTATAGCGGGCGCGGGGATGGCGGGCGGTCAGCGCCCGGTGGATGGTGCGGCTGACCGCCTCGGGCGGCAGCTGGAACCGGTCGGGGCCGGAGGGCTGATAGAGGCGTTTCAGCAGGCTGGCCTCGTATTGCGCGCGCCGCGGGCTGGCGCGCCAGTCGATCCAGGCCTCGAAATGCGGGATGGAGTTCTGGCGGATCATGGTGCCGATCGGGCCGGGCTCGACCAGCACGATGCGGATGCCGGTATCGGCCATTTCCAGCCGCAGCACGTCGGTCAGCCCCTCCAGCGCGAATTTGCTGGCCACATAGGCGCCGCGCCAGGGGATGCCGACCAGCCCCAGCACCGAGGAGACCGTGACCACCCGGCCGGCGGCGCCGGTGTCGCGAAAATGCGCGATCATGCGGCGGGTCAGGTCATGGGTGCCGAACAGGTTGGTGCGGAACACCGCCTCCAGCCCGCCGCGCGGCAGGTCCTCGACCGCGCCGGGCAGGGCGAAGGCGCCGTTGTTGACCAGCGCCGCGATGGGGCCGGTCTGGGTGGCGAAGCTGACCGCCTCGGCGATGGATTGCGGGTCGTCGAGGTCGAGCCGGCAGGTGGCGAAGCCCTCGGCCTCGCGCGCCGCCACGTCCTGCGGCTGGCGGCAGGTGGCGATGACCTGCCAGCCCCTGGCGCGCAGGTAATGCGCGCAATCGAGGCCGATGCCGGAGGAACAGCCGGTGATCAGCACCCGCGGCGCGGCGCTCATGGCAGCGGCGCCGACAGGAATTGTGTGGCCAGATAGCCCTCGGTGCCATCGGCGCTGCGCACATGCTGCCAGCCATCGGCCTCCGGGGCCAGCGGCGTGACCAGTGCCCCGCGGTCGAGCGCGCCGACCACGGCATGATCGGTGCCCGGCCCGCCACGCAGGTTGACGCGCGAGGCGGTCACCTGGCGCTGGCCGGTCGCGCTGGCGGCGTCCGCCCCGGCCTGCGCGGCGGGTTCGGCCTCGGCGGCGGCCCGGGGGGCGATGGTGTCGGGATCTTGCGGCGAGGGCATCAGCGCCGGTCCCGGCATGGCCTGCGCCGCCGGCGCCGGCGCGGCCTCGCCGCTACCGCTGTTGCCGCCGGCATCCGGTGCCAGTTCCGAGGCCGAGGGACGCGCGCCATCGTCGTCCACGGCGGCGGGATCGGGGCTGCGGACGGGCTCGGCGTCGATCTGCACCGCCGGCTCGATCTCCGGCGCCACGCGGTGCCGGCCCGGCGTGACCGAGGCCATCACCGCCCCGATCGCCACCAGGCAGGCGAGGATCATCAGCAACAGGCGCAGCATCCGTCCCTTTCCTTCCCGGCCCGGCCGCGATTGCGCCGGAAACCGCATGGAGGCCGCGCAGCCCTCTGGACGCGGGCGCGGGCGCATCCTATTGCACCGCCATGGCAGACAAAGACAACCCCGACGATCCCGACCGGCCCCTCCACCCCGAGGAGCCCGCGGCGCACAATACCGTGGCCGAGCCGCTGTCGCGCGCCATCGGCGACCGTTACCTGACCTATGCGCTGTCGACGATCATGCACCGGGCGCTGCCGGATGCGCGCGACGGGCTGAAGCCGGTGCATCGCCGCATCCTCTATGCCATGCGCGAATTGCGGCTGTCGCCGACCGGCGCCTTCCGCAAGTCGGCCAAGATCACCGGCGACGTGATGGGCAACTATCACCCGCATGGCGACATGGCGATCTATGACGCCATGGCGCGCCTCGCCCAGCCCTTCGCCATGCGCTATCCGCTGGTCGACGGGCAGGGGAATTTTGGCAATATCGACGGCGACAACCCCGCCGCCTCCCGCTATACCGAGGCCCGCCTGACCGCCGCCGCCGAGGCCCTGATGGAGGGGCTGGCCGAGGATGCGGTCAACATGCGCGCCAATTACGACGGCACGCTGGAGGAGCCGGTGGTGCTGCCGGCCGCCTTTCCGAACCTGCTGTGCAACGGTGCCTCGGGGATCGCCGTGGGCATGGCCACCAACATCCCGCCCCACAACCTGCACGAGGTCGTGGATGCCTGCCTGCACCTGATCCGCACCCCCGACGCGCGCGACGACACGCTGCTGAATTTCATCCCCGGCCCGGATTTCCCCACCGGCGGCGTGCTGGTCGAGGATCGCGAGACCATCGCCGCCGCCTATCGCACGGGGCGCGGCAGCCTGCGCCTGCGGGCGCGCTGGCTGCGCGAGGATCTGGGGCGCGGGCAGTGGCAGGTCGTGGTCACCGAGATCCCCTATCAGGTGCAGAAATCCCGGCTGATCGAGCGGCTGGCCGAGCTGATCCAGACCCGCAAGGTGCCGATCCTGGCCGATGTGCGCGACGAATCGGCCGAGGATGTGCGCATCGTGCTGGAGCCCAAGACCCGCTCGGTCGATCCCGAGCAGCTGATGGCGGCGCTGTTCAAGACCTCGGATCTGGAGGTCCGCTTCGGGCTGAACATGAATGTGCTGATCGACGGCCGGGTGCCGAAGGTGTGCAGCCTCAAGGAGGTTCTGCGCGCGTTCCTGGATCACCGTCGCGAGGTGCTGCTGCGCCGCTCGCGCCACCGGCTGGCGAAGATCGACGCGCGGCTGCATGTGCTGGAGGGCTATATCACCGCCTTCCTGAACCTGGACCGGGTGATCGAGATCATCCGCCACGAGGACGACCCGAAATCGGTGATGATGGCCGAGTTCGGCCTGACCGAGATTCAGGTCGAGGCGATCCTGAACATGCGCCTGCGCGCGCTGCGCCGGCTGGAGGAGATGGAGCTGCGCGCCGAGCGCGACGCCCTGACCGAGGAACGCGCCGGGCTGGAGGCGCTGCTGGGCGACGAGGCCCTGCAATGGGGCCGGATTGCCGAGCAGTTGCGCGATGTGCGTGGCCAGTTCGGGCGCTCGGCCCCCGGCGGCGGGCGGCGGACGGAGATTTCCGGCGCGGCGGAGGTGCAGGAGATCGACATGGAGGCGATGATCGAGCGCGAGCCGATCACCGTGATCCTGTCGCAGATGGGCTGGATTCGCGCCCTGAAGGGCCATCAGCCGCTGGATGGCGAGATCAAGTTCCGCGACGGCGACGGCCCCTTCCTGGCGCTGCATGCCGAGACCACCGACAAGCTGATGGTGCTGGGCCGCAACGGCCGATTCTACACGCTGTCCGCGAACAGCCTGCCCGGCGGGCGGGGCCTGGGCGAGCCGATCCGGCTGATGATCGACCTGCCCAACGATGTCGAGGTCGCCGGGCTGTTCCCCTGGCGCGAGGACGAATCCTGGCTGGTCGCCTCGACCGCCGGCGACGGTTTCATCGTCAATGCCGCCGACATGCTGGCGCAGACCAAATCCGGCAAGCAGGTGCTGAACGGCACCCTGGCGCTGGCGCGCAGGGTGACGGGCGACCATCTGGCCTGCGTGGGCGAGAACCGCAAGCTGCTGGTGTTCCCGGTCTCGGAACTGCCGGAAATGGCCCGCGGCAAGGGCGTGCGCCTGCAGAAGTTCAAGGATGGCGGGCTGTCGGATGCGCGCTTCATCACCCTGGCCGAGGGGCTGTCCTGGTCCGACCCGGCCGGGCGCACCCGGACCGAGCCGGACCTGAGCGAATGGCTGGGCAAGCGCGCCAGCGCCGGCCGCATGGCGCCGCGCGGCTTCCCCCGCGACAACAAGTTCAACTGATGGGAAAAGGGGGGCCTCGCCCCCCTTTTTTCAGATCACGGTGATGCCGGGTTCGCCGGCCTCGGCCCGGCCGATGATCGCCGCCAGCGGATAGCCCTCGGCGCGCAGGATGGCGCAGATGTCCCCGGCCGCTTCCGGCGCGCAGGCGATCAGCAGCCCGCCCGAGGTCTGCGGGTCCGACAGGATGTCGCGGCGCCATTCCGGGAAGCCGTCGGGCAGCGCGACCTCGTGCCCGTAGCCGGCCCAGTTGCGCACCGAGGCGCCGGTGCGCAGCCCCGCCTGCGCGAAACCCGCGACATTCGGCAGCAGTGGCAGGGCATCGGCCTCGATCACCAGCCGCAGATCCGAGGCCCGCGCCATCTCCAGCCCGTGGCCGAGGATGCCGAAGCCGGTCACGTCGGTCAGCGCATGCACCTCCGCCCGCGCGCCCAGGGCGGCGCCGGCGCGGTTCAGCAGCGTGGCCGAATCCACCAGCGCGGCAATATCCGCCGTCGCCGCCTTGCCCTGCTTGATCGCCGCCGACAGGATGCCGATGCCCAGGCCCTTGGTCAGGATCAGCGCATCGCCCGCCCGCGCGCCGCCGTTCCTGCGCAGGTTCTGCGGCGAGACCAGACCGATCGCCACCAGCCCGTAGATCGGTTCCGGGGCGTCGATGGAATGGCCGCCGGCCAGCGGAATCCCGGCTTCGTGGCAGATGCTGGCACCCCCTTGCAGGATCTCGCGGATGGTGCCGGGCGAGAGCTTGTCGATGGGCATGCCGCAGATGGCCAGCGCCATGATCGGCCGTCCGCCCATCGCCCAGATGTCCGAGAGCGCGTTCGCGGCGGCGATGCGGCCGAAATCGCGCGGGTCGTCGACCATGGGCATGAAGAAATCCGTGGTCGCCACCACGCAATGCGCCTCGTCGATCTGCCAGACCGCGGCATCGTCGGCCGCATCCGAGCCGACCAGCAGTTGCGGAAAGGCGGCGGCGGCCGGCGCCCCGGCCAGCAGCTCCTGCAGCAGCGCCGGGGCGATCTTGCAGCCGCAGCCGCCGCCATGGGCCAGCGCGGTCAGTCGGGTCTCGGTCATGTCGTCTCAGCTTTCTTCGGGAAAGGCTTCCTTGCAGGCGGCCAGGATGGCCGGCACCTGCCGCTCCAGCGCCGCCTTGCGGGTGCGCAGCCCCTCGGCCTTGCGGGCCTCGGCCACGGGGTCGATGGCGACGCGGAAACGCTCGGTCCGCGTGACGTCGCGCCAGCAGCTGTCGGTGATGACCTGCGGCTTGCCGTCCTTGTCGCGCACCACCCGCCGGCAGATGGTCAGCTCGGTATCGGTGACGCTGCGCTCGTCCCAGGCATAGCCGCGGGCGAGGTTGCCCTCAACCTCCTCCAGCAGGTTGCCGACATTGCGCAATTCGGCGGTGTTGCGGCTGATGCATTGCTCCTGCGGGGTGCCGCAGGCGGCCAGCAGGAAGGGCAGCAGGATCAGGCAGGCGATGTTGCGGGTCATGCGCTGGACCTCTAATCGGGTGGGTGAAAGCATAGCGTGCAGGACGAACAGGCGAAAGGGCCCAGGGATGCAGATGCAGGTTGAACGCGACGAGGCGGCGGCATGGTTCCATGCGCTGCGCGACCGTATCGTCGCGGCGTTCGAGGCGCTGGACGGGCAGGCGCGCTTCGAGGTCCGGGAAACGAGGCGCGGCGAGGATGGCGGCGGCGGGCTGATGTCGGTGATGCGCGGCGGCCGGGTGTTCGAGAAGGTCGGCGTCAACTGGTCGGCGGTGCATGGCCGGCTGAACCCGGCCTCGCAGGCGTCGATGGCGGCGCGCGGCGTGCCGGGGATCGAGGCCGATCCGCGCTTCTGGGCCAGCGGCATCAGCCTGGTGGCGCATATGCAGAACCCGCATGCGCCGGCCGTGCACATGAACACCCGCATGTTCTGGACGCCGGGGGCGTGGTGGTTCGGCGGCGGCGCCGACCTGAACCCGGCCATCGAATATCCCGAGGATACCGCGCATTTCCACGCCCGGATGCGCGGCGCCTGCGACCCGCATGGCGCCGATTACTACGACCGCTTCAAGGCCTGGGCGGACGAGTATTTCTTCATCCCGCATCGCGGCCGGGCGCGCGGCGTGGGCGGCATCTTCTATGACGATCTGAATACCGGCGACTGGGCGGCGGATTTCGCCTTCACCCGCGCCGTGGGCGAGGCCTTCCTGCCCGCCTTCCTGCCGCTGGCCGAGGCGCGCAGCCTGCACCCCTGGACCGGGGCCGAGCGCGAGGCACAACTGGTCCATCGCGGCCTCTATGCCGAATACAACCTGGTCTATGACCGGGGCACGAAATTCGGCCTTGCCACCGGCCACGACCCGGAGGCGGTGCTGATGAGCCTGCCGCCGGTGGCGAAATGGCCCTGAGCAGGCACCGGACCGGCGGCGGGGCGGGCGGCCCCCGCCGCCCCGCCCTGGTCGTGGTCAGGCGGCGGCGCGCTGGGCGCGCTTGAGCCGGTCGATGGCGGCGGATTCGTCGCCCGCCGTCCAGCCGGCATCCAGCAGCCGGATCAGCTGGTCGAGGAAGGTGCGGTCGATCCGGGCCAGCTCGGCCAGTTCGGCATCGGTCTTCTTGTTGACATAGAGCACCGCCACGTCGTCGCTGTCGGTGTAATGCGCCACCTCCAGCCGGGTGAAGATGCTGCGCAGCCGGTCGACGTTGCGGCCGAGGCCGACGCAGAAATTCGCCAGCCCTTCCTCGTCCATGTTCACGGTCATGCCGACGCCGCCGGTGCGGAAGCGGTTGACCACGAACTCGCCGTCATGACGGCGATATTCCTCGAAACCGTGGGCGGGCTTGAAGCCGACCTTGGAGCTGGTCCAGTCCATGGTCAGGTCCAGCCAGCTCACCGGGTCCAGCGAGAAGGCGTTGTTGGCGCGGCGCAGCCCCGGCGGCCAGTTGCGCGCCGGCGAGCCGTAGCTGTTGACCTCCAGATTGTTCAGCGCCCCGTAGCCGCGCGCCAGCCCGACCGCAGTCAGCGCGTTCGAGGTGATCAGGTTGCCCTGGCTGTGGGCGTGGATCGGCTTGCCCAGCATGGCACCGGGTACGCCCAGCAGCAGCTTGTAGAGGGCGACGGCGGCGGGGTTGTCCTCCAGCACGCGGGCGACGAAACCGTCCTTGTCCAGCCCCGGATTCTTGGTCCGGGCCTGGTCGTAGACCGTATCGACGAAGCGCTTCATGCCGTTGAAATCCGCCGCGCCGCCATAGACCAGCCCGGCGCCCGGCAGCGCGGCATTGATCGCCGCGGTGCCGCCCGGATTGAAGTGGAAATTGGTCAGGGTCAGCTTGTCCTTGAGGCATTGCCACAGGTCGGAGACCTTGCCTTGGGTGGCGTTGAACACCCCCACCACCCGGCAGCCCAGCATCAGGGCCAGCGCGTTGCCGGCCTCCTCGTGGTCGGCGGCGGAGTTGTCCATGCCGTTGACGAAGATCACCGATTGCGTCGGGTTGAACCAGCTTTTCCCGCGCAGCTCGTCGGGAATATAGGCGGTCACATCGCCGTCCCGATTGGGTTTGCCCCCCTGGTTGATGACCGGTCCCTGCATCGTCCCATCCCTCATTGCGCTCTTGCTCTGCGATGCAAGTCTGACCGGCGGGCTTCGGTTCCGCAAGAATTGCGATTCGGCGGCGACGGAACGTCGGCGGCTTTCGGCGGGCCGTTGCCGGGCCGGGGCAGGGCGCTTATGGTCGCGCCATGTCCGAGCCCGCCCCCCAGCCCCGATTCATCCATCTGCGCACCCATTCCGAGCATTCGCTGCTGGAAGGGGCGGTGCCGCTGAAGAAGCTGATCGATCTGGCCAAGGCGGCCGGCCAGCCGGCGGTGGCGCTGACCGATACCAACAACATGTTCGGGGCGCTGGAATTTTCCGTCACCGCGCTGGAAAAGGGCGTGCAGCCGATCGTCGGCTGCCAGATCACCCTGGCCGATGGCATCGGCACCCAGCCCGCCCAGGGGCCGCTGGTGCTGCTGGCGCAGAACCAGACCGGCTGGATGGGGCTGATGGCGCTGTCCTCCTGCCTCTATCTGCGCGAGGGCGGTGCGCCGCCGCATGTCACCCTTGACGAGCTGGCCGCCCATGCCGAGGGGCTGATCTGCCTGACCGGCGGCGCGATGGGGCCGTTGGGGCGGCTGGTCGCCTCCGGGCACGAAGCCGAGGCGCGCGCGCTGGCCGGCCGGCTGGCGCAGATCTACCCGGACCGGCTCTATGTCGAGTTGCAGCGCCACAAGGACAGCAACGGCCGGCCGATGGCGGTGGAGGCGGCGGCCGAGCCGGGGCTGATCGCGCTGGCCTATGACCTCGCCCTGCCGCTGGTCGCCACCAATGACGTGCACTTCCCGGCGCCGGGTCTGTTCGAGGCCCATGACGCGCTGCTCTGCATCGCCGACAAAGCCTATGTCGACCAGGCCCAGAGCCGCCGGCAGCTGACCCCGGACCACCATTTCAAGTCCTCCGAGGCCATGGCGGCGCTGTTTGCCGACCTGCCCGAGGCGATCGAGAACACGGTGGAGATCGCCCGCCGCTGCGCCTTTGCCGTCAGCCGCCACAAGCCGATCCTGCCGAAATTCGCCGATGACGAGGTCGAGGAGCTGCGCCGGCAGGCCCGCGAGGGTCTGGCCGCCCGCCTCGCCGTCATCCCGCATGCGGTCAGCGTCGAGGAGTATCAGGCGCGGCTGGATTTCGAGCTGGGCATCATCGAGCAGATGGGCTTTCCCGGCTATTTCCTGATCGTGGCCGATTTCATCAAATGGGCCAAGTCGAAGGGCATTCCGGTCGGTCCGGGCCGCGGCTCGGGCGCCGGTTCGCTGGTCGCCTATGCGCTGACCATCACCGACCTCGACCCGCTGCGCTATTCGCTGCTGTTCGAGCGCTTCCTGAACCCCGAGCGGGTCAGCATGCCGGATTTCGACATCGACTTCTGCATGGACCGGCGCGAGGAGGTCATCCACTACGTGCAGGGCAAATACGGCCGCGAGCGGGTGGGGCAGATCATCACCTTCGGCGCGCTGCTGTCGAAGGCGGCGGTGCGCGACGTGGGCCGGGTGCTGCAACTGCCTTTCGGGCAGGTGGACCGGCTGTCCAAGATGATCCCGGTTGAGGGCGTCAAGCCGGTCAGCATCGAAAAGGCGCTGGCCGACGAGCCGCGCCTGCGCGAGGCCGCCCGCGCCGAGCCGGTGGTCGAGCGCCTGCTGGATTACGCGCAGAAGCTGGAAGGGCTCTATCGCAACGCCTCCACCCATGCCGCCGGGGTGGTGATCGGCGACCGGCCGCTGGACCAGCTGGTGCCGCTCTATCGCGATCCCGGCTCGGACATGCCGGCGACGCAGTTCAACATGAAATGGGTCGAGCAGGCCGGGCTGGTGAAGTTCGACTTCCTCGGCCTCAAGACGCTGACGGTGATCCAGACCGCGGTGAACCTGATCCGCGCCTCCGGGCGGCAGTTGCACGAGGCCCCGGACGGGCGCCGCCTCTATGACCCGCCGCCGGGGGCCGAGAACGAGATCAACGCCATTCCGCTGGACGACAAGCCCAGCTACGACCTGTTCGCCAGCGCCCGCACGGTGGCGGTATTCCAGGTGGAAAGCCAGGGCATGATGGATGCGCTGCGCCGCATGCGCCCGACCTGCATCGAGGACATCGTGGCGCTGGTCGCCCTCTATCGTCCCGGCCCGATGGAGAACATCCCCACCTATTGCGAGGTCAAGAACGGGCTGCGGCCGCTGGAATCCATCCATCCCACCATCGACCACATCCTGGCCGAGACCCAGGGCATCATCGTCTATCAGGAACAGGTGATGCAGATCGCGCAGGTCATGGCCGGCTACAGCCTCGGCGGCGCCGACCTGCTGCGCCGGGCCATGGGCAAGAAGAAGCCCGAGGAGATGGCGCGCGAGCGGCCGAAATTCATCGAGGGCTGCGCCCGACAGGGCATCGACGCCCGGAAGGCCGGGGAGGTCTTCGACCTGCTGGAGAAGTTCGCCAATTACGGCTTCAACAAGTCCCATGCCGCGGCCTATGCGGTGGTCAGCTACCAGACCGCCTGGCTGAAGGCCAACCACCCGGCCGAGTTCATGGCCGCGGTGATGACTTGCGACCTGCACCTCACCGACAAGCTGGCGGTCTACAAGCGCGAGCTGGACCGTATGGGCATCGCCGTGGTGGCGCCCTGCATCAACCGCAGCCAGCCGCTGTTCGCGGTGGAGGAGGGGCGCATCCTCTATGCGCTGGGCGCACTGAAGGGCGTGGGCGTGGAGGCGGTGCGGCTGATCTGCGAGGCGCGGGGCCAGCGCCCCTTTGCCGACATGGTGGATTTCGCCCGCCGGGTGGAGCTGAAGCGGGTCGGCAAGCGCGTGCTGGAAACCCTGGCCCGCGCTGGCGCCTTCGACGCGCTGGACCCGGACCGGGCGCGGGTGCTGGCCGGGCTGGACGGGCTGGTCGCCTGGTCGGCGGCGGTGCATGAGGCGGCCGCCTCCTCGCAGGATTCGCTGTTCGGCGGCGGCGAGGACCTGCCGCCACCGCGTCCCGTGGCCGCCGCCGTCTGGCTGCCGCTGGAACGGCTGGCCGAGGAGCACAAGGCGGTCGGCTTCTACCTCTCCGGCCACCCGCTGGACGACTACATGCCGGCGCTGAAGCGCAAGCAGGTGATGACCCTGGCCGAGGTTTCGGCGGCGGCGGCCGACGGGCCGCTGGTCGCCTGGCTGGCCGGCACGGTCTCGGCCCGGATGGAGAAGAAATCGGCCAAGGGCACGCGCTATGCCTTCGTGGCGGCCTCGGACCCGACCGGGCTTTACGAGGTGACGCTGTTTTCCGACCTGCTGGAGGTGGCGCGCGGCAAGCTGGAACCGGGGGCGAGCGTGGTGTTCCAGGTCCAGGCCGAACCCTCGGGCGATCAGGTCAAGCTGCTGGCGCGCTCGGTCGTGGCGCTGGACGAGATGGTGGCGGATGCCGGCGCCGGCCGGCTGGCGGTGGAGATCGCCAGCCCGGAGGTGCCTTCCGCTCTGGCCGAGTTGCTGGCGCGGCTGTCCTCCGAGCCGGGCATCCCGTCCCGCGCGCGCGGCCCGGTCTATGCGCGGCTGGCGGACGGGCCGCTGCTGATCGACATCGAGATCGCCACCAACGCCCCTTTGACCCCGCCGGCAAGACAGGCGATGCGCGCGCTGCCGGGGGTGCTGGATGTGGTGGAGGAGTGA
>JBEBVF010000078.1:0-13880 GCA_040392885.1 Paracoccus sp. (in: a-proteobacteria) | reverse complement strand
GCACGAGTTCTCCGGCGGCCAGCGCCAGCGCATCGGCATCGCCCGCGCGCTGGCGCTGGACCCGGAATTCATCGTGGCGGATGAAAGCGTCTCGGCGCTCGACGTGTCCATTCAGGCGCAGATCCTGAACCTGCTGCTGGACCTGCGCGAGAGCCGCAACCTGACCATGCTGTTCATCGCCCATGACCTGTCGGTGGTCGAATATCTCTGCGACCAGATCGTGGTCATGTATCTGGGCCGGATCGTGGAACAGGGGCCGGCGCGCCAGCTCTATCACGCGCCGGCGCATCCCTACACGCGGGCGCTGCTGTCGGCGATCCCGCAGCCCGACCCGCGCGCGCCCCGCAACCGCGAGGTGCTGGCCGACGACATTCCCAGCCCGCTGGCGCCGCCCTCGGGCTGCGTGTTCCGCACCCGCTGCCGGCTGGCCGATGCCGCATGCGCCGCCACCGTCCCGCCGCCCGTCACCGTGGCGCCGGGACAGATCAGTTACTGCCTCAAATCCCGGACGATGACCGCATGAGCTTCCATACCGCCCCGACCCCCGAATCCCGCCTGCGCACGCTGGGCCTGGTGCTGCCCGACGCCGCACCCGCGCCGATCGGGGCATTTCGCAACCTGCGCCGCGCGGGCGGGTTGGTCTATGTCTCCGGCCAGGGGCCGGTGGCGGCGGATGGCGGCCTGATGCGCGGCAAGGTCGGGGCCGAGGTCACCACCAGCGAGGCCCGCGACCACGCCCGGCTGGTGGCGCTGAACATGCTGGCGGTGCTGCGCGAGGGACTCGGCAGTCTCGACGCGGTGGGCAGCGTGGTCAAGCTGCTGGGGCTGGTCAATGCCGTCCCGGATTACGAGGACCACCCGGCGGTGATCGACGGCGCCTCGGAACTGTTCCACCAGGTCTTTGGCGAGGCGGGGATTCACGCGCGCTCCTCGCTCGGCGTCGGCTCGCTGCCCAACCGCATCACCGTCGAGATCGAAGGCATTTTTGAATTGGCCCCCGGCATCTGAAAGGACGAACCATGACCCATGACGGCGAGAACGAGGATTGGCGCTGGCACCGGGCGCGCGGCTATACGCCGGTGGTGAACGTGTCGGGGACGATGACCAGCCTGGGCGCCTCGGTCACCGCACCCGAAGTGGCCGCGGCCACCGCCGCCGCCATGTCGCGTTTTGTCAGGATCCACGAGATGCAGGCGGATGCCAGCCGGGTCATCGCCCGGCTGACCGGGGCCGAGGCCGGCTGCCTGACCGCCTCGGCCGCCGCCGGCATCACGCTCTCGGTCGCGGCCTGCATGACCGGCCTCGATCCGGCGCGGGTCGAGGCCCTGCCCCGCGATCCCGGCCCGCGCTGCAAGATCGCGGTGCAGGTCGGGCATCTTTGCGGCTATGGCGCGCCCATCGCACAGGGGATCGAGCTGGCCGGGGCGACGGTGCTGCCCTTCGGCCAATCCACGCATGTCATGGATTACCAGCTTCAGGCCGCCTTGGGGCCGGAGACGGCGGCGGCCCTTTATGTCGTGTCGCATCATGTCGTGGATTACGGCCAGATCCCCTTCACCCGCTTTACTGAGCTCTGCCGCGAGGCCGGGGTGCCGGTGATCGTGGATGCGGCCTCGGAATACGACCTGCGCCGCTTCATCGCCGGGGGGGCCGATCTAGCGATCTATTCGGGGCACAAGTTCATGGGCGGCCCGACCTCAGGCATCGTCGCCGGGCGGCGGGATCTGGTCCGGGCCGTTTACATGCAGAACATGGGCATCGGGCGCGGGATGAAGATCGGCAAGGAAAGCCTCGCCGGCGCCATCGCCGCCATGGAAGGCTGGCTGACCCGCGACCATGACGCCATCCGCGCGGCGGAGCGCGCGGCGCTGGACCTGTGGCTGCGCGCCTTCTCCGGCCATCCCGGCATCACCCCGCGCATCGTGCCCGACCCCACCGGCAACCCGCTGGACCGCATGCAGATCGAGGTGGACCCGGCATCGGGCACCACCGCCGCCGCCCTCGCCCGCCATCTGGGCGGGCTGGAGCCGGCGGTGATCGTGCGCGACCACGAGGTCGAGCTGGGCTATTTCCAGCTCGACCCCTGCAACCTGCTGCCCGGTCAGGCCGAGATCGTCGCCGCGACGGTGGGCGAGGTGCTGCGCCATGCCGCCGATATCCGCCCCCGGCCCGACGATCTCGACCGCCAGCGCAATGGCGGCGTCTCGCCCTATCTGAACTGGCTGGCCTGAGCGGGGCTTGCGCCGCCGCCCTGCCTGCCCGATAGCGGGCCGCCGCCCCCGGAGGAGCCGATGACCGACGCCCCAACCCGCAGCCGCACCAGCGGCATCGACCGCACGCTGCAGATCCTCGACGCGCTGACCGAGGCCGAGCGGCCGATGAGCGCCTATGAGCTGGGCAAGGCCACCGGCGCCCCGGTCTCGACCGTCTACCGGCTGGTCGACGAGCTGGTCGAGCGCGAGATGCTGTCGCGGCGCGAGGGCGGCATGGTCTGGCTGGGCCCGCGCCTGATGCGCTACGGGCTGCGCTATCGCGCCTCGATGGACCTCTATGCCGAGGCGCGGCGCGAGATGCGGCGGCTGGCCCGCGATACCGGCGAGACCGTGCAGCTCTGCGCCCGCGACGGCACCATGATGGCGGTGATCGCCATGGAAGAGGGTCAGGGCCATTTCCGCGTCACCTCGAACGTGGGCACGCGGGTGCCGCTGAACTGGACCGCCTCCGGGCGGCTGCTGTTGGGCCACCTGCCGGAGGCGGAACGGGTGCGCGCCTTCACCGCGGCGGCGCGGCCCTCCTCGACCGGCATGGCGGATGTGGACCCGGTGCAGCTGGCACGGCAGAGCGAGGCGGATTTCGCCCGCCGCCTGTCGATCCAGATGAGCCAGTCGGAATTCGCCGTGGCCTGCATCGCCGCGCCGATCCGCGACGAGCATGGCGCCTGCGCCGCCACCATCTCGATCGTGCTGGCCGAGCGCCAGGCCGAGCTGCGCGCGGCCGAGCTGGCGGCGGCGGTGCAGGACGCGGCGCTGCGGGTGGAAAAGGCCGCCGGCTACGCCGCCGACTAGCCCGCGTCCAGCACCCGGATGCGGCGGCGCTTGGCCCCGGTCTCCGGCGGCAGGCCGCTGTGGAACACCAGCGGCGGGCAACGGCAGTCCAGTCGCGCGGCCAGCGCCGCCAGCGCCGCCTCCAGCGCCCCGGCGGCACCGGGCGCGGCACCCTGCAGCCACAGATGCAGCGCCCCGCCCTGCTGAATCACCCGATAGTCGCGCAGCCCCTGCGGCAGGGTGGCGATGGCGCTGCGGATCGCCTCGGCCGTCACCAGCCGCGGGCCGGCCGGCGAGGGCCACCACAGCATGTCGTCCTCGCGCCCCTCGATGCGGGCGATGCGCAGGCTGGCGCAGCCGCAGGGGCAGGGCGCCGGGTCCGGCACCAGCACGTCGTTCAGGCGATAGTTCAGGATCGGCAGGCTGTGGCGGGTGAAATCATGGATGATCGGGCAGAAGGCGCCGGTCAGCGGGTCGATCACGTCGCGGTCGATGCGCAGCAGCCCCTCGTTCAGATGCAGGTTACCGGCGCGGCAGGTCATCGCCAGCACGCCCTCGGTCGCCTGATAGACCTGATCGACCGGGCGGCCGAAGGCGCGGGCGATCAGCGCCGCATCCTCCGGCGACAGCACCTCGGCGACCGAGATCACCCGGCGCGGCGACAGGGTCAGGGCGCCGGCCAGCTGCGCCTCGGCCAGCACCGCCAGCACCCGCGCCGGCGCGATCAGCACGGTGGGGTCCAGCGCCGCCAGCGCCGGCAGGTGGCCGTCGAATTCCGCCAGCAGGTCGAAGAAGGCAAATGTCACCGCCGGATTGGACAGGCCGCGATAGAGGGCATTGTCGGCGCGCATGAAGAAGGCCACCCGCTGCCGGCGCCACAGCTCCGGCCAATAGCGGCCCAGCATGGTCGCCGCCCAGAGCCGGCGCTCGGCCGGCGTGGCGAGGAACAGGCCGCGCTGGCCCGAGGTTCCGGTGGACAGCCCCACCGAGACCGCGCCGATCATCGGGCGGAAATCGCGGCTGGCCTCGGCCCGCAGCGCCACCGCCAGCGCCGCCTGGCGGGTGATGCCGCAGGTGTTGATGCGCGAGAATTCGGCCATCAGCCGGGCCTTGTCCATGCGCGGCAGCGCCTCCAGCGGCGTGTCGGCATAGACATCGTAGAAGGGCGAGCGCGGCATCACCCGCTGGCGAAAGCGCAGGAAGGCGGCCGCCTGATGCGCCTCGATGGCGGCGCGCGAGGCAAAGCCCCGGCCATAGCGGGCTTGCAGGAAAGCGGTCAGGCTCATGCCACCTCCGGGCAATGCGAGGGATCGAAGCGGATCTCGGGCCGCCGCGCCATCAGGGCGCGCAGGGCGGCGAAGGTGCGGACATAAGCATCGGCATCGCCCAGCCGCGCCAGCACCATGCGCGGCGGCATCCGCCCGCTGCGCAGGGCGGCGCGGGAATAGGCGGCATCGGCGATCAGGAAACGCGCCAGTTCGGGCAGCCAGACCCCCGTCTGGCCGATGCCGTGGCCGGGCAGCGGGATGGCGATCAGCCGCCCGTCGCCCAGCAGGTCGTGGCCCAGCGGAAACTCGGCCAGCCCGGTCGCCACCGGCATGTCCCCGTCCACCGGCCGCGGGTTGCGGGCGCGCAGGGCGTCGCGCAGGCCCGGCGGACAGGCGGCGCGCAGGCTGGCCATATCGCCCAGCGCCAGCCCGTCGATCGCGGCCTGCGAGGCCAGCACCGGAATGCCGGGCGGCAGGTCGATCAGCCCGGCGGCATGGTCGGCATGGAAATGCGTCACGAACACCGCATCCGGCGGGCGCGGCACCTGCCGCAGCAGGTGCTGCCCGGCCGGCAGGCGCACCGGCGTCGCCCAGCGGTAGAGCCGCGCCGGAAAGCCGCGGGTGGCGGCGAAGAAGGCCGGGCCATAGCCGGTATCGACCAGCAGGGCCTTGCCATCGGCCTCGATCAGAAAGGCCAGCGCCGGAAAGCGGGCGATCAGGCCGGGCTGTCCGGCACCCCGGGCCGGGGCGCGGCATTCGCCGATGCGCATCACCGTCACGCGAAGCATTCGGCCATCCCCTCGGCCAGCGCCACCTGCGGGCGATAGCTCAGATCACGGCGCGCCGCCGAGATGTCCAGCGTCAGGCTGGTCCCCAGCGAGGCCACCGCCTGCAGGGTCAGCCGCGGCTCCTCCCCGCCACGCAGGCGCGCCAGCCCCTCCGACAGATGCGCCAGCCAGCGCGCTGGCCGGTAAGGCAGGTTCAGCACGCGATATTCCAGCCCGCCCTGCCGCCCGATCAGCGCCACGAGGTCGCGGAAGGCAAAGGCCTCGCCCGAGGTGACGTTCCACACCCCGCCGCGTGGCCCGCCGGCCGCCAGCACCATCGCCCGCGCCGCATCATGGCGGTGGGTGAGGTCGATCAGCGCCCGGCCACCGCGGATCATCGGCACCCGGCCGCGCCGCATCGCCTCGATCAGCCGGGGCAACAGGGCGCGGTCGTGGCGGCCATAGATCGCCCGCGGCCGGATCGCCGTGCAGGCCATGGCGCCGGCATGGCCCCGCACCAGCGCCTCGGCCGCCCGCTTGCTCTCGGCATAGAGCGACAGCGGCCGGGCCGGCAGCGGCGCATCCTCGGCCAGGTCCAGCCGGTCGGTCCCGTCCGCATAGATGCTGGGCGAGGAGGCCAGGACGAAGCGCCTCACCCCGGCGGCCTCGGCCGCATCCAGCAGCCGGGCGGTGGCCTGCACATTCGCCGCTATGAACGCCGCGCGCGTCCCCCAGGCGCTGCTGAGCGCGGCGCAATGGAACACCACGTCCACCCCCTCGACCAGCGGCCGCAGGTCGGCGGTGACCAGATCGGCGGCATGGAAATCCGGCAGCGGCACCGGCCGGCGCGCGGTGCTGCGCAGGGTCCAGCCCTGCGCCCCCAGCACCTCGACCAGCGCCCGGCCCAGGCAACCGCTGGCCCCCGTCACCAGCGCGCGCATCAGAACCGCACCGCCATGCCGCCCAGCGAGATCCCGGCCGAGGTGCCGATCATCAGCGCGGTCTGGCCGCGCCGCAAGCGGCCGCCGCGCACCGCCCGGTCCAGCGCCGTGGGGATCGAGGCGGCGATCTGGTTGCCGGTGCGGGCAAAGATGTCGATCACCCGTGCGGCCGGCAGGCGCAGGGCGCGGATGGCATGATCCAGCGCCTGGGCGCTGGCCTGATGCGGGATGACGCAATCCAGCGCCTGCGGCCCCAGCCCGGCCTGCCGCAGCAGCCGCAGCACAAAGCGCGGCAGGTGATGCGAGGCGACCCGGAAGGCGCGCGCCCCATCCATGCGGAACCGGTCCTCGCCCGGCCCGATCCCGGTCGCCGGATTGACGCGGGTGCCGCCGGCGGCCAGCACACAGGCGTCACGCCCCTCGGCATAGGTGCGGAAATCATGGGCCAGCACGGCGCCCTCGCCGCCGGCCTCGACCACCGCCGCCGCCGCGCCGTCGCCAAAGATCGCCGCCCCCTCGGGCCGCGACCAGTCCAGCCCGACCGAGGCGATGTCGGCGGAAAACACCAGCACCCGCCGCGCCCGCCCGGCCTGGACATGCAGCGCGGCAAGGTCCAGCGCCTGCAGGAAGGAAAGGCAGGTGGCGTTCACGTCATAGGCCGGGATGCCGCTGGCCCCCAGCCCCAGCCGGTCCTGCACCAGCACCGCGGTCGAGGGAATCGGCTGCTCCATCACCCCGCAGGCGCCAAGGATCAGGTCGAGGTCGGAGGCCGCCCGGCCCGCCATCTCCAGCGCGCGGCGCGCCGCCGCCGCCGCCATGAAGGAACTGGTCTCCTCCGGCCCGGCCACATGCCGCGCCGTGATGCCATAACGCGCCGCGCAGGTGCCCGGTGCCCAGCCCAGGCGGTTGTCCACGGCCTCGGAACTCAGCACCTGCCGCGGCAGGTAGCTGCCGGTGCCGGCAATGGTCATCGCGATCTCGGGCATGGCTCGCCTCGTTACTGAACAATGTTCACGAACCTTGACAACCCGGCCCGATCCTGTCAAGCCTATTTTTGAACGACGTTCAGGAACACCATGGCCCGGCCCAGACATTACGACTACGACGCCCTGCGGGTCCGCGTGATTGCGGCCGCCAAGCTGCTGCTGGAGGAAGGCGGCCCGGCCGCGCTGACGGCGCGCGCCCTCGCCAAAGCGGTGGATGCGACGCCCGGCACCATCTACAACATCTTCGACAGCATGGCCGCCGTGTTGCAGCAGGTGAACCGCGAGACCCTGGAAATCCTGGCCCAACGGGTCGATGCGATCGAGGAAACCGAGCCGCGCGCCCGGCTGATGGCACTGGCCGATGCCTATGTCCGCTTCATGCTGGAGCGGCGGGTGGTCTGGCGGGCGCTGTTCGAGGGGCCGCGCGTCACCGACACCTTCCCCGACTGGTATCTGGCGCAGATCGACGGGCTGATCGGGCGCATCACCACGCCGCTGGCGGCGCTGGGACCCAGGACCGATGCGCGGCTTCTGGCCGAGCAGCTGCTGCTCTCGGTCCACGGCATCGTGGCGCTGGCGGCGATCGACCGCCTCGACCTGATCACCGCCCAGCATCCGCTGGACCTGGCCCGGGCCGCGGTGGCGCGGATGCTGGCCGCCATCGAGGCGGGGGCGGCGTGAGGGGCGGGCTGGTTCTCGGCTCGGCGCGCTGCGGCTCGACGCTGGTCTCGCAGATCCTGCGCCTGCACCCGGAGATCCTGTCGGTGTCGGAGCTGTTCGCCACCATGGGGCCGAACGCCTTCCGCCCGTCGCGGCTGGACGGGGCGCAATTCTGGGCGCATCTGGCGACTCCGTCGCGGGCGATGGCCAAGGTCGCCAATCCCGAGGCGGCGCCCTCGGAATTCCTTTACGGCCGCGTCGAGGCGCCGGCGCATGACCCCTTCCTGTGCCCGCCACTGCTGGCGGTGACGCTGCCGCATCTGAGCGACAACCCCGACCGGCTGTTCGCCACCCTCGCCGCCCCCCTCCGCACGCGCGGACGTGCCCCGCTGGCCGACCACTATCGCGCGCTGTTCTCGGATCTGGCGCAGGCGGTCGGCGGGCGCGGCACCTGGGTGGAGCGGTCGGGCGGCTCGCTGGTCGCCGCCGGCACGCTGCGGACGATGTTTCCCGAGGCGCGGCTGGTGCTGCTGCTGCGCAACGGCGCCGAGACCGCGCTGTCGATGCGCGACTATCCGGCGGCACGGCTGGCGATCTGGTGCTGGCGCCATCTGGGCCGCTTCGGCATCGACCTGCTGCATCCCGAGCACCATTTCGGGCGCGGCGCGGTCTGGCCCGTGGTTGCGGCGATCAGCGGCCGGGTGGGCCTGCGCCGCATCCTCGCCCAGCGGCCCGGCCTGCACGAGGCCGGGGCCTTCTGGTCGGCGGTGACCCTTGCCGGCCTGCGCGGCCTGGCGGGTGCCGCGCCGCTGGTGCTGCATTACGAGGCGCTGTGCCGCGCGCCGGTGCCGGCGATCGCGGCCCTGGGCGGGCACCTTGCCGGGTCGGCGCCGCCGGACTGGCTGGCACAGGCCGCGGCGCTGCCGCAGGCGCGCCCCTCGCGCCTGGCCGGACTGTCGCCGGCGGAGCGGGCGGTGCTGGAACGCGCCTGCGCGCCGGGCGAGCAGGCCATCCGCGACTTCCTCGCCCGCGACGGATAGACGGCCGGGCCCCGAAGGGCCCGGCGCTTGCCTTACAGATAGAGGCCGATGGAGGTCGGCGGCGCGGCCATGTTCACGAACATGATGTCGCTGGCCTCGGCCTCGCCCTCCCCGGTCAGCGCGGCCAGGCGCGAGGCCGGCCAGCTGGCCGCCGTACCCAGCCGGATGGCGGCATGGATGTCGCCCGGCAGCATATAGGCCGCCACCGCCGCGGACGCGACCGGCGTGGTCGCCGGCAACACCACCTCGGACAGGCGCCGGACCGGGGCAGAGCGCCCGTCCGGTGCCACCACCGACACGCCCCGATCCGCGCCCAGATCGCCATTGCCGCCGACCCGCAGCAGGCTGGAGGCGCCGATCCGGCCCTGCGCCTCGGCAATGGCCAGGTGCAGCGGCACCGCGCCCGGCGCCAGCAGCGTCTGGAAGGCCGGGTTCACCGCCGTCACGTCCAGCGACTGCCGCACGATGCCGGTATTGCCGGACGCGGCGCTGTCCTCCAGCCGGTTGAAGGCGAAGATGTTGGCGCCCTGCACATCCTCGACCCGGTCCCGGCCATAGCCGCCGGAAAGCTGGTCGTCGCCGCTGCCGCCCTTGAGGTCGTCGGCGCCGAGCAGGCCGAAGAGCAGGTCGTTGCCCGCGTCGCCCGACAGCCGGTCGGCAAAGCCGCTGACGCTGACCGCCAACCCGGCCCCGGTGCGGTCATGCAGCCGCGAGAAGGGCAGGTAGTCGTAGACATAGGCCAGTTCGGCGCTGAGCGTGGCGCCGATCTCGCCGATGGGCAGCACCCGCACCGCCAGCTGCCCCGCCGCCGAAGCCGCGCCCACGATGGGCAGGATGGCACCACTGTCACCCAGCAGGAAGTCGCGCCCGGCCCCGCCGGAGATCACGTCCGAGGACAGCGTATAGCTGCCGCCCCGGCCGGCCAGCACGCCGGCGGCCGAGCCGAGGCCCCACCACCCGGCCGCCCCGGTGATCTGCGCCGCCGGCGAGCTGTTCGCCCCGACCAGCGCCCGCGAGATATTGCCGTAGAACAGCCGGTCCACCGTGCGCAGGAAGGCGTTCTGCAAGCCGTTGGCCACCGGAACCGAGGTATCGCCGGTGACGGAGACCGGCTCCATCGAGATCAGCAGGTCGCCGACGAGGATGTCGTCGCCATCGCCGCCGAGGAGGGTGTCGTTGCCCATCTCCAGCACCAGGCCGGTGGCGGCGGCCTGGGCGCCGTTCAGCGCGCCGGCCCCGGCCAGACCGCCATAGGCCTCCGACAGCCGCCCGGCCAGCGTCACGGCATCGGCCGCCGCCTTCGCGGCCAGCCGCGATTCCAGCGCCGCGTCGATGACATTGCCGCTGCCCACGGCACTGGCGGCGACCAGCGGCAGCATGATGATGCCGGTATCGCCGGCCACCACGTCATTGCCGCCGCCGGCGTCGATCCAGTCATTGCCGATGGCGACCAGCCCGCCGGCCCCGGCGGCGGTGATCGCCGCCGCCCGGCCGCCCAGAACCCGGTTGGCGCTGTCATAGGCGGCCAGGGTCAGGCTCTCGAAGGCGGCTTCCAGCCGGTTCACCCGGTCCAGAACCCCGCTCAGTGCAGTTTCCAGATCAGCGCCGGTCACCGACCAGCGATCCGCCGGCACCAGCACCAGGCCGGTATCGCCGAAGATGCGGTCATTGCCCTCGCCGCCGCGGATGGTGTCGTTGCCGGCACGGATCGCCCCGGTGCGGCCCGCGGCCAGGTCGGCGGCGTAGTTCAGCGACGCCAGCCCGGTCATCAGGTTGCGCATGGTCACCGACAGCGCCGTCAGCCGGGTGTCGAGCGTACGGCTGCCGGTCTCGGCCAGCGAGGTGATCTGGGCATCGTCGCCAAAGATCATGTCATCGCCGGCACCGCCGTCGATCACGTCATTGCCCCAGATCTTTTCCGTCGTGCGCAGGTCGGGCACCAGCGCCGCCAGCACCTCCAGCCCGGCGCCGCCGGCCATGGGGATCATGCGGGTCGCGGCTGCGGTGCCGAGGAAGCCCTCGGTCTCCAGCAGCAGGCTGGCCTGGGGCATCATCGGCTGCAACTCGACCGGCAGCAGGGTGGCGGCCGGAATGACCACCGTGCCCATCGGCGACAGGTTCACCCCCGCGAAACCGCCGTTCAGCACATAGCCGCTGACCACCTGCGGCAGGTCGCCGGGCATGCGCGTGGTATTGGTGGCGGTGTCGCCGAAGATCCAGTCGTCGCCCTCGTCCCCGCTCAGCGTGTCGTCGCCGCGCTGGCCGAAGATATAGTCGTTGCCGGTGCCGCCCAGGATCACGTCGTCATCCGGGGTGGTGTTGAGGCTCAGGCCGATCGCGGTCAGCGCCTCCAGCCCGGAGGCCAGGGTGACGCCGGCGCCGGTCGGGCCGGTCCGGCCGGCCATCAGCACCACATCGGCCGAGGCCAGCAGGTCGGCCAGCAGCGTGCTGCCCGCCGCCACATCGGTCATGGCGGTGATCTGCGCGGCCTCCAGCAGCACCACGTCGCGGTGCCAGCTGCCGTCGCTATTGAGGACCGGCCGGCCCGCGGCATCGCGCGCCCTCAGGATCTGGCCGAGGCCGCCGAGCAGATAGTCGCCGCCGGCGCCGCCCTCGATGCGGTCGTTGCCGAGGCCACCGATGATCTCGTCCACGCCGTCGCCACCGAACAGCCGGTCATCGCCCGATTGGCCCCAGATGCGGTCCTCGCCGGCCTCGCCATGGATGGTGTCGTTGCCGGCCACGCCGTCCATCAGCTCGAAGGTGACGACATTGCGGATGGCGGCGTTCACGGCATCGCCGTCGCGCAGCCAGACCGCATCGCGCCAGTCGCCGCTGGCCCGCTCGCGCAGGATGAGGCCGTTGTCGCCGATCAGCACATCGGCACCCGCGCCGCCATGGATGGTGTCGTCGCCGTCATCGCCGCCCAGCACGTTGTGGCCGCCGATGATGTCGTCGTCGCCGTCATCGCCATAGAGGCGGTCGTTGCCCTGCTGGCCGAGGATCACGTCATCGCCGGCGCCGCCATGGATCTCGTCATGGCCGCCGCCCGTGCCGGCGCCGGAAAAGACCGAGATCACGCAGTGGTTGAAGGGCAAGTCGACGGAATACATACCGTGATCGCCCAGCAGCCGGTCGTCCCCGTCCCCGCCATGGATCAGGTCGCTGCCGGTGCCGCCGATGACGATGTCGTTGCCGGCCCCGGCGCGGATGGTGTCGTTGCCGCCGCGCAGGGGATCGACGGTGGTCGCCTTGGTCACCACGCCGCCGGCGAACAGGATCAGGGCATTGTCGCCGAAGACGATGTCGCGGCCGGTGCCGGTGGTGATGGTGTCGGCACCCGTGCCCCCGGCCACGATCTGGTCGCCATTGCCGGTGGTGATGGTGTCGTTGCCGCCATTGGTGCCGTGGCTGGTCAGTGCCGAGACCAGCAGCCCGTCCTGCCATTTCAGCGAGGCATTGTCGCCCAGCACGACGCTGTTGCCGTCACCCACCGCGATGCGGTCGGCACCCTGGCCGCCGGCGATGCGGTGGTTGCCCGCGGCGGCGGTGATGGTATCGCCCCCGCCGACCTGCGCCGCCAGGCTGGCGGCGCTGACCAGGGCGCCGCCGGCGAACTGCATCTTGGCGTTGTCGCCATAGATCACGCTGTTGCCGCCGGCGACGGTGATGGCGTCGCTGCCGGCGCCGCCGAGGATGATGTGGTTGCCCGTCTCCGCCTCGATGACGTCATTGCCGCCGCGGATCTGGCTGGTGGTCTGGGCCAGAGTCACCAGGCCGCCGGCGATCTTCAGCGTGGCATTGTCGCCGGCGATCAGGCTGTCGCCCGCGCCCACGGCGATACGGTCGGCGCCGATGCCGCCGATGATCCGCTGGTTGCCGGTGCCGGTGGTGATCACGTCATTGCCGCCCGTGGTGGGCGCGCGGCTGGCCACCCGGGCGAGCCCGGCGGCCGAGAAGGCCAGGACCGCGCTGTCGCCATGGATCAGGCTGTTGCCGTTGCCGGTCGCGATGGTGTCGCCCGCCACGCCGCCGACCACCATGTGGTCGCCATGGCCCAGCGTGATGCGGTCGGCGCCGCCGACCCCCATCGCCAGCGACTTGGCCGAGGTCATGCGGCCGCCGTTATAGGCCAGCTGCGCCTCGTCGCCGAAGACCAGGCTGTTGCCGGCGCCGATGCCGATCACGTCGGCACCGCCGCCGCCGATCACCATCTGGTTGCCGGCGCCCAGGGTGATCAGGTCGTCGCCCTCGCTGTCGCCCGCGAACAGGCTGACGATGCGGCTGAACTCGGTCCCTTTCATCCGCAGCCGGCCGTGGTCGCCCAGCACGACATGCGTGCCGGTGCCGCTGATGGTATCGCTGCCGGTGCCGCCAATGGCGACCGAGCGGCCGCCGTTCAGCCGGATCACGTCATCGCCGCCCGCCGAGGGATCGGTGGAGGCCGCCTTGGCCAGAACCCCGGTCCTGGCCTCGAAGATGAGATAGCCGTTGTCGCCCAGCACCACGCTGCGGCCCGCGCCCAGGGTGATGCTGTCGGCGCCGGCACCACCGACGACGTGGTGATCGCCCGCGGCCGCGGTGATGCGGTCATTGCCGCCCACCGCCGGCGCCAGGCTCTCGCCGCGCTTCAGCATGCCGGCGGTGAAGGCCAGCATGGCGCTGTCGCCATAGACGATACTGTTGCCGGTGCCGAGGTCGATGCGGTCGCCCGCGGCGCCGCCGACGACGACATGGTTGCCGGCCGCCAGGGTGATACGGTCGGCGCCGCCGATCTCGGGCGCCAGACTGGTGGCGCGGGTCAGGACACCACCCGCGAACAGCAGCTCGCCGCTGTCGCCCAGCACCAGGCTGGCGCCGGTGCCGGTCTCGATCACGTCGCCGCCGGCGCCGCCGAGGATGCGGTGGTCGCCCTTGCCGGTGGTGATGCGGTCGGCCCCGCCGATCCCGGCCTCGAGGCTGGTGGCGCGCGTCGGCAGGCCGTTGGCAAAGATCACCTCGCCGCTGTCGCCGAAGATCAGGCTGGAGCCGCTGCCGGTCTGGATCACATCGGCCCCGGCACCGCCAAGGATGCTGTGATTGCCGTCGCCGGTGGTGATCTGGTCACCGCCGCCCGTCCCGGCCGCGAGGCTGGTGGCCCGCGTCGGCAGACCATTGGCAAAGATCACCTCGCC
>JBEBVF010000077.1:0-13929 GCA_040392885.1 Paracoccus sp. (in: a-proteobacteria) | reverse complement strand
TCACACCTCGGGGATCAGCACCTCGCGCTTGCCGACATGGTTGGCGGCGCTGACGATGCCCTGCTCCTCCATCTGCTCGACCAGCCGGGCGGCCTTGTTGTAGCCGATGGCCAGCTTGCGCTGGATATAGGAGGTCGAGCATTTGCGGTCCTTGGCGACGATCGCCACCGCCTGGTCGTAAAGCTGGTCGTCGCCGCCATCGCCGCCCAGGCCCAGCACCGCATCGATGTCGCTGGCCACCTCGTCATCCGGCCCCTCGACCACGCCCGACATGTAGCAGGGCGGGCCGAAGCTCTTGAGGTGGTTGACGACCTCCTCCACCTCCTCGTCGCTGACGAAGGGCCCGTGGACGCGGGTGATGCGCGAGCCGCCGGCCATGTAGAGCATGTCGCCCATGCCCAGCAATTGCTCGGCCCCCTGCTCGCCCAGGATGGTGCGGCTGTCGATCTTCGAGGTGACCTGAAAGCTGATCCGGGTCGGGAAGTTCGCCTTGATCGTGCCGGTGATGACATCGACCGAGGGCCGCTGCGTCGCCATGATCAGGTGGATGCCCGAGGCCCGCGCCATCTGCGCCAGGCGCTGGATGCAGGCCTCGATCTCCTTGCCGGCGACCATCATCAGGTCGGCCATCTCGTCGACGATGACCACGATATAGGGGAAGGTCTCGGGCTGGAAATCCTCGCTCTCGAAGATCGGCTCGCCGGTATCCTCGTCGAAGCCGGTCTGGACGGTGCGCCTGAACATCTCGCCCTTGTCCAGCGCCTCGCGGACGCGGCCGTTATAGCCCTCGATATTGCGCACGCCCATCTTGGACATGCGGCGATAGCGTTCCTCCATCTCCGAGACGACCCATTTCAGCGCCACCACGGCCTTCTTGGGGTCGGTCACCACCGGCGACAGCAGATGCGGGATACCGTCATAGACCGACAGTTCCAGCATCTTGGGGTCGATCATGATCAGCCGGCATTCCTCCGGCCGCAGCTTGTAGAGCAGCGACAGGATCATGGTGTTGATCGCCACCGACTTGCCCGAGCCGGTGGTGCCGGCGATCAGCAGGTGGGGCATCTTGGCCAGGTTGGCCACCACCGGCTCGCCGCCGATATCCTTGCCCAGCGCCAGCGGCAGCGGCATCGAGCTGTCGCCGAAGGCCCGCGCGCCGAGGATCTCGCGCAGCAGCACCTTTTCGCGGCGCAGGTTCGGCAGCTCGATGCCGATCACCGAGCGGCCGGGCATGGTGGAGACCCGCGCCGACAGCGCCGACATCGAGCGGGCAATGTCGTCGGCCAGCCCGATCACCCGGCTGGCCTTCAGGCCCGGCGCCGGCTCCAGCTCGTAGAGCGTGACCACGGGGCCGGGGCGGACCTCGGTGATCTGGCCGCGCACGCCGTAATCGTCCAGCACCGCCTCCAGCATGCGGGCGTTTTCCATCAGTGCCTCGCCGGAAAGCTGCTCGCGCCCCGGCGCGCCGGGGGCGGTCAGCAGGCCCAGCGGCGGCCGCTCGTAGCCGGGATGCGACCCCTCGAAATTCAGGCTGGGCTGGGCCTCGTCGCGGGCCTGCCGCGACGGGCCGGAGCGCGGCGCCGGCGGCACCACGACCCGCCGGGTATCGGCGCCGAAGGGGCGGATGGCCTCGCCCTCGATCACCTCGCCCTCGTCGTCGTCATCCTCCGCGCCCGCGGCCGGTGCCGGCTCGGCCACGGCCTTGCCGCGCCCCAGCCGCGCCGTCACCGCGCTGAGAATCGAGCGGCGGACATGCTCGTCATCCGGGGCCTCGGTGAGGGTGTCTGGCGGCAGCCGCTCGACCAGTTCCGAGGGCAGCGCCGCCTCGTCCTCGCCGGCCCAGGCCGCATCCTCCACCGTACCGGCGGGCTTTCTTTGCAGCTTTTGCAGCAGCGCCTGCATGCGCAGCGGGGAATCGCCGCCGCTCTCGGCGGGGGTGGCCGGCTTGCGCCGGGCGGCGGCGCGGGTCCTGGCTGCGGCGACGCCGCGCGCCGAGGCGCGGGCGCCGCGGCCCAATGCGGTCCCGCCGATCTGCCGCGCGGTGCCCAGGCCGCGGCGCAGGAAGCGCAGCACCGACAGCGCCTCGGCCCGGTCCACGCCCAGCGCGAAACCGCCCAGCCACAGCGCGCCCGCCGCGGTCAGCAGCGCCGCCAGCTTCAGCCCGGCGGCCGGCGCCAGCGGCATCACCGCCAGCAGGGCGCCCATGGTCATGTCGCCGAAATGCCCGCCGAGGCCAAAGCTTTGCGCCCAATCGGCCGGCGGTGGCACCGAGCTGAAATAGGCCGCCAGCGGCACCAGCGCCAGCGGCAGGAATAGCGCCCGCATCCAGCGGCTCTCGCCCTTGTGCAGCAGCAGCCGCAGCCCCCAGGCCATGGCCGCGACCACGATCCCCCAGGCGCCGTGACCGCAAAGCATGAACAGCGCCGAGGCCACATAGGCCCCGAACACCCCCAGCAGGTTCTGCGCCGGCGCATCGGTGGCGGCCAGAAAGCCGGGATCGTCCTGGGTAAAGCTGACCAGCATCATCGCCACCGCGATGCCCAGCAGGATCAGCCCGGCGCCGAGCAATTCCTTGCCGCGGCGCTCCAGCGCCACGCGGGTGCCCTGATCGAACAGCGGTTCGCGTTGCTTCGCTGACCAGCTTGCCATCCGCCTCAGCCCTCCGCCGCCGCATAGAGGCAGGCATGCAGCCGGGTCAGCGCCGCCTCGGTCCGGGCGGCATCATCGACCAGCGCCACGCGGATATAGCCCTTGCCGGGATTGTGGCCGTCCACCTCGCGCGACAGATAGGCGCCGGGCAGCACCTGGATGCCGGCCTCCTGCCACAGCTTGCGCGCCGCCGCCTCGCCATCGGCGACCGGCAGCCACAGGAAGAAACCGCCCTCGGGGGGCAGATAGCCGGGCACATTGCCGAAGATGCGGTCGGCGATGGCGTATTTCTGCTGATAAAGCGCGCGGTTGGGGCCGACATGCTCCTCGTCCGCCCAGGCGCGTTCGGAAATGCGCTGCATCGGCAGCGGCAGCGGCGCGCCGGAATAGCTGCGCAACTGGCGCAGCCGGGCGATGGCCTCGGGCCCGCCGGCGGCAAAGCCCGAGCGCGCGCCGGGCAGGTTCGAGCGTTTCGACAGCGAGTTGAACATCACCACCCGATGCGGCAGGCCCATGCGCCAGGCCACCTCCAGCGCGCCCACCGGCGGCGCGTCGCGCCAGATCTCGGAATAGCATTCATCGGCAAATACCAGGAAATCATGGCTCTCCGCCAGGGTGATCAGCTCCTCCAGATACAGTTCCGAGGCCACGGTGCCCTGCGGGTTGGCCGGGTTGCACAGATAGGCGATGGCGGCGGCGTCCAGCACCTCGGCAGGCAGGCCGGCGAAATCCGGCAGATGGCCGCTGGACTGGTCGGCGGTGACGAACACCGCCTCGGCGCCGACGGCGGCGGCGGCCACGGCATAGACCTGGTAGAAGGGATTGGGGACCAGCACCTTGGGGCGCTTGCCGCGCTTTTCCTCGGGGCAGAGCGCGATGCAGGCATTGAACAGCCCCTCGCGCGAGCCGTTCAGCGCGGTGACCTGCGCCGGCGGCACGTCGATGCGGTGGCGGCGCTTGAGCCAGCCGGAAATCGCGGCCAGCAGCTCCGGCGTGCCCTCGTTCGGCGGGTATTTGCCCAGCTCCTTCGCGGCGGCGGCCATCACCTCCGGCACCCATTCCGGGAAGGCGTGGCGCGGCTCGCCGATGGTCATCACCACCGGGGCCTCGCCCTCGGGCAGGCTGGGAACGATGTCGGACAACAGCGCCCGCAGCCGCGGAAACGCGTATTCCGGCAGGTGAGTGAACCGCGCGGGAAATGCCATGTCTGCCTCGCAATGGGGTCGTGTCGCCCCTTTATGGGGGGCAGAGTAACGAATCCGTGCCCATGCGTCCAGACTGCCGGCCCAATCGCCCGCGCGGGCAGGACCACCCCCCGCGCCGCCGGAGCGGGCGGGAGACGGCAGGTCAGTCCGCGGCCAGCGCGGCCTCGATCGCGGTGGCAACGCGCAGCAGGTCGAGGTCGGCCCCCGCGCGGCCGAAGGCCATCAGCCCGCAGGCGTCGCGCCCGGTCGGCAGGCTGATCCCCGGCACGCCCAGCACATTGCCGATGCGGGTATTGCGCAGCGTCAGCAGGTTCTGGCTGGTGAAGTAATCCGCATCCGCATTCAGCCGCGCCACGTCCGGCGGCAGGATCGGGCTGGTCGGCAGCAGCACGGCATCGAAACCGGCCACCGCCTGCGCCCATTCGGCCTGCGCCTCGCGCAGCGCCTGCCAGCCGGCGACGTAATCGGGCGCCGACATCGCCTTGCCGCCGCGGAAACGGGTCAGGATGTTGGCGTTCATCTTTTCCGGCGCGGCCTCGATGACATGCTGCCACAGGCCATAGGCCTCGGGCGCATAGAGCGGGGTGCCGGTGGCCAGCGCCGCGCGGGCCGCCGGCTGGTCGATACGGCTGATGCGGGCGCCGCCGCGGGCCAGCCGCTCCACCGCCGCCTCGAAGGCCGCCGCCGGCGCCTCCTGCGCGCCCTCGAAGGGCAGCCCGTCCAGCACCATGAAATGCATTCCCGCCACGTCGGCGCCGGTGAAATCCGGGTCCGGGATGCCGGCGAGCATGGCATGGATCAGCGCGCAATCCTCGACCGTATGGGCCAGCGGGCCGGGGGCATCGAAGCTGAGGCACAGCGGCACGATGCCCTCGACCGGCAGCGCGCCCACCGTGGGCTTGAAGCCGACCAGCCCGTTCCAGGCAGCCGGCAGCCGGATCGAGCCGCCGGTGTCCGAGCCGATCCCCGCCGGCGCCAGCCCCAGCGCCACCGCCACCGCGGTGCCGGAGGACGAGCCCCCCGGCGCCAGCGCCGGATCGTGGGCATTGGGCGGGGTCGCGGTCTCGGTATTGATGCCGAGGCCGGAAAAGGCCAGCTCGGTCATGTGGGTCTTGGCGAGGCAGGCGGTGCCGGCCTCGGTGGCGCGGCGCAGGATCTCGGCATCGCGGGCCGGGATGCGGCCCTCCAGCAGGCGCGAGCCGGCCTCGGTGGCAATGCCGGCGGTGTCGATATTGTCCTTCCAGACCAGCCCGACCCCGTCCAGCAGCCCCCGGCGCTGGTCGGCGCGGGCGCGGTCATGGGCGGCGATCGCCTCGGCGCGGGCGCGCTCGGGCGTCAGGCGGGCAAAGATGCGGTCGGAATAGGGGTGGCGCTCGATCCCGGCCAGCGCGGCCTCGACCTGCTCGACCGGGTCCAGCACGCCCGCCATGATCGCCCGCCCCTGCTGGGCTGCGCCCGCCTTCATCCAGTCCATCCCGCCCCCCGTGAGCCATCGCTTCGCCGCAGCCTAGCCCCCGGCCGGGCTTGCGGCAAGGTGGCGCCGATTGGGGCGTGAACTTCGCCGGCGATGCCGGTAAGGTGGCGGCCATGGAACGCCATGATGTCATCATCGCCGGCGGCGGGCTGAACGGCCCCATGCTGGCCCTTGCGCTGGCGCAGGCCGGGATTTCCGCCTGCGTGATCGACGCCGCGCCGCCGCGGGCCCGCGATGCGGCGGGCTTTGACGGTCGCGCCTATGCGCTGGCGCTGGCCTCGCAGCGGCTGATGGCGGCGCTGGGTCTGTGGGAGGCGCTGGCGCCGCGCGCCCAGCCGATCCTGGCGGTGACCGCCGCCCAGGCCCGCGAGGGCGAGGCCGCCGGCCGCCTGCACCTGCATTTCGACAGCGCCGAGATCGAGGAAGGTCCGGTGGGCTACATGGTCGAGGACCGGCACCTCTCGGCCGCCCTGCATGACGCGATGGCGGCGGCGGGGATCGCGTTGATACCCGGCTGCAAGGTCCTGGACCATGCGGCCGAGGCGGCCACGATCCGCGTCACCACCGATCGCGACACGCTGTCGGGGCGCCTGCTGGTCGGCGCCGACGGTCGCCGCTCGCCCACCGCCGAGCGCGCCGGCATTCGGCGGCAGGGGCATGATTACGGTCAGGTGGCGCTGGTGGCGACCATCGGCCACGCGCTGCCGCACAAGGGCGTGGCGCATCAGCTGTTCCTGCCCGGCGGGCCGCTGGCGATCCTGCCGCTGAAGGGCGACAAGAGCTGTCTGGTCTGGTCGCTGCCCGCGGCCCGGGCCCGCGCCATCGCGGCGCTTTCCGACCAGGATTTCCTCGACGTGCTGGCACCGCGCTTTGGCGATTTCCTCGGCGCGCTGACGCTGGAGGGCGGGCGCTTCTCCTATCCGCTCAACCTGACGCTGGCCGAGCGTTATGTGGACGACCGCCTGGCGCTGGTCGGCGATGCGGCGCATGGCGTGCATCCCATCGCCGGGCAGGGGCTGAACCTGGGCCTGCGCGACGTGGCGGCGCTGGCCGAGGTGCTGGCCACAGCGCATCGGCGCGGCGAGGACATCGGCAGCCCGCTGGTGCTGGCGCGCTATCAGCGCTGGCGGCGGTTCGATTCCACGACGATGGCGCTGGGCATGGACGGGGTCAACTGGCTGTTTTCCAACGAAAGCCAGATCCTGCGCGCGGCGCGCGGCCTGGGCATGGGGCTGGTGCAGGCCATCGGCCCGCTGCGGCGGCATTTCATGCGGCAGGCGGCCGGGCTGGCCTTGCCCGGCGAAATGCCGCGCCTGCTGAGCGGACAGAGACTCTAGCCGCCGGGCCTCCCGAGGGCCGTTCCGGCCTTGGCCCGCGTCCCGCGAATGCCGTGGTTGCTTCGTCGTGCAAGATAGCTACGCGCAAAAGCGTGGGCACCGCCGCGTCAGTCGCCCTTCAGGCTGCGGGCCTCGTCCACCAGCATGATCGGGATGCCGTCGCGGATCGGAAAAGCCAGCCCGGCCGCCTTGCTGACCAGTTCGGCCCGCGCGGCGTCATAGCGCAGCGGCGCATGGGTCAGAGGGCAGACCAGCGCCTCCAGCATGCGCGGATCGAAACCCGGTTCCTGTCTGCTCTCGCTCATTGCAGCGCCTCGTTTCCGTCATTGCCGCCCCGGTGCAGGGCAAATTCCATCAACCCGTCCAGCAGTTCGCGCCGGTCGGCCAGTGTCGCGGCCTCCAGCAGCGCCTGCTTTTCCTCGGGCTCGAAGGGCAGCGCCATGGCCAGCGCGTTGATCAGCATCTCGTCGCCGGCCTCGTCCAGCGTGTCCCAGTCGGTCGCCAGTTCCTTGGCCGCCATGTAGCGTTGCAGCCGGCGCAGGAAATGCTCGCGGTCGAAGCTCGGGTCTTCCTGCGGGGTGTCGGTGCGGTCGGCGCCGAACCCGGTCCAGTCCACCCGGCCGCGGGCGTAGGGGGTAAAGCCCTCCTCGACCTCGACCAGCGCAAAGCGCGACACCGCCTTCAGCGAGATCAGGTAGCGGCCGTCCTCCATCTCCTGAAAACCGACCAGCCGGCCGGCGCTGCCGATGCGGGCATAACCCTCGCCCTGCGGCTGGATCAGCCCGATCAGCCGGTCCGGGGTCTTCAGCACATCCTCGACCAGTTGCAGGTAGCGCGGCTCGTACACGGTCAGGGGCGCCCGCCCGCGCGGCATCAGGATCGCGCCCGGAAAGGCGAAAAGCGGCAGCCGCGCGGGAAGGTCGAAGCGGATCATGCGAAGATCAGCGAGGACAGCTTGCGCCGCCCCTTCTGCACCAGCGGATCGGTGGGCTTGAGCGCGTCGAAGATGGTGAAGAGCTGCGTCCGCGCGGCGCCATCGTTCCATTCGCGGTCGCGGCGGAACAGGTCCAGAAGCTGCTCGATCGCCGCCTCGGTCTGGCCGCCGGCATGCAGCGCCTGCGCATAGTCGAAGCGCGCCTGATGATCGTTCGGGTCCGCGGCGACGCGGGCCTCCAACTCGGCCAGCGGCCCGGCGCTGGAGGCCTGTTCGGCCAGCCGCAGCCCGGCGCGGGCGGCCTCGACGGCGGCGGCGCCGGCAATGGCCGCCGGCACCTGCGCCAGCGCGGCGCGCGCGGCATCCAGATCGCCCGCGGCGATATGGGCGCGCACCAGCCCGCCCCAGGCGGCGGCATTTTCCGGCTCCTCGCCGGCGATGGCGGCGAAGGTCTCGGCGGCATCGGCGGCGGCGCCCTCGTCCAGCATCTGCTCGGCCGCCTCCAGCGCCGCGGCCAGGCCGCCGTCATCGCCGCCCAGCGCCACCAGCTTCTCGACGAACTGCTTGACCTGGCTTTGCGGCAGCGCGCCCTGGAAGGCATCGACCGGCTGGCCCTGGAAGAAGGCATAGACCGTGGGGATCGACTGCACCCGCAGCTGGCCGGCGATCATCTGGTTGCTGTCCACATCGACCTTGGCCAGCCGCACCCGGCCCTTGTGGCGGGCGACCTCGGCCTCCAGGATCGGGCCGAGCTGCTTGCACGGCCCGCACCAGGTCGCCCAGAAATCGACGATCACCGGCACCTGCATGGAGGCCTCGACCACCTCGGCCATGAAATCGGCCTCGGTCACGTCCTTGATGAAATCCGCCGTTTGCGGGGCGCCGCCCAGTTCCATGTCCTGTCCTTTTCGCGTCTTGCGTTGCGGGCAATATGGGGTAAGTGCCACGGGTCGCCAAGGGGCCGGGACTTGCCACGGGACGATTGGCCCGGCAAGTTGCCCCCGCCGCCTGCGGGAGCCGAAGATGACCGATGATACGAACCAGATCGAGGTGGTTGCCCCCAACCTCAAGCGGCGGCTTTCCGGCGTCACCGCGACCGTGGTGCGGCTGCTGCCGGTGCAGGCGCGGATGATCGGCATCGTCGCCACCGGGCCCGGCCTGCCGCCGGAGGTGCCGCATGTGCCGCTGCTGCGCGCCGCCACGCTGCCGCGCAACCGCTGGCGGGTCTGGCATGCGCGCCGCAATACCGAGATGCTGCTGGGGCTGGCGCTGCGCCACCTGCTGGGGCGGCGCTATCGGCTGCTGTTCACCTCGGCCGCGCAGCGCCGCCATACCGGGCTGACCCGCTGGCTGATCCGGCGCCAGGACGCGCTGATCGCCACCTCGCCGCAGGCCGCCAGCTATCTGGAGCGGCCGGCCCGGGTCATCATGCACGGCGTCGATACCGAGGTCTTCCACCCCGCCGCCGACAGGCGCGCCCTGCGGGCCGCGCTGGGGCTGGACCCGGCGGCGGTGCTGGTCGGCTGCTTCGGCCGGGTGCGGGCGCAGAAGGGCGTCGACCTGTTGGTCGAGGCCGGGCTGCGCCTGCTGCCTTCGCGCCCGGATGTGCAGATCGTCTTTACCGGCCGCATCACCGGCGAGCATCAGGCCTTCGTCGAGGGGCTGCGCCGGCGCATCGCCGAGGCCGGCCTGACCGAGCGCATCCGCTTTCTCGGCGAATTGCCCTGGGAGGAGGTGGTGCGGCATTATCAGGCCATGGACGTGTTCTGCGCCCCGGCGCGCTGGGAAGGGTTCGGGCTGACGCCGCTGGAGGCGATGGCCTGCGGCGTGCCGGCCATCGGCGCCCGCGTCGGCGCCTATGCGGCGCTGATCCGCGACGGCGAGACCGGCAGCCTGATCCCCCCCGATGATGCCGGGGCGCTGACCGAAGCGCTGCGCCACTGGCTGGACGACGCGCCCGCCCGCGAGGCGGCGGGCCGGGCGGCGCGCGCCCATGTGGTCGCGAACCACGGCATCGAGGCCGAGGCCCGCGCCATCGTCTCGGTCTATCGCGACCTGCTGGCGGCGAGCGCATGAGCGTGACCCGCCTGCGCTTCCTGATCGCCCGCACCCTGCGGCGGGAGGGTTGGCTGGCGCGGCTTTCGGTTCCGCAGGCCGAATTGCTGGCCTCGCTGGCGGGGCACTCGGTGGCGCTGGTCGGCAATGCCCGGGCCCTGGCCGCGGCACGGCAGGGGGCCGAGATCGACGCGCATGATGTGGTGGTGCGCATCAACCGGGCGCCGATGCCCGCGCCTGCCAGCCACGGCACCCGCACCGACTGGCTGATGCTGGCCACCCGGCTGCCGGCGGCGGACCGGGCGCGGCTGCGGCCGGGGCGGCTGCTGTGGATGTCGCACAAGCGCAAGCGGCTGGATTTCGAGACCGCGACCAGCCCCGGCTTCTATCTGCACTCGCTGGCAGATCACGCGGCGCTGGCGCAGGTGCTGGGCGCGCCGCCCTCGACCGGGGCGATGGCGGTGGACCTGCTGCTGCGCGCGCCGCTGGCGCGGCTGGACCTCTACGGCTTTGACGGCTTCGCCTCGAAATCGCTGTCCGGGCGGCGCGCGGCCGGGCAGGTGCCGCATGATTTCAGCGCCGAATCCGGCTGGATGATGGCGCGGGCACTGGACGATCCGCGCCTGACCATCCACCCGCCCACGCCCTAGGCGGGCAGCCGCGCCAGCGTCACCGTGGTGTCGCCGTAGCGGCGCTGGTCCAGCGGCTCCAGCGGCGGCGGGACGCGCGGCGGCCCGCTTTCCTCCCACAGCACCACGGCGCCGGGCGCCAGCCAGCCACCGGCCAGCGCCGAGGCGATGGCGGCCTCGCCCAGGGACTTGCCATAGGGCGGGTCCAGGAACACCAGCGAATAGGGGGCGCCGCGGTTGATGCCCAGTTGCGTGGCGTCGCGGCGCCAGACATCGGTGACGCCCTGCGCGCGCGCCAGTTCGATATTGCGCCGGATCAGCGCCCGGGAGGCCGCGCCGTCCTCGACGAAGGCCACGCGGGCGGCGCCGCGCGACAGCGCCTCCAGCCCCAGTGCGCCGGTGCCGGCGAACAGGTCCAGCACCCGCGCCCCCGGCACCGGATTGCCGCCGCGCCCGTTCTGGAGCAGGTTGAACATCGCCTCGCGCACCCGGTCAGAGGTCGGGCGCAGATGCGCCTGCGCATCGCCCGCCCCCACCTCGGCCAGCTTCAGCCCGCGCAGATTGCCGCCGACGATGCGCATCAGCCGCGCCCCGGCCGGGTGAAGGCCGCCCGCGCCTCGGCCACCAGCGGCCGGGTGACGCAATCGGCATGGTGGTCGTTGACCATGCCCATCGCCTGCATGAAGGCATGCAGGGTGGTCGGCCCGACGAATTTCCAGCCCCGGCGTTTCAGTTCCTTCGCCAGCCGGTTCGATTCCTCCGAGGTGGCGGCGTTATAGGGCACGCTGCCCTCCGCCGGCTCATAGGACCAGAAGAACGCGGCGAGCGAGCCTTCGCGCGCCTCCATCTCAACCGCGCGGGCGGCGTTGTTGATTACCGCCTCGATCTTGCCGCGATGGCGGATGATGCCGGTATCGGCCAGCAGTTCCGCCACCTTGCCCGCGCCGAAGCCAGCCATGCGGTGATAGTCGAAACCGTCGAAGGCGCGGCGGAAATTCTCGCGCTTGGCCAGGATCGTGCGCCAGGACAGGCCGGACTGGAAGGATTCCAGGCACAGCTTCTCGAACAGCCGGCGGTCATCGGCGACGGGAAAGCCCCATTCGCGGTCGTGATAGGGGATGAAATCCGTGGTCTGCGCGCACCAGAAGCAGCGCGGACGCCCGTCCGGGCCGGGGATCACCTGCATCGCGCCCTCACATCAGCGACTTGACGGGAATGGCGGGGTCGGCGACCGCCGCCGGGTCGGGGCTGCGGCCGGCGTCGATCATCCGCTTGCCGACCATATAGGCGCGGGCATCGTTCAGCGCCTCGACCGACAGCAGCCGATCGCCGGCAAAGGCCCAGACCGACAACCCGCCCCCCTCGCCGGGGCGCGAGATGAAGCGGTCGGCCCCCGCGGCCAGCCCGGCGATCTGCAACTTGGCGTCGTATTGATCCGACCAGAACCACGGTTTCGGCACATAGGGCCTGCCGGCGCCGAGGATGTTTTCCGCCACCGCCTCGGCCATGTCGATGGCGTTGGAGACCGCCTCCAGCCGCAGCCGGGCGCCGAAGCGAGGCTCCGGTGCCGGAAAGCTGGCGCAATCGCCCGCCGCCCAGATCGCCGGGTCGGAGGTGCGGCCCAGCGCATCGACGGCGATGCCGTTGTCGATCGCCAGCCCGGCGGCGGCGGCCAGATCGGTGCGGGGGGTGATGCCGATGCCGGCGATGACCAGATCCGCCGGCAGCAGGCGGCCATCGGCCAGACGCACCCCGGTGGCGCGGTCCCCGCCCTCGATCCGGTCCAGGCTGGCCCCCTCGATGATCTCCACGCCGTGGGACTGGTGCAGGGCACGCACGGCATCGGCGATCGTCTCGGAGGCGACGCGGCCGAGGATGCGGGGGCGCATCTCGACCACGGTGACATGCAGGCCGAGGCTGGCCGCCACCGCTGCCGCCTCCAGCCCGATATAGCCGCCGCCGACGACCACGGCGCGCGCATCCGCGCGCATATGCGGTGCCATCGCGTCCACATCGGCAAGGTCGCGGACCTGGAACAGGCCGGGCAGGTCGCCGCCCTGCGCCGGGTCCAGCCGCCGCGCCTCGGCGCCGGTCGCCAGGACAAGGGCGTCGTAATCGACGGCGCCATCGGCGGCCTCGACGCGGCGCGCGGCGCGGTCGATGGCGGTGGCGCCGGTGCCGATGCGCAGGGTGATGCCCTGCTCGGCCCACCAGTCCTCGCCGCGCAGCACCAGCCGGTCGAGGCCCATCTTGCCCAGCAGATAGCCCTTGGACAGCGGCGGGCGCTGATAGGGGGCCACCGGCTCCTCGGCCAGCACCGTCAGCGGCCCGTCATGGCCCAGCGCCCGCAGCCGAGCCGCCGCCGAGGCCGCCGCCTGCCCGCCGCCGATGATCACGATGCGCATCCCTGCCCCCTGCCGCTGGTCGCGCGCCGCCGCTGGTGCCGGCGCGCCGCGCAGGCTAGGCTACGGCCGCGCGCGATGCAAACCCCCGCGCGCAAGCCAAGGAGACACCCATGACCACCATCAAGGAAGGCGACGCGCTGCCCGCGGCCACCCTGCTGAAAGCCACCGATTCGGGCGTCGAGCCGGTCGAGACCGCCAGCCTGACCGGCCGCGTGGCGATCTTCGGCCTGCCGGGCGCCTTTACCGGCACCTGCACCAACCAGCACCTGCCCAGCTTCATGCGCAATGTCGACGCCTTCCGCGAAAAGGGGGTCGATCGGGTGATCTGCATCGCCGTCAACGACCCCTTCGTCTGCGCCGCCTGGTCGGATGCGACCGGCGCCGCCGAGGCCGGGGTGGAAATCCTGTCGGACGCCTCGGGCGAGCTGACCCGCGCCCTCGGCCTCGATTTCGACCTGCCGGCCTATGGCCTGGTCGGCCGCTGCAAGCGCTTTGCCATGCTGGTGCGCGACGGCAAGGTCGAGGCGCTGAACCTGGAGGAAAAGCCCGGCACCTGCGAGTTGACCGCGGGCGAGAACCTGCTGGCCCGGGCCTGAAGGCGCCGCGCGGGGGTGGCGGGGCCGCCCCCGCCTTACGCCGCCCCCGCGAAATCCGCGGCGATCAGCCCGCGCAGGGAGTTCCCGCACCAGAGTCGCGCGCGGGCCAGATCCGCGCGCGAAAGCGGCGCCTCGCGACAGGCGCCGCTGGCCAGCAACTCGGCCCGCAGGCAGCCGGGCAGGCAGCCATCCGCCAGCGGCGGCGTGCACAGCCCCTGCCCCAGGTCGAAGAAGAGATTGGAGATCGTGCCCTCGGCCATTCGCCCCTCGCGGTTGGCGAACACGATCTCGTCCATTCCCGGCGGCAGCGCGCCGCGCCAGCGGTCATGGATCGCGCGGTCGGTGCTCTTGTGACGCAAGCGGGGATCGGCGGCGTCCAGCGCCTCGGATGCCAGCGCGATGCGCCAGCGACCCGCAGCCGGGGCAAGGGCGGCCTGGGTCAGTTCCACCGCCCCGCCACGGTCCAGCGTCAGGCGCAACCGGCGCGGCTCAGGCCCGGCGACCACAGCCAGCGCCTGCGCCACCACAAGGGGGTCGTGACGGAACCCCAGCGCCGCCGCGCTGGCCCCGAGCCGCGCGAGATGCAGATCGCGCCGGACAATGACATGACCATCCCAGCGCATGGTCTCGATCAGCCGCATGGCA
>JBEBVF010000076.1:0-14309 GCA_040392885.1 Paracoccus sp. (in: a-proteobacteria) | reverse complement strand
TCGCGCAATTGCCGGCGCAGGCGAGCGAAATCCTCCGCCGCCTCGCGAAACAGCCCGTCCGCGATGTCGAAGGCGTCAAGGATCGCCGCGCCCTGCGGGTCCAGCCCGCCACGGCCCCGCCCCGGCCCGTCACGGCCGGTCACGGGCAGTCCTTCCGCCGCGTCAGGCGGCGGATCGAAATGCATTGTCATCTGTGCTTGCCCTGCCCTCGTGTTCCTGTCCGCACGAGCGAGAAACGAAAAAGCGGCCCGCGGGCTTTCGCCCCGGCCGCTTGCCCACCTCTCCCAGCATGAGCAAGTTCTACCCAAGGGCGTTCGCAAAGTCAATGAAACAACTCCAGCGCGTCCGCGCGCCCGGAAATTCCCAAGCCGTAACAATCGGTTGCGAAACGCAACACCCCTGCAACACCCGGCCGGCCGCGGCCGCGCCCGCAACGCCGAACCCCCCGCCCCACGCAAATGTTGGCTGGCCCTTTGCCCCGATCCCGCCTAGCCTGAGCGGGATGAGTGACACCGCCCCTTCCATCCCGCTCCTGCCCGCGCGGCGCAGCTTCTGGCAGCGCATCGCCGACCGCGTGCGCGCCTTTCTCGGCGCCCCCAACCCGGCGGTGCCGCCGGAACGCTCGGTCGCCTTCACCATCGCGGTGATCGCATTGGGGGCCAAGCTGGCCAAGGCCGACGGCCATGTGCAGAAATCCGAGGTCACCGCCTTCCGCCGCATCTTCGTGATTCCCCGCGATGACGAGCGCGCCGCCGCCCGCCTCTTCGACCTCGCGCGCGAGACGGTGGCCGGCTACGAGGAATGGGCGACCCGCCTCGCCCGGCTGTTCCCGCCCGGAGATCCGATCCTGGTCGATGTGGTCGAGGGACTCTACATCATCGCCAGTGCCGATGGCGCCATTCAGCCGGCCGAGCGCGATTTCCTGGAAACCGTCGCCCGCATCTTCCGGCTCAGCCCGGCCGCGCTCGACGGCATCCGTCGCCGCCACGACCCGGCGCGCCGCTGCATCCCCTGCGAGGTGCTGGGCATCACCCCCGACACCCCGCTTCCCGAGGCCCGCAAGCGCTGGCGCGAGCTGGTGCGCGAGGCCCATCCCGACCGCGCCATCGCCCGCGGCCTGCCGCCCGAGGCGGTGCGCCTCGCCGCCTCGCGCACCCGCCAGTTGAACGAGGCCTGGCACGCCTTCCGCGACAGCCATTCCGAGGCAAAGAAACCCGGCACGGAAAACCGCTGCACGGCCTGATGCGCCCTTGCCCTCGCCCGGCATCGGCCCTATTAGCTCGCCCGTATTTTCCCAGCGCCGGGGGGGCTCGATGCCGCTTCTCGTCATGAAATTCGGCGGCACCTCGGTGGCCGATCTCGACCGCATCGCCAACGCGGCGAAGAAGGTCGCCCGCGAGGTCGAGCGCGGCTATGACGTCATCGTCATCGTCTCGGCCATGGCCGGCAAGACCAACGAGCTGGTCGGCTGGGTCGAGGGCACCTCGCGCCTCTATGACGCGCGCGAATACGATGCCGTCGTCGCCTCGGGCGAGAACGTGACCGCCGGGCTGATGGCGCTGCGCCTTCAGGAGATGGGGGTGCCGGCGCGGTCCTGGCAGGGCTGGCAGGTGCCGATCCGCACCACCGCCACCCACAGCGCCGCCCGCTTCGTCGAGATCCCGCGCGACAATATCGACGCCAAGTTCGCCGAGGGCATGCGCGTCGCCGTGGTCGCCGGCTTTCAGGGCCTGTCGCCCGAGAACCGCGTCACCACGCTGGGCCGCGGCGGCTCCGACACCACCGCCGTCGCCTTCGCCGCCGCCTTCGAGGCCGAGCGCTGCGACATCTATACCGACGTGGACGGCATCTATACGACCGACCCGCGCATCGCCTCCAAGGCGCGCAAGCTCGACCGCATCGCCTATGAGGAGATGCTGGAACTCGCCAGCCTCGGCGCCAAGGTGCTCCAGACCCGCTCGGTCGAGCTGGCGATGCGCTACAAGGTGCCGCTGCGGGTGCTGTCCAGCTTTGACGAAACCGACGAAACGTCCGGCACTCTGGTCTGCGACGAGGGGGAAATCATGGAATCGAAAGTCGTCTCCGGCGTCGCCTACAGCCGCGACGAGGCCAAGATCACGTTGGTCACCGTCGAGGACCGGCCCGGCATCTCCGCCGCCATCTTCGAGCCGCTGGCCGATGCCGGCGTCAACGTCGACATGATCGTGCAGAACATCTCCGAGCGCGATTACGAGGACCATCCCGGCGCGGTGACCGACATGACCTTCTCGGTGCCGGTGGGCCAGGTCGAGCGCGCCCGCAAATGCGTCGAGGACGCCCGCGCCGCCGGCCATATTGCCTATGACGACCTGGTGGTGGACGACAACGTCGCCAAGGTCTCGGTGGTGGGCATCGGCATGCGCTCGGCCGCCGGCGTGGCGGCGCGCATGTTCCGCGCGCTGGCCAACGAGAACATCAACATCAAGGTCATCGCCACCTCCGAGATCAAGATTTCCGTCCTGATCGACCGCAAATACATGGAGCTTGCCGTTCAGGCGCTGCATGATGCCTTCGATCTGGACAAGGCCTGATCCCCGCCTTCCGGGGCCCAGGCCGATGGGGATGCGATGGCCGACAGCCGGGACAATGACAGCCGCAAGCTGCTGATCCGCCTGCGCGATACGCTGGCGGCGCCGGGATCGGGCCAGCACCGTCTGGACCAGATCACCCATCACATCGCCGATTCGATGGGCACCGAGGTCTGCTCGATCTACCTGTTCCGCGACGCCACCACGCTGGAACTCTGCGCGACCGAGGGGCTGCGCCCCGAATCGGTCCACCGCACCCGGCTGCGGCTGGGCGAGGGGCTGGTCGGCCGCGTTGCCCGCACCGGCAAGCCGGTCAACACCGCCAATGCCCCCTCCGAGCCCGGCTTCCGCTTCATGCCCGAGACCGGCGAGGAGGTGTTCCCCGGCTTCCTCGGCGTCCCCATCCAGCGTGTGGGCGAGCGGCGCGGCGTGCTGGTGGTGCAGTCGCGCGAGGCCCGCCGCTTCTCCGAGGACGAGATCTACGGGCTCGAGGTCGTGGCCATGGTGCTGGCCGAGATGAGCGAGCTGGGCGCCTTCCTCGGCAATGGCGACGATCCCCTGCCCCAGGCCCACCGCTTTCCGCTGACCATCCGCGGCACCGGCGCGCAGGAGGGCGCCGCCGCCGGCCATGTCTGGCTGCACGAGCCGCGCGTGGTCATCACCAGCCCCTTCGCCGACGATCCGGTGCGCGAAAAGCACCGGCTGGCCGAGGCGGTGGCCAGCCTGCAACGCCGTGTCGACCGCATGGTCGAGGAATCCGATGCCGAGGGCGCCCATGCCGAGGTGCTGGAGGCCTATCGCATGTTCACCCGCTCCAAGGGCTGGCAGCGGCGGATGGAGGAGGCCATCGACCTCGGGCTTTCCGCCGAGGCCGCGGCCGAGAAGGAGCAGTCCGAGACCCGCGCCCGCCTGGAAAAGGCCGCCGACCCCTACCTGCGCGAGCGTCTGCACGACATGGACGACCTGTTCCATTCGCTGCTGCGCGAGCTGACCGGCCAGGGCGGCCATGCCGGGGCCGAGATGCCGGAAAACCCCATCCTGATCGCCCGCAACATCGGCCCCGGCGAGCTGCTGGACTATGGCCGCCGCATCAAGGGCGTGGTGCTGGAGGAAGGCTCGGTCGGCAGCCATGCCACCATCGTCACCCGCTCGCTGGCGATCCCGCTGGTGATCCATGCCGCCCGCATCACCAACGAGGCGCTGAACGGCGACCCGATCATCGTCGATGCCGATCGCGGCATCGTGCATCTGCGCCCCGAGGAAAGCGTCCGCCTGGCCTTCACCGAAAAGATCGCCATGCAGACCGAGGCCCAGAGCCGCTATGCCGGGCTGCGCGACCTGCCGGCGCAGGCGCTCTGCGGCACCCGGGTCGAGCTGTTCATGAATGCCGGGCTGATGGCCGACCTGCCCAGCCTGATCAGCTCCGGCGCCGAGGGGGTGGGGCTGTTCCGCACCGAATTGCAGTTCCTCGCCCGCTCGGCGGTGCCGCGCCGCAAGGAGCTGGCGCAGATCTACCGGCATGTGCTGGACAGCGCCCAGGGCCGGCCGGTGATGTTCCGCACCCTCGACATCGGCTCCGACAAGGTGCTGCCCTACATGAAGCCGCAGGACGAACCGAACCCGGCGATGGGCTGGCGGGCGATCCGCGTCGGCCTCGACAAGCCGGGCGTGCTGAAGATGCAGCTTCAGGCGCTGATCCGCGCCGCGGTGGACCGGCCGCTGCATGTCATGTTCCCCTTCATCGCCGAGATCGGCGAGTTCGAGGCCGCCTATCGCATGCTGATGGCGCAGGTGATGCGCGAGCGCGAGATGGGCCACGACATGCCCTCCGACATCCGGGTCGGCGCCATGCTGGAAACCCCCTCCATCGCCTTCGCGCCCCGGCGCTTCTTCGAGATGTGCGATTTCGTCTCCATCGGCGGCAACGACCTCAAGCAGTTCTTCTTCGCCGCCGACCGCGAGAACGAGCGGGTGCGGCGGCGCTACGACATCCTCGATTCCTCGTTCCTGTCGCTGATCGCGCATATCGTGAACCGCGCGGCGGAGGCGCGGGTGCCGCTGTCCTTCTGCGGCGAGGATGCCGGCCGGCTGGTCGAGGCGGTGACGCTGGCCGCGCTCGGCCTGCGGCGGCTGTCGATGCGCCCGACCAGCATCGGCCCCGTCAAGGAACTGATCCGCGCCACCGACCTTCGCCGCCTGCGCGCCGAGATCGACGCCGCCCGCGAGGCCGGCGCCAACAACCTGCGCCGGCTGGTCAGCGACCATGTCGGCCTGAGCAGTTTCTGACTGCGGCACGGCGCGACGGTGCGTGCAGGCACGCACCCTGCGGTTGGCGGTGGGGCGCGGCAAGGGGATGGACCCGCTCCTCTCGGCTGCGTGCTCGCATACACCCTAAGGTTGGCGGCACCCGTCAAGGGAATAGACTCGCTTTTTAGGGTGCGTCCTCGCACGCACCTTAGCTGCCTTGCGCCCGGTGTAACGGTGCGTGCAAGCACGCACCCTGCGGTCGACGGCGGGCCGCGGCAAGGGGATAAACCGACCCCTGTCGGCTACGTGCTCGCACCTTTGCCGTCTTCCGCCCGGCATGACGATGCGTGCAGGCGCACACCCTATGGTTGGATGCGCTCGGCGAGGGGATGGGCCGGCGCGCGCGCACCACCCCGGCAGCGCCCCACAGCCACGCCAGCCCCGTCCGTACCCGCAACCGCAACCGCCCCCCACGCGCCCGGTGGCCGGGCGGCAGCGCAGGTTTGCCGGCCTCCCTCGCCGCGATCCCCCCGCCCGCGGCACCGCCCCCGTCGCACGACAAGCCGCCCTCTCCCACCGTGACCACGCAGACTTATCCACGCCCGGAGACCCGAGGGAGTCGGAGGGGGTGGGTAAGTCGGGCCAGGGCCCCGGGGCCGGCCCCCCGCCCCGCTGCGCGCAAGCCGACGCCACCTGCCCTTTCCCCCGCCGCGGAAATCGCGCAACCTCCCGCGGGAATCAGCCGCCCGAGTGCCCCATGCCCGCGATCCTGTTCGTCGCCTCCGTCCTCAGCTGGGGCACCACCTGGTATCCGATGCGGGTCGCGGTCGAGGCCGGGCCGGTGATGACCGCGATCCTGTGGCGCTTCCTGATCGCCGGCGGCATCGCCATGGCCATGCTGGCCGCGTCCGGCCGCTGGCGGCTGCCGCGCGGGTCGGAATGGGCCTGGCTGCTGCTGATGGCCGCGCTGATCTTCTCGACGAATTTCGTCGTCTTCGGCCATGTGGCGCGGCTGATCCCCTCGGGTCTGGTCTCGGTGCTGTTCGCCACCGCCACCATCATCAATGCCATCAATTCGCGCCTCTTCTTCGGCGAGACCATCGGCCTACGCATGGCGGCGGCGGCGGCGCTCGGCCTCGGCGGCGTGGTGCTGATGTTCGCCCCCGACCTCGCCGCCGGCATCGGCGCCGCCGGCACCCGCACCACGCTGCTGGCCATCGGCCTCGGCATCCTCGGCACCACCTCCTTCTCGCTGGGCAACATGGTGTCGCGGCGCAACAATGCCGCCGGGCTGGACCTGATCTGGGTCAATGCCTGGGGCATGTGCCTGGGCGCGCTGCTGCTGGCGGTGGCGACGGCGGTGTCGGGCGCGGGTTTCGCGCCGCCGGCGCGGCTCGACTGGTGGGCCTCGGTCGGCTATCTGGCCGTGGTCGGCTCGGTCTTGGGCTTTGCCGCCTATCTGGGGCTGGTGGCGCGGATCGGGCCGAACAAGGCCGCCTATACCACGGTGCTGTTCCCGGTGGTGGCGCTGTGGATCTCCTGGCTGATCGAGGGCTATCGCTGGCACCTGCCGGCCCTGATCGGGCTGGGGCTGGTGACCGCCGGCAACGTGCTGGTGTTCACCGGTCGGCGCCGGGCCTGAGCGGTGTCAGACCGGCCGCGCCGCCTCGATCGCCGCCAGTTCCGCCGCCAGCGCCGCCAGATCGTCGTCCTGCGGTGCCCGCCGCGCCGCCAGCGCCGCCCCGGCCCGCCGCGCCGCCTCGGGGCCCAGCCCCCCCGCTGCGGTGACCACGCCCTCCATGCAGGCCACGCCCTGGTTGCAATGCATTACCAGATCGCAGCCGGCGGCAATGGCGGCCGCCGCGCGCGCGGCATGGCTGCCGGGCAGCGCCTCCATGGTGATATCGTCGGTGGTCAGCAACCCGTCGAAGCCGATCTCGTCGCGGATCAGCCCGATCATCCGCGCCGAGGCGGTGGCCGGGCGCGGGTCCAGCGCCGAGAAGCGGATATGGCAGGTCATGCCCATCGGCAGGTCCGCCAGCGCCCGGAACGGCGCGAAATCCCAGTCCGACAGCGCCGCCAGCCCCTCGGTGACCTCCGGCAGCTCCTTGTGGCTGTCGGCGCGGGCGCGGCCATGGCCGGGCATGTGCTTGATGCAGGGCAGCACCCCGGCGGCCAGCAGCCCCTCGGCCGCCGCACGGCCCAGCCGGGCCACGGCCCGCGGGTCGGTGCCGAGGCAGCGGTCATGCAGGAAGGGATGCGTCTGCGGTCCGGCGATGTCGAGGCAGGGCGCGCAATCGCCGTCGATGCCGAGGTCGCGCAGCTCCGCGCCCATCAGCCGGTGGCGCAGCCAGACCGCCCGCGGCCCGTCCGCGGCCCCGGCCAGCGGCGCCGGCCATTGCCGCCAATACGGCGGGCGCAGGCGCTGGACGCGGCCGCCCTCCTGGTCGATGGTGATCAGCGCCTCGCGGCCCACCGCCTCGCGCAGTTCCGCACAGAGGGCGCGCACCTGTTCCGGGGTCTCGATATTGCGCCCGAACAGGATGAAGCCCCAGGGGTCGGCGGCGCGGAAGAAGTCCCGCTCCGCCGCCGTCAGCCGGGTGCCCGCGATGCCGCCGAAGATGGTGGCCGAGGCAGGCACCGGCTCAGTTCACCTTCATGGCGATGCAGTCGGTGCCCAGCGACTTGAGATCCGAGCAGAATTTCTGCGCCTCAGCGCTGGAGCCGAAGCCCGCCACCCGCAGCCGGTAGAACACCCGGCCGTTGGATTCGTGGCGCTGCACGATCTGGCCCTTGCCCGAGAACAGCCCGCCGGCCTTGCCGGCGATGCGGTTCCATTCGCTGCGCGCCACCGCGTCGCTGTCGAAGGCACCGATCTGCACCACGGCGGCGCCGGAGGCCACGCTGGCCTGCTGCGGGGCCGGCACCGGGGCGGATGCGGGCACCGGCGCCGGGGCGGGTGCCGCGGCGGCCGCGGCCACCGCCACCGGCGCGGCGGCCCGCGCCACATGCGCCGGGCGCGAGGCCGGGCGGGCCGAGGCGGCGAGCGCGTTGGGGGTGGCGACGGCCAGTTCGTCCGGCACCGCCTGGATGGTGGCATTGGCCTCGGCCAGCGCCGCCGAGATGCCGTTGGCATCGACCAGCTGGCCGTCCTCACCGGTCACCGCCTCGTTGGCGGCGGCCTCGAAGGCGGGGGCGTCCATGGCCACGGCGGCGGCAACCTCGCGCTCGGCCGCGGCGGCCAGCGCGGCGGCCTCGGCGGCGCGGGCCTCGGCCTCGGCCCGCTGGGCGGCGATCTCGCTGTCCTGCATGGCAACCAGCGGGTCGGCGGCATCCGCCATCGGCACCGAATCGGACAGCACGCCCGGCACGGTGGCACCGACGCCGAAGGCGCCCATGGCCAGGTCCTCGTCGCTCAGCCCGGCGCCGGCGGGGGCGATGGCGACCCGGTCGCCCTGTGCGGCACCCGGCTGGCCGGCCGGCACCGCATTGACGGCGAGGCCGACATGATCGGCCAGTTCGCCGCCCGGGTCCTCCGGGGCCACCCGCGATTCGCCGACCATCGCCCGGATCACCGGCACGCCCGAGACATCGCGCGACACCAGCCGCACCCCCCAGACGCCGAGGCCGACGACCAGCCCGACCGACACCACTGCGCCGACATAGTTCAGCACCCGGCCGATGCGACCGCCGAGGCCGGGCCCGGCCGTCGCGGCCGCGCCATGGGCCGTGCGGCCCGCCTGGGCCTGCGAATCGTAAGGCTGCGAATTGTGCCCATAGTCGCCGACGCGACGCCGATACACGTCATCGAACCCGCCCGAGCGGAAATCCACGGATGCCATCTGCCTGCCTGTCCCCCGGTTTGACCGGTGTGCCGGTTATCTTTGACTGCTCGTTCGCACCGGCCGGGCGGCTGTTGGATCAGCGCATCTCGCGGGCCGGAGCGACGCCAAGGATACCCAAGCCGGCGGAAATGACAACGCCGACTGCGCGGGCCAGGGCGATTTTCGCCCCCGTTGTTGCATCGTCGCCATCCTGCACGAAGCGCAGCGACGCATCCTCGTGGCCGCGGTTCCACAGCCCATGCAGGGCGCCGGCTAGGTCGTAGAGGTAGAAGGCCACCCGATGCGGCTCGTTGGCGCGGGCGGCGATCTCGACCTGGCGCGGCCATTCGGCCAGCTTGCGGATCACCTCGATCTCGGCCGGATGCGACAGCGCCGACAGGTCGGCCGCGGCCAGGGCGGCATCGTCCACCGCCACCCCCTGCCCCGCCGCGCGGGCCAGCACGGAGTGGATCCGCGCCGAGGCATATTGCACATACCAGACCGGGTTGTCCTTGGACTGCTCCAGCACCTTGTCGAAGTCGAAATCCAGCGGCGCGTCGTTCTTGCGGGTCAGCATGACGAAACGGGTCACATCCGCCCCCGCCTGCTCGACCACGTCGCGCAGGGTGACGAAGGTGCCGGCGCGCTTGGACATCTTGAAGGGCTCGCCGTTCTTGAACAGCTTGACCAGCTGGATCAGCTTGATGTCCAGCGGCACCCGGCCGCCGCCCAGCGCCGCCACCGCGGCCTTCATCCGCTTGACGTAGCCGCCATGGTCGGCGCCGAAGATGTCGATCAGCGAATCGAAGCCGCGCTCGATCTTGTCCCAGTGATAGGCGATGTCGGGGGCGAAATAGGTCCAGGAGCCGTCGGACTTGCGGATCGGCCGGTCCACGTCGTCGCCGAATTCGGACGAGCGGAACAGGGTCTGCTCGCGCGCCTCCCAATCCTCGGGCAGCTTGCCCTTCGGCGGTTCCAGCACGCCGCGATAGATCAGCCCGGCCTCGTCCAGCCGCTTCAGCGCCGCCTCGATGCGGCCGGTGCCGTAAAGCGCCTTCTCGGACGAGAACACGTCCATATGCACGCCCAGCAGCGCCAGATCCTCGCGGATCATGTCCATCATCGCCGCGGTGGCGAAGTCGCGGATCTCGGCCAGCCATTCGCTTTCCGGGCGGTCGAGCAGGCTGTCGCCGTATTTCGCCTTCAGCGCCTCGCCGACCGGGATCAGGTAGTCGCCGGGATAGAGGCCGTCGCGGATCTCCGGCTCCCGGCCCAGCGCCTCGCGGTAGCGCTCATAGGCCGAGCGCGCCAGCACGTCGACCTGGGCGCCGCCGTCGTTGATATAGTATTCGCGGGTCACGTCATGACCGGCGAAATCCAGCAGGCTGGCCAGCGCATCGCCGAACACCGCGCCGCGGGTATGGCCGACATGCATCGGCCCGGTGGGGTTGGCCGAGACGAATTCGACATTGACCTTGCGGCCGGCCCCCAGTTGCGAGCGGCCGAAATCGCCGCCGGCACGGATCGCGGCGGCGACCACGGCGCGCCAGGCATCCGCCGACAGCCGCAGGTTCAGAAAGCCGGGGCCGGCGACCTCGGCGGCCTCGATGCGGGGATCGGCGCGCAGCGCCCCGGCCAGGGCCTCGGCGATCTCGCGCGGCTTCCTGCCGGCGGGCTTGGCCAGCACCATGGCGGCATTGGTGGCCATGTCGCCATGGCCGGCATCGCGCGGCGGCTCGACCGTGACGGCGCCGTAATCCAGCCCCGCCGGCAACTGGCCCGAACCGGCCAGGCGGTCGAGGCTTTCGATGACGAGGGTGCGGATATCGGCAAAGAGGTTCATGGTCGGGCTTTCAGTGGCAGTCCTGCCCCCTGCGCTTGCCAGAGCCGGCCCCTTGCGTCAACTGCCGCCCGCCTCCGCCGTCGCCCCTGCCGCAGCGGCAGCCGCCGCGGCCTGTTCGGGCGTCACCGCCTTCAGGCTGCCATCGGGATTGCGCAGCCAGACCGCATGGGTCGAGCCGGGGATGTCGATGCCGGCCTCGCGGAACCGCTGCACGATCTCGTGGCGGATCTCCGAGCCGACGCCGAGGCCCTGGTTGATGTCCGACAGGATCGCCCGCAGTTCGAATTGCAGGCCATTGGTGCCGAAGCCGGTGAACACCGCCGTGGGCGGCGGCGTGACCAGCACCAGCGGCTGGTCCTCGGCGATGGCGATCAGCAGCTTTTCCACGGCGCGGGTATCGGCGTCGAAGCTGACCGTCACCGGCACGATCACCCGCCCCTGCAGGTTGCGGCGGGTGACGTTGGTGACGGTGCCGCTGATCAGGTCGCTGTTGGGGACGATCACATCGGCGCGGTCGAAGGTCTGGATCACCGTCGAGCGCACCGAGATCCGCCGCACCGTGCCCTGCTGGTCGCCGACCTGGATCCAGTCGCCCACCGCCACCGGTCGCTCGATCAGCAGGATGATGCCGGAGACGAAGTTGGAGACGATGTTCTGGAGGCCGAAACCGATACCGACCGAGAGCGCACCGGCGACGATGGCGAGATTGGAGAGGTCGATCCCCGCCGAGGTGATCGCCAGCAGCGCGGCAAGGAAGATGCCCAGATAGCCCAGGCCCGACACCACCGCATTCTGTGCGCCTGGGTCCAGCCGGGTCTTGGGCAGGATCGAGGCGCTGAACGCCGCCTGCACCATGCGGGTGATGAGATAGACCACGGTGAACACGATGACGAAGGTCAGCATCGCCAGCGGCGAGATGGTGATGCCGCCGACGCGCAGCCCGCCGCGCAGCTGCATCCAGGCCTCGCCCAGATCCGAGGGCCGCGCCCCCCAGATCAGCGCCAGCAGCGGCAGCGTCGCCAGCACCAGCGCGAATCCGATCAGCACCGGCGCCAGCGCCTTCTGGGCGCGCTCCTCGCCGCCCTTGACCAGAATCCACAGGTCGTCGATGAACTTCTGCGCCAGCAGCACCAGCCCCATCAGCCCCAGCGTGTCCAGCCAGGGCCAGAGCAGCGAATTGGCCGCCGCGACATAGCCGGTCAGCGCCATCAGCGGCACGGCGATGGCGATGGCGCGCGAGATGGTGCCGATGCTGGCGGCGATGCGGTAGCGATAGGCGACCTGCTCGCTGCGCTGGTTGGTCAGGCTGCGACGCAGCACCGTGCCCAGCCGGAACAGCAGCAGCGCGGCCAGCAGCATCAGCGGCAGGTGCCAGACGGCGGCGGCGGCCTCGGTAAAGGGCTGCGGCGGCGCCACCGCCGACTCGCCCAGCGCCCGCAGCCCGCCCAGCGGCAGGATCGAGGGCGTGGCCAGCGTGAACAGGCCCAGCATCAGCGCCAGCGCCGTGCCATAGCGGCGCATGCGCCGGGTGCCGGTCTCGGTCAGACGCAGCCGCACCGGCACCGTCGGGTCCAGCGGGAACAGGTTCACCACCACCCAGCGGCCGATGAAATAGGTCAGCGCCGCCGCCGGCAACGCCACCAGCATCGGCCGGAAATAGGCGCCGAACAGCTCGCTCGCCTCCAGCGCCGCCACCGCCAGCCGCACCCCGGCATAGGGCAGCAGGATCTGGAGCAGCGAGGTCAGGAAGGCCACCGCCTCGCGGGCATTCTGCGAGGCGCGCGCGCCCAGCCGCTCGGGCAGGCCCTGCACCCAGCGCCGGCTGAGGCCCAGCAGCAGCCCGGCCATCACCACCAGCAGCAGCACCCCCGGCAGATGCCCGCGCAGATAGTCGGGCGGCAGCATGTGCAGCCGCTCGCGGGTCTCGGTGGCGGCGGCGCGGGCCCAGGTGCCGACCTCGCTGATGGCGGCGGCCCAGCTCGACGGGAACAGCGGCGAGGGCGACAGATGCATCAGCGCGCTCGCCTTGCGCTCGCGCAGTTGCAGGTCGATCTGCTGGATGATGCTGTCGGCGCGGCCGAAGGCCTCGGCGGCGCGCAGCGCCGGCGCCTGCTCCTGGGTCAGGGCCGCGGTCAGCTCGCTGCGCCGGGAGGCCAGTTCCGCCGGCTCGGTCTCGCCCTCGGCCGGTGCCGGGCCCAGCGCGTCGAGCTGGCCCTTCAGCACCGCGATGCGGGCGGCATTGGGGTTCTGCGCGGTCTGGAAGCTTTCGCGCCACTTGACCATGCGCGCGCGCAGGTCGTTCAGGCGGGTGTCGGAGACGCCGCCATCATCCAGCAGCGCTTCGGCCACCCAGGCCTGCCGCTCCCATTGCGCATAGTCGATGGCGGGGCGGTCGCCGGCGGCGCCGCCGGCGGTCTGCGCCCAGGCGACCGGCGGCCCCTCGACCCCCGGCACCCCGCCCGCCATTCCGGCCAGCAGCAGCGCCAGCACCAGCGCCAGCCGCAGCCAGGCCGCGCGCGGAAACCCGATCCGGCCCGCCACCCGCTCAGCCCTCCTGGCGCAGGTCGGGCAGGTCCATGGGCGCCGCCTCCATCCAGCCTGGCACCGGCAGGCCCTGCGCCTTCAGGAAGGCGGGGTTCCACAGCTTGGTGGCATAGCGGTTGCCGGGATCGGCCAGCACGGTGACGATGACATGACCCGGCCCCATCTCGCGCGCCATGCGCACGGCGCCGGCGATGTTGATGGCGCTGCTGCCGCCCAGCACCAACCCCTCGTCATGGGCGAGGTCGAACAGGATCGGCAGCGCCTCGGCATCGGGGATGCGCCAGGCCATGTCGGGGCGGAAGCCCTCCAGATTGGCGGTGATGCGGCCCTGCCCGATGCCCTCGGTGATCGAGCTGCCCGGCGCGGCGAATTCGCCGGTGGTGTAATAGGCATAGAGCGCCGCGCCCTCCGGGTCGGCCAGCCCGATCCTGACCCCCTTGGGTTGCAGGGCCGCGGCGACCCCGGCCAGCGTCCCCCCCGAGCCGACGGCGCAGACGAACCCGTCCACGCGGCCCTGGGTCTGTTCCCAGATCTCCGGCCCGGTGGTCTCGGCATGGATCTGGCGGTTGGCGGTATTGTCGAACTGGTTGGCCCAGACCGCGCCGCCGGGCAACGTCCGTGCCAGCGCCTCGGCCAGCCGGCCGGAATAGCGCACATAGTTGTTGGGGTCCTTGTAGGGCGCCGCCGGCACCTCGACCAGCGTGGCCCCGGCCAGCCGCAGGGCGACCTTCTTCTCCTCGCTCTGCGTTTCCGGGATGACGATAACGCTGCGATAGCCCAGCGAGGCGCCCACCGTGGCCAGGCCGATGCCGGTATTGCCGGCGGTGCCCTCGACGATGGTGCCGCCCGGCCCCAGCAGCCCGCGGGCCTCGGCATCGCGGATCATGCCCAAAGCGGCGCGGTCCTTGACCGACTGGCCGGGATTCATGAACTCGGCCTTGCCCCAGATCTCGCAGCCGGTCTCCTCCGAGGCGCGGCGCAGGCGGATGAGCGGGGTGTTCCCGATCGCCGCCGCAAGGTCGCGCGCAAGGCCGGGGGTGGCGGGCTGGTTGCGGGTCATGGCTGTCTCCTGTCTGGCGCGGCGGGGCACCGCGCGGCGATGTTGCCGCGTGACGGCAGGGGCGGCAAGGGGCGCATGGCGGGCGCGCGGGCTGTCGCGCTCAACGCGGCCGGCGGGGGCGGCGTTCCGGCGATGGTGCGGCAGGGCCTGGGGAGCCTCGGCCGGTGCGGGCTGCGAGGCTGCGAGGCTGCGAGGCTGCGAGGCTGCGAGGCTGCGAGGCTGCG
>JBEBVF010000075.1:0-14393 GCA_040392885.1 Paracoccus sp. (in: a-proteobacteria) | reverse complement strand
CGCCCGGCACCCAGCCGGCCTCGTCGAGCAGCTTCTTGGCCGCCTCGATGTCGAACTGCTGCTTGGGCAGGTCGGGATTATAGTAGAACGAGCGCGGCGGCATGTAGCTCTCGGTCGGGGTCGGCACCCCGTAATAGAGCGCGTCGATGATCGCTTCCTTGTCGATGGCCGCATAGATGGCCTGGCGCACCGCCAGCTCCTTGAACTGCGGGCGTTCGAGGTTGAAATAGATCGTCTCGACGCTGGGCGCCGGGGCCAGCACCACCTCGCGGTCGGGCAGGCTCTTGGCATCCTCGTAATTGTCGGGGGTGATGAACTGCCGCCCAACCAGGTCGATGTCGCCGCTCTTGAACTGGGTATAGAGGACGGTCAGGTCGGGGATGTACTTGAACACCAGCGTCTCGACATAGGGGCCGTCGCCGAAATAGTCGGTATTGGCCACCAGCTCGATATGGTCGCCCGCCACGCGGTTGGCGAACTTGAAGGCGCCGGTGCCGATCGGCGCCTGGTTGAAGGGCGCCTCGTTGGGGTCGGCCACGCCGTCGAAGGCGTGCTTGGGAATGATGAAGGTCTCGGTCAGGAACGACAGGTAGGGCGAGAACGGCCGCTCCATCTTCCAGGTGATCTCGGTGGGCGAGACCACGGTGATGTCGCGCACCAGCCGGTGCCCGGCGGTCCGCCAGGCGCGGAAGTCGGGGTTCACGATCAGCTCGATGGTGAATTTCACGTCCTCGGCGGTGAAGGGCGTGCCGTCATGCCATTTCACGTCGTCGCGCAGCTTGACGCGCCATTCCAGGCCGTCCTCGGAAATGCCGCCATTCTCCTGCGTCGGCACCTCGACCGCCAGACGGGGCAGGATGTTGCCTTCGGGATCGGTGTAGAAAAGCGGATCGTAGATCGAGAAATGCAGGTCGTCATCGACCTCGATCTTGGGGGTCAGCGGGTTCAGCGCCGTCGGCTCCTGCGAGATGCCGACGATGATGCGGCCCTTGGGGGCCTCGGGCGGGGTCTGCGCCGCGGCGCCGCGGCCGAGCAGGCCGGGCGCGAACACGCCGGCGGCCCCGGTCAGCGCCATCAGCCGCAGCGCGTTCCTGCGGCTCATCTCGGCGATCATGCTCTCACGTTTGGTCATTGCGATTGTCTCCCTGACATCACTGGTCTTGTCTGTGGTTACGGCTGCGCGGCCGCCATGTCGGCCTGGCCGCCGGGCACGGCGGCGACCAGCTCGCGCGTATAGTCGGATTGCGGATGCAGGAAGATCTGCGAGGGCGGGCCGCTCTCGACCATCCGCCCCTTCTGCATCACCATGATCTCGTCGCAGATCTGGCTGGCAACGCGCAGGTCATGGGTGATGAAGATCATCGCCACCCCGGTCTCGCGCTGGATGCGGTCCAGCAGCTCCAGAACCTGCGCCTGCACCGACACGTCCAGCGCCGAGACCGCCTCGTCGGCGATCAGCACCTTGGGCTTGAACATCAGCGCCCGGGCGATGCCGATGCGCTGGCGCTGGCCGCCGGAGAATTCGTGCGGATAGCGGCCATAGGCGCTGGCGCTCAGCCCCACCACCTCCAGCAGGGCGCGGGCCTCGGCGCGGGCGGTGCGGGCATCCATGCCATGCGCGATCGGCCCCACGGTCAGGCTGGTGCCCACGGTCGAGCGCGGGTTCAGCGAAGCGAAGGGGTCCTGGAACACCATCTGGATGCGGGGGCGCAGCGGGCGGAACTGGCTCTCGCTCATTGGGGCGATGTCGGTGCCCTCGAACAGGATGCGGCCCGAATCGTTGTCCAGCAGCTTGATGACCAGCCGGCCCAGCGTCGACTTGCCCGAGCCCGATTCGCCGACCACGCCCAGCGTGCGGCCGGCCGCCAGCTCGAAGGACACCCCCTGCACCGCCGGCACCTCGCGCAGCGTGCCCATCAGGGCCGAGCCGCTGCGATAGGTCTTGACCAGGTCCTCGACCTTCAGCACCGGCTTGGGGTCGAGGCCCTGCGGCGGCACCCGGTCCTTGCCGGTCAGCCGCGGCACCGCCGCGATCAGCCGCTTGGTATAGGGGTGGCTGGGGGTCTTCAGCACCACCTCGGCCGGGCCCTGCTCGACCAACCGGCCCTTTTCCATGACGACGACGCTGTCGGCGATCTCGGCCACCACGCCGAAGTCATGGGTGATCAGCATCACGCTCATGCCCTTGCGGCGCTGGATGTCGCGGATCAGGTCGAGGATCTGCGCCTGCGTGGTCACGTCGAGCGCGGTGGTCGGCTCGTCCGCGATCAGGATCGTCGGCTCCAGCGCCAGGGCCATGGCGATCATCACCCGCTGGCGCTGGCCGCCCGACAGGCGGAACGGATACTGGTGGATCATCAGCTGCGGGTCGGGCAGTCCGACCTCGGTCATCAGTTCCAGCGCGCGGGCGCGGCGGCTGGCGCGGTCGCCGACGCCATGCGCCATCATCACCTCGGCGATCTGGTCGCCCACCGTCATCAGCGGGTTCAGCGCCGAGAGCGGGTCCTGGAAGATCATCGACACCACCCGGCCGCGCATGCCGCGCAACGCGCCGGGACGGGCGCGGTTCAACTCCATCTCGCCGACATGGATGGTGCCGCCGGAGATCTTGATGACATTGGGCAAAAGCCCCATGACCGCATTGGCGGTGACGGATTTGCCCGAACCCGATTCCCCGATCACGCAGAGGATCTGGCCGGGCACCAGATCGAAGGAGATGTCCTCGATCGCATGGGCCCGGTCCATGTTGGCGGGCAGGTCGATGGTCAGATTGCGCACGGACAGCGCCGGTTGCGGTGTCCCGGTGCGGTCGTCCTTTGCAGGGCTGGTCTGCATGCCGGTCCTCGCTGCCTGATCGCGCCATTGCTGGCCTTCTGCGTCGGTTAGTAAGCATATAGTGAAATTGTCGGCAAGACTCTTGTGGCCTCCGCGAAACATTCTCACCCCCGGATAGTGCCTGCCGATACGCAATATGCCCAGCCAGCCCCGTGCAGAGACGGAAGATTTCACCACCCCGGCCGGTGCGGGCGGATGAATTTGATATATTGAAACTTCGCCGGCACCGTTTCATTATGGCGCGCGACCGCGCGACATACCGGCATGGGGCGAGGCGAGGGGCGGGGCCATGAACCAACAGTTGCACGACACCGATGCCATGATGGCCGAGCATGATTCGGTCGGTGCCACCCTGCGCGCGGCGCGCCAGGCGCGTGGCCTGTCCCTGCAGGAGCTGGCCACGCAGTCCGGGGTCTCGGTCGGCATGATCAGCCAGGTCGAGCGCGGCCGCGCCAATCCCTCGATGCGGCTGCTGACCGCGCTGCGGCGGGCGCTGAACATCTCGATGCAGGAACTGTTCGGCGAGACCGCCGAGACCCGGCCGCGGCCGGCGGGCGACCCCGATTTCGTGCGCCGGGCGGCGGACCGGCCGGTGATCGACCTCGGCCATCTGCACAAGGAGCTGCTGACCTCCGGCTCGCGGCACAACCTCCAGATCATGCTACTCAAGCTGGAGCCGGGCGGCCATTCCGGCGGCCGCACCCTGTCCTATCCCGCCGAAAAGGGCGGGCTGGTGCTGTCCGGCGACGTGGTGCTGAGCGTCGACGGGCGCGAGGCGCTGCTGCATGCCGGCGACAGCTTCGCCTTCGACAGCGCCCAGCCGCACAGCATCCGCAACGACGGAACCGGGAACGCCGAGGTGATCTGGATCATCGGCGCGGTGCGCTTCGACCGCCATCTGTAAGACCTTCAACCGCAAGGAACCCTGCCCATGCCCACCACCAACCAGGTCGCCGACAAGACCACCCCCTACTGGTGGGAGGCGGCGCCGCCGCTGCCGATCCCGCAGCATCCGCTGCCCAAGAGCCTCGACGTGGTGATCGTGGGCGCCGGCTATGCGGGTCTGGGCGCGGGCCTGGTGCTGGCGCGGGCCGGCAAGTCGGTGGCCTGCATCGACAAGATGAATCCCGGCGAGGGCGCCTCCTCGCGCAATGGCGGCATCACCAGCGGTAATATCCGCGTCGGCCGCGACGACCTGATCCGCAAGTTCGGCCAGGCCCGCGCCGATGCCATCGAGGCCGAGGGCGCGGCGGCGCGGAAATGGACCTATGACCTCATCGCCGACGAGGGCCTGGATTGCGACTTCGAGCTGACCGGCCGCTATGCCGGCGCGCTGGGCAAGGAGCAATACGAATCGATGGCCCGCGACGCCGAGGCGCTGGCCCGGCGGCTGGGCATCGAATCCTATGCGGTGCCGCAATCCGAGCAGCTGAACTATCTCGGCACCGACTATTACCGCGGCGGCACCGTGCGCATGGACATCGGCGGGCTGCACCCGGCCAAATACCATCGCGAGCTGATGCGGGTGGCCCAGGCGGCCGGGGTCGGCATCCATTCCGGCGTGCATGTCGACGGGGTCGAGCGTGACGGCGCCGGCTTCACCGTGCGCACCGATCAGGGCACCATCAAGGCCGGGCAGGTGCTGGTCTGCACCAACGGCTATACCGATGCCGGCGACCGCTGGCTGCGCCGGCGGATCGTGCCGGTGCGCTCGCGCATCATCGCCACCGAAGAGCTGCCGGCCGAGGTGATGGCCCGGCTGATGCCGAAAAACATGATGCTGTCGGAAAACCGCCAGCTCGGCTTCTATTACCGGCCCTCGCCCGACCACCGGCGCATCCTGCTCGGCGGCCGCGACGGCTCGGTCTACAGCGAGCCGGTAGGCCCCGTGCTGCATCTGCGCGAGGGGCTGGTGCGGCTGTTCCCGGAGCTGAAGGATGTCCGCCTCAGCCATACCTGGTATGGCAATGTCGCCATGAACCGCGACATGCTGCCCCGCATCTTCGAGCGCGACGGCGTGCATTACGCCACCGGCTTCTGCGGCTCGGGCGTGGTCTGGGCGCCCTGGATCGGCAGCCGCGCCGCCTACAAGCTGCTGGGCGACCGCGAGCGCGGCGTCTCGGCCTTCGACATGCGGCCACCGGCGGCGGTGCCGTTCTACAACGGCACGCCCTGGTTCATGCCGGCGATGATGCATGTATTCCGGTTGCAGGACGCCATGCTGATGCGGCGCCAGACGCGCTGAGCGGGCCGAAGGATCGCAGCCCGGCGCCCCCGCGGCGCCGGGTTTTTGCTTACGGCCGGGGCAGCGCCGCCAGCAGGCGCTCCACCCCCCGCTCGGTGGTGACGCTGCCCGGCGACAGCCGCAGGATCGGGCCGCGCGCATCGGCATGCATGCCTTCGGCGCGCAGCCGGGCGACCAGCTCCCCTGCCCCGTCCAGCCGCGCCATCACGCTGCCGCCGCGGCGGCTTTCCTGTGGCGGCGAGGCCAGTTCGATGCCGCGCTCCGCCAGCCCCGCGAGCAGGCGGGCGCCCAGCGCGCGGTTATGGGCCAGCCGCGCCCCGGCCCCCTCCAGCGCCCATTCCAGCGCCGGGATGCTGGCCGCGGCCGCCATCACCGCCGGGGTGCCATTGTCGAAACGGCGCATGTCGGGGGCATAGCTGAACGCATCCAGCGCCCAGTTGAACGGGTTGTCCTGGCTGAACCAGCCGCGGAATTCCGGCCGGCAGCGGGCGATCAGTTCCGGCACGGCATGGATGATGCCGGCGCCGGGCGCGCCGCAGACCCATTTCAGGCTGGTGGAGAGCGCGAAATCCATCCCCGCCTCCTCGGCGTCGAAGGGCAGCAGCCCGGCGCCCTGCGTCAGGTCGATGCCGGTCAGGCTGCCCATGGCCCGGCCATGCGCCACCAGCCGCGCCACGTCGCAGCGATGCGAGGCGGTGGAGGTCACCCAGGTCAGCAGCGCCAGCCCGACCTCCGGCCCCCAATGCGCCAGCACGTCCTCGTCCTCGACCCAGAAGGCGCCGGGGCGCAGCGGCACGGTCTCCAGCGTGAAGCCGAAACGCTCCTGAAGGCCGGCCAGCAGGAAATGCAGCGAGGGGAAGCAATCCCCGGCCACCAGCAGCTTGCGGCCGCGCAGGACCTCGGCCGGCAGGCCGCCGATCAGTGAATAGAGCCCGGCAGTGACGCTCTCGCAGGTGGTCACCGTCGCCGGCGCCACCCCGATCAGCCGCGCCCAGAGGGCGATGAACCGCTGCTTCAGCCCCAGCGCATAGGGCCATTGCCCGTCATCGGGGGCCGCCCAGCGGGCCGAGAACTCGGCCAGCGCCGCCGCCATCGCCGCGCCCTTGCCGGGATACTGGCCGATGGAATGATAAAGGAAATAACCCTCGCCGGCGGCCTGTTCCGCCGCCTGCCCTGCCTGCGCCATGCCGCTCAGCCTTCCAGCGCCTTGCGCACCATGGCCGAGGCGCCCGACAATTCGCCCAGCGGCTCGCCGGCCTCGACCCTGGCGCGGTTGCGGTTGGCGCGGGCCTGACGGGCGGCGCCCTCGGCCAGGACCTCCGCGGCCTCGTCGGGTGGCAGCACCAGCACGCCGCAATTGTCCAGCACCACCACATCGCCCGGCAGCACCGGCACATTGCCGCAGGAAACCGGCTTGTTCAGGCTGCCGCCCAGATCGTTCAGCCGCGTGGTGATGCCCGACACGCCGTCGCAGAACACCGGCAAGCCGCATTCGATGATCTCGTCGGGATCGGTGCAAGGCCCGTCGAGGATCACCGCGAGGGCGCCCGCCACCTTCGCCGCCAGCGCCACGCCGCCGCCCAGGCAGGCATGGCGGCGGTCGCCCAGCCGGTCGATCACCAGCACGTCGCCGGGCCGGATCGCGGCGATGGCATGATGCAGCATCGTGGAATCGGTGCCCGGAATCGCCACCGTCACCGCGGTGCCGACCAGCGTGCCGGTGACCGGCACCAGCGGCCGCAGCCGGTTGTCGACATAGCCGCGATGGCGGAAATGGCCCAGCGTCGCCACCTCGACCTTGCCGAAACCCTCGACGAGCGCCGGGTCGATGCGCGCGGGATCGGCGCCGATATGGTATTTCTTCATGGATTGGTCCTTTCGGTGCCCGCAGTCTCGACGGAGGGGCCGGCGGCGCCGGGAACGGCGGCCAGGAGTTCGCGCGTATAGGCCTCGCGCGGTTCGGAAAACAGCGTGATCGGCTCGCCCTGCTCGACGATGCGGCCGCGCTGCATGACGGCGATGCGGTCGCAGATCTGGCTGGCGACGCGCAGGTCGTGGGTGATGAACAGCATGCCGAATTGCAACCGCTTCTGCATGGCGGCCAGCAGTTCGAGGATCTGCGCCTGCACCGACACGTCCAGCGCCGAGACGCTCTCGTCGGCGATCAGCAGCTCCGGCTCGACCGCCAGCGCGCGGGCGATGCAGATGCGCTGACGCTGGCCGCCGGAGAATTCGTGCGGAAAGCGTTTCGCGGCGGAACGGTCCAGCCCGACCGCCTCCAGCAGGTCGGCGGCGCGCGCCTCGGCCTTGCGCGCCGGCAGGCCGTGGATGATCGGCCCCTCGGCGATGGCGGCCCCCACGGCCTGCCGGGGGTCGAGCGCGGTATAGGGATCCTGGAACACGATCTGGACCCGGCGCCGGGCCTCGCGCAGGGCCTTGCCCGACAGGCCGGTGAACCGGCCGCCGTCGATGGTGACGCTACCGCCATCGGGCTCGACCAGCCGGATCACGCATTGCGCCAGCGTCGACTTGCCCGAGCCGGATTCGCCGACCAGCCCCACGGTCTCGCCGCGGCGGATCGACAGATCGACCCGGTCGAGCGCCGCCACCTGACGGGTGGCGCCCAGCAGGTTGCGCGTGCGATAGGTCTTGCTCAGCCCCTCGGCCACCAGCACCGGATCGCCCAGGCCGCGGCGCGCGGCACGCGGGCGCAGGGTTGGCACCGTCGCCAGCAGGCGTTGGGTGTATTCGGCCTGCGGGCTGGTCAGCACCTCGCGCGCCGGGCCGATCTCGACCAGCTTGCCATGGCGCATCACCGCCACCCGGTCGGCGATCTCGGCCACCACGCCGAAGTCGTGGGTGATGAACAGGATGCCGGTGCCGTGCTTGTCCCGCAACTCCAGCATCAGCCGCAGGATCTGCGCCTGCGTGGTCACGTCGAGCGCGGTGGTCGGCTCGTCGGCGATCAGCAATGCCGGGTCCAGCGCCAGCGCCGAGGCGATCATCACCCGCTGGCACTGGCCGCCGGACAACTGATGCGGATAGGCGCGCAGGATCTCGGCCGGGTTGGGCAGCCGGACCTCGGTGAACAGCTCGACCACCCGGGCGCGGATAGCGGCGGCGTCGAGGTCGGTATGCATGCGGAAGGTCTCGGCCACCTGGGTGCCGACGCGATAGATCGGGTTCAGCGCCGCGATGGGCTCCTGAAAGATCATCGCCATGCGGTTGCCGGCCAGGTCGCGGCGCTCGGCCGGGGACAGGGTCAGCAGGTTGCGGCCCTCGAAATGCACCTCGCCGCGGGCCCTGGGCAGGTTGGGCGGCAGCAGGCCCATGGTCGCCATGGCGGTCAGCGACTTGCCCGAGCCGGTCTCGCCCACCACGCACAGGATCTCGCCCCGCGCGATGGAGAGCGTCAGGTCCTCGACGGCGAAGGGACGGTCGGCGCCCCTGGGCAGCGCCACGGAAAGGTTGCGGATGTCCAGCAGCGGCTGCGTCATCGGCCATCCTCCGGGCTGCGCAGGGGATCACGCGGGTCGCAGCGTTGCAGATGCGCGACCAGCCGCGCCACCTTGCGGGTGATGTGGTCAAAGAACAGCCGCCCGGCCTCGGCCGAGGCCAGCGTTGCATCGCCGCCCAGCATGCCGTCGGCATTGATCTCCTCGGCATTCAGCGGCAGGTGCAGCGCCGCCCCCTCGAAACTGGCGCCGGCCACCGTCGCCGGCAGGCCATAGGCCTGCGCCGTGCCGGAGGGGCGGATCAGGTCGGGCCGCGCCAGATCGGGGAACAGGTAGAGCCCCAGCGAGGTCAGCGGGTCGGCGCCATGGCCGCGGGCGCGGGCGGCGTTCTCGCCATGCGCCTCGGCCCAGAGGCTGTCCGGGATCGCCCGCCACAGATCCAGCGAGGCCACCGCCACCCCGGTCTGCCGCCGCAGCCGGCGCAGCACCTGGTCGATCAGCGGGGCATTGGTGGTGTGCCCGTTCAGCACCAGCAGCCGGGTGATGCCATGGTCCAGGAACGCGCCCAGCATGTCCTCGACCACGGCGGTGAAGGTGGCGGCGCGCAGCTGGATGCCGCCGGGAAAGCCGCGAAAGAACTCGGCATAGCCGAAGGGCAGGCAGGGCGCGGCGATGGCGCCCGACAGCCGCGCCGCCTCCAGCGCCACCGCCTCGGCGATCTGGTAGTCGCCCATCGGGGCATGCGGCCCCTGCTCCTCCTGGCTGCCCAGCGGCAGCAGGATGGTGGTCCCGGGCATGAGACGGTCGCGGAATTCCGCGGCCGTCATGTCTTTCAGGGCGTGTTTCACCGCCGCGCTCCCCCTCAGGCCGGGATCGTGGCGTAATCGCCGAAGAAGCGCATCTCGCCATCCGGGCGCGGCACGAAGCCGTAATCGGCGCGATGCGCCCAGTTGTAGACGCTCTTCCACATGTAATAGCCGGGGGTCACGTCCATCCAGGTCTGGCGCAGCTTCTCGAAGGTGGCCTTGCGGGTCTCGAAATCGGTGGCGGCGGCGAATTCCTCGCCGGCGGCCAGATATTCCGGCGTCGGGTCCCAGGTCTTCCAGTGCGCGGTCGAGCGCGAGGCGGTGGGGCCCCAGTCCAGCCACAGCGGCTGATAGGGGTCGCCGGGGATGAAGTCCGTCGACATCGACATGTTCATCAGGTGATAGGGCCGGGTATAGACCAGCTCGAAATTGTCGAGGATCTCGGCCACGACATTGACGCCGACCTGGCGCCACATCTCGATCATGATCTCGGCCGCCGCCTCGTAGTTGGGATAGAACTGGCGGGTGATGTGCCATTGCAGCGGCTGGCCGTCATAGCCGGATTTCGCGATCAGCGCCTTGGCCGCCTCCGGGTCGTAGGGCAGCGGGTTCGGCATGTCGGGGTCATAGAACTTGCCGTATTCCGGGAAGTTGAACGGCACCGCCGGATGGAAGGTGGTGTCGCCGAACAGCGCCTTGACGATGCTGTCCATGTCGATGGCCTGCACCATGCCCTTGCGCAGGTTCACGTCGACCAGCGGGTTGTCCTCCGGGTCGGGGCGGCAGTTGAAGGCGAAGGCCGGATAGTTGCCGGCCAGGGCGCGGGCCACCGTCACCGTGTCATAGCTTTCCAGCTGGGCTTCCTGGTCGGTGGGCAGGTTGGTGATGAAGTCGAACTCGCCCGAGACCAGCCCGGCCATGCGGGCGGCGAATTCCGGGATGATCTTCCAGACCAGCTTCGCGGCCGGCGGCGCCCCCTCCCAATAGTCGTCGAAGGCCTCCAGCTCCAGCACCTCGCCCGAGCGGAACAGCGTCACCTTGTAGGGGCCGGTACCGACCGGCGCCTGGCCGAAGGCGTCGACGCCCACCTCCAGGTAATGCTTCTTGGGCACCACGAAGCCGATATAGCCGGTCAGCTTGCCGGGGATATAGGGGTCCTCGGCCTCGGTCTCGATCTCGACCGTCAGGTCATCCACCGCCTCGACGCGCACGAAGCCGGCGGTGAAGGTCTTGCCGCGCGGCTCGAAGGGCTCGTCGCCCCACAGCCGTTCCGGGCCGAGGGTGAAGGCCACGTCCTCGGCGGTCATGGTCTCGCCGTTGTGGAACTTGACCCCCTCGCGCAGCTTCAGCGTCCAGACCTTGCCGTCCTGGGTCCATTCGGTGGCCAGGCCCGGCTTCAGCACCAGCCCCTCGGGGTCGGCGATATAGTCGCGCTCGACCAGGTGGCTGTAGATGTTGGGAAAGAACCGCCGCGTGGTGGTGGCGATGCCGTTGATGGTGTTGATATTGGCCCACAGCCCGTCCACCGCGATGGTGACGGTGGGGCGGTCGGCGGCCAGCACCCTGCCCGCCGGCATCATCGCCAGCGCGCTGGCGCCGATGGTGTATTTGCCGAATGTGCGTCGCGTAAGCATGTGTCTTGTCTCCCCTGTTGGCCGGCGCGGTCGCGCGTCAGCCGGTTCTGGATTTCAACATCGGGTCCAGGCGGTCGCGCAAGGCGTCGCCGAGGATCGACATCGACAATGTGATGACGAAGATCAGGATACCCGGCCAGACCGAGATCCACCACGCCGTCGACAGATAGTCGCGGCCGTCGCCGAGGATCTGGCCGAGGCTGGAATTCGGCGGCTGGATGCCGAGGCCGAGGAACGACAGCGAGGTTTCCAGCAGGATGATCTGCGGGAAGGTCAGCGTCACCTGCACGATCAGCGCCGAGGCCACGTTGGGCAGCACATGGCGCAGGTAGAGCCGCCACGGATTCGCGCCCAGCGCCACCACGGCCCGCGCATAGGGCTGGGATTTCGCCGACAGCACCACGCCGCGGGCCAGCCGCGCATAGGTCTCCCAGCCGAACAGGCCCATCAGGATGATGAACAGCACCATCGAGTTGCCGAAGAACGCCAGCAGGGTCAGCGCGATCAGGATGAAGGGCAGCGAGGCCTGGAAATCCACCACCATCATCAGCGCTTCCTCGGTCCAGCCGCGGAAATGCGCGGCGATGAAGCCGATGAGGGTGCCAAAGACGGCGCCGATCAGCGTGCCGGCCAGCGCCACCGACAGCGACATGCGCAGCCCGGCGACGAGGCGCGCCACCATGTCGCGGCCGATGCGGTCGGTGCCCAGCGGATATTCGGCCGGCCCGCCGAGGAAGCTAGGCGGCTTGATGCGGTTCAGCAGGTCCTGATGCGTGGTGGCATAGGGGGTGAACACGTTGCCGACGATGGCGATCACCACCACCGCGGCCAACACCACGAAGGCGAAGATCAGGATCAGCGAGGGGCGGCGGCTCATTTCGCGCCTCCCCGGATGCGCGGGTCGAGCAGCCCGTAGGTCAGGTCGACCAGCAGGTTGGCAAGGACCATGGTGCAGCCGATGACCAGCACCAGCCCCTGAACCAGCGCCAGGTCGCGCTGCGACACCGCGGTGACCAGCAGCCGGCCGACGCCGGGCCAGGCGAACACCGTCTCGACCACGATGGCGCCGGCGATGAGCTGGCCAAGGTTCAGGCCGATGATGGTGACGATGGGAATCGCCGCATTGGGCAGCGCATGCAGCAGGATGCGGCGGATGCGCGGCACGCCCTTGGCGGCGGCAGCGCGCATGAACGGCTTTTCCAGCACCTCCAGCATGGCCGAGCGGGTGAAGCGCGCCAGCGTGCCGGCGGTGAAGGTGCCCAGCGTCACCGCCGGCATGACGAAATGCCACAGGGTGCCGGTGCCGGAACTGGGCAGCACCTGCCAGACCAGCGAGAACAGCAGGATCATCAGGATGCCCATGAAGAAGTTGGGCAGCGCGAAGCCGGCCACCGCCAGCGCCATGATGGTGCGGTCGATCCAGCTGCCGCGGCGCAGCGCGGCGAGGATGCCCGCCGGCACGCCGACCAGCACCGCCATCAGATAGGCGGCAAGGCCCAGCGAGACCGTGGCCGGCACCCGCTCCATGATGATGGTCAGCACGGGGCGATGCTCGCGCAGCGATTCACCGAAATTGCCGACCGCCATCTGCCCGACATAGCGCAGATACTGCACGAAAAGCGGCTGATCGAGGCCCCATTGCCGGCGGAACTGCTCGATCTCGGCCGGTTGCGCGTCGCCGCCTAGCAGCGCCACCACCGGGTCGCCCGAGGTGCGCAGGACGACGAAGGTGAAGGTGACCACGAACCACAGCGTCAGCACGGTCCGCAGCAGCTTGATGAGCCAGAATCGCGTCATGCGTGTCAGCCACCCTTCGCTTGCGCCACCCGGTCACGGTGGGCGCCAACCTCTTTCCCGTCAAGGCTTCTTCGCCGCCGCGGCGGCGAACCGCCATGCGCCGCGGCTAGACGAGAATGTCGATCTCCCGCGGTGCCCGCCCCTCGGCCAGCGCCTGCATGTTGGCGACCATGCGGCTGACATTCGGGCCGTAGCTGTCGGAGGAGATCGCCCCGACATGCGGCGTCAGGATGATGCCGTCGATGCCCCGCAGCGGATTGTCGGCGGGCAGCGGCTCGGTCTCGAACACGTCCACCGCCGCACCGCGCAGCCGGCCCGAGCGCACCGCCGCGGCCACGTCGGCCTCGACCATGACGCCGCCGCGCGCGGCGTTGACCAGGATCGCGTCGGGCTTCATCAGCGCCAGCCGGCCGGCGTCGATCAGGTTGCGGGTCGAGGCGTTCAGCTCGCAGTTCAGCGTCACCACGTCCGATTCGCGCAGCAGGTCGTCGAGGGTGGCAAAGCGCACGCCCAGCGCCGCCTCCTCGGCCTCCGGCAGCGGCGTGCGCTTGCTGTAGAGGATGCGGCAGTCGAAGCCGGTCAGCAGCCGTGCCAGCGCCTTGCCGATATAGCCGAGGCCGATGATGCCCACGGTCTTGCCGGTCAGCCGCATGGAGGTGGCCGACAGCTCGCCCTTGAGCCATTTGCCGTCGAGGAGGCCGACATGGCCGCGCACCAGGTTGCGGTTCAGCGCCAGGATCAGCCCCAGCGTCGATTCCGCCACCGCCACCGCATTCGAGCCGGTGGTGCGCAGCACCCGCACCCCGTGGGCGGCGGCGGCGTCGAGGTCGATATTGTCATAGCCGACGCCCCATTTGTGGACCGCGACCAGACCCGGCACCGCCATCATCGCCGCCGTCACCGGCACGTCGCCGGTCACGGCGAACTGCGCCCCGTCCAGCGCAGCCAACTGGTCCTCCGGGCTGCGGCTAGCGGCGGTGGCAATGGTCCAGCCCTCGGGCAGGAAGCCCTTGAAGCGCGCCATGCGCTCCGGCGTGGTGGGGTCGAGCAGGGCAACGTGCATTGGATTTCCTCGTCAGATTACAAAGCGCACGCCGGGGCGCGCCAGCCCCCCGCCCTGCGCCATCACCGTGCCGTCGGCGCGCCAGCAGGCGGCCCCGGTCATCATGCCATCCCCGCCGAAGGCGATGGCGTTCATGCCGCCGCCGACGGTGCGCACCTTGCGCACCTCGCGCCCCATCGCCTCCAGCGCCGGGGCCATGCCGGCCAGCGCCGGCTCCAGCTCGACATGGTGGCCCTCGCTCCACAGCCGCGGCGCCTCGACGGCCTCCTGCAGGCTCATGCCGTGGTCGATCAGGTTGACGATGCCCTGCAGCACCGAGGGGAAGATGCGCACCCCGCCCGGACAGCCTAGCGCAAAGGCCGGGCGCCCGTCGCGCAGCACGATCATCGGCGCCATCGAGGTCGGCACCCGCTTGCCCGGCGCCACCGACATCGCCTTGTCGGGGCGCGGGTCATAGTTGAGCATGTAGTTGTTGGGGATGATGCCGGTGCCGGGCACGATGAACTTGGCGCCGAACAGCCCGTTGATGGTATGGGTGGCGCAGACGATGTTGCCGTC
>JBEBVF010000074.1:0-14509 GCA_040392885.1 Paracoccus sp. (in: a-proteobacteria) | reverse complement strand
AGCGCAGCGAGTTCATGTTCTTGATCTCGCAGCGGGTGCCGAGATGGCTGAAATCGCCGGTTTCCTGATAGCGCTCATAGGCACCGGGCGCGCAGACCGACACGTTCACGTCGGCGCGCAGGTTGCCGTTCTGCATGTTGCCGTCGCAGGTGCCCAGATAGCGCATGATCTGGCGCAGCTTGCCGACATAGGCCGCCGCCTCCTCCGGTCCGCGGATGTCGGGGCGCGAAACGATTTCCATCAGCGCCACGCCGGTGCGGTTGAGGTCCACGAAGGACATGTTCGGGTCCATGTCGTGGATCGACTTGCCGGCGTCCTGCTCCAGGTGGATGCGCTCGATCCGCACGCGCCGCGCCACGCCCGGGCCCATGTCCACGATCACCTCGCCCTCGCCGACGATGGGGTGGTAAAGCTGGCTGATCTGATAGCCCTGCGGCAGGTCGGGATAGAAATAGTTCTTGCGGTCGAAGGCGCTGGTCAGGTTGATCGCCGCCTTCAGCCCCAGCCCGGTGCGCACCGCCTGCGCCACGCAGAATTCGTTGATCACCGGCAGCATGCCCGGCATTGCCGCATCGACGAAGCTGACATTGCTGTTCGGCTCGGCCCCGAAGGCGGTCGAGGCGCCGGAGAACAGCTTGGCATTCGAGGCCACCTGGGCATGCACCTCCAGCCCGATGACCAGCTCCCACTCGCCGGTGACGCCGGCAATGCGCTTCGGCTCGGGCGCGGTGAAACTGAGGTGGTCGGGCATGTCGTCGAGCATGGGGGCGTCCTGTCGCGTCTGTCGCGGATGCAGGCGTTCTAGGGCAGAGGGCGCAGCCCGGCAAGCGCGGATGCAGGCCCTGCGCCGGGGCCGCGGCGGCCGCTTGGCCGGTGGTTGCGTCGGCCTCGGGCGCGATGCGGCGAATCGGTGCCCGCGGGTGGGGCGAGGGGGGAACCGGCTGCGCCCTGTGGTCGCAACCGCCGGCCGGGCCCGGATTCCGGCGGAAACGCGCCGGATGCCTACCTGCGAGGCGGCGAAAAGATGCCGCTGCGGCAAGGGCCGGGATTTCCGCGGTTCCCACGCCGACCCGAATCACCCTAAGCCCGCTCAACCGAAATTGCCACGTGGTTGCCCATGCGCCGCCTTGCCCGCCTGACCGCCTCGCTCTGCCTTGCCCTCGGGGTGGCTGCCTGCACCGATTTCGATCCCGGTCCGATGCAGAACAGCTTCCTGCCCTCGGGCCGCGCGGCGGGCGTTGCGGTGCAGCCGGTGACCATGCGCTGGGGCGAGCGGGCGGGCGCCGATGCCTGGACCGCGGCGACGCTGGTGGCGCTGGACCAGCATGGCGACACCATGATCAGCCGGGTGCCGCGCGACATCGCCGCCTTCTGCCCCGGCTATGCCCAGCAGGACGCGCAGGGCCGTCAGGCCTTCTGGGCGGGGCTGCTGTCCTCGGTCGCCAAGCATGAGAGCACCTGGAACCCCCGCGCCAGCGGCGGCGGCGGGCGCTGGCTGGGGCTGATGCAGATCGCGCCGGCCACCTGGCGCCATTACGGCTGCACCGGCAACATCATGGACGGCGCCGACAACATGGCCTGCGCGGTGAAGATCGCGGCGCGGCAGGTCGGGCGCGACAATGCCATCGCCTCGGCCGATGGCGGCTGGCGCGGCGTTGCTCGGGACTGGGCGCCGATGCGCTCGCCCAAGAAGCGTGCCGACATCGCCGCCTGGACCGCCGCCCAGCCCTATTGCGCGGTGAAAAGCTGACCGGGGACCAGCCCCGGCAATCTGAGGCGGCGCGCGGCATGGCGCGCCGTTTTTCGTTTCCGCCCGCCGCTGCTTGACCTTGCCCGCCGCCGCCGCGATAGCGGGGCAAACGGGGGGCGGGACATGGGCAACGGAAAGATCGGCATGGCGATGCTGGCGCTGGCGCTGGCGGGGGTGGCGGCCGGGACCGCGCAGGCGCAGGCCTTGGCGGCGGCGCCGCAGGTCACCACCGGCGCCCTGCATGCGGGGCTGGCCGGTTTCGGCACCTCGCTGTCACTGATCCTCGCCATCGGTGCCCAGAACGCCTTCGTGCTGCGCCAGGGGCTGCGCGGCGTGCATGTGTTCTGGGTCTGCCTGTTCTGCGCCCTGTCCGATGCGCTGCTGATCACCCTCGGCGTGCTGGGCGCCGGGCGGCTGATGACGGCGCTGCCCTGGCTGGCGCCGCTGATGCGCTGGGGCGGGGCGCTGTTCCTGCTCTGGTATGGGGCGCGCAGCATGCGGGCGGCCTGGCGCGGCGGCGAGGCGCTGCGCGCCGAGGGCGCGGCGGTGCCCGGCCTCGGCGCCACCCTGGCCACCATCGCCATGCTGACCTGGGCCAATCCGCATGTCTATCTGGATACGCTGGTGCTGATCGGGGCGATCTCGGCCCGGTTCCAGCCGGTCGAAGCCTTCGCCATCGGCGCCGTCGCCGCGTCGGGGGTGTTCTTCTTCTCGCTGGGCTATGGTGCGCGGCTGTTGGCGCCGGTCTTTGCGCGGCCGGTGGCCTGGCGGGTGCTGGATGCCGGCGTGGCGCTGGTGATGTGGGCGATCGCGCTGACGCTGATCCTCGGCGGCTGAGCGGCCGCCCTCCGTTCTGGGCCGATCCCGGCCGACTCAGTCCAGCCCGGCCTCAGCCCACGCAGTAGAGCTGATGCACCAGCGAGACCACGGCATGCGCGCGCTGGTCGGAGATGCGATAGAGCCGCGCGCGCCCCTCGCGCCGCGAGGTCACCAGCCCCTGCTCGCGCAGCCGGGCCAGTTGCTGGCTGACCGCGGCTTGGCGCAGGCCGAGCAGGGATTCCAACTCCCCGACCGATTTCTCGCCCTCGATCAGGTGGCACAGGATCTGCATCCGCGCCTCGTGGGCCAGCGCCTTGACCAGCGTCGCCGCATTGGCCGCGCAGGAGCCGGCCGGGCGGCGCAGGTCGATGATGTCGGATTGCCGTCTGGCGGTGGTGGTCATGGCTGCGCCTCCGCATTCGCCAGCATCCGGCGCAGGCCGGGCCAGAAGCTGTCGGCGCCGGCATAACCCTCGATACGGGCCTGCTCCATGCCGTCGCGCAGCAGGATGAAGGTGGGCGTCACCCGCGGCCGGCCGGCCAGGGCGATGCCGTCGGGCCAAGGGCCGTCGATCTCGACGATGGAAAGCGGCGCGGCCTGCCCCTCGCGGCTGCCATCATAGACGGGCAGCACCTCGCGCTTGAACGCGGCGCAGAAGCCGCAGCCCTTGAGGTCCACCATCACCAGCCGCAGCCCCTGCGTGATCGCCCCGCCCTGCTGGAGGGAGGGCTGGGCGGCCGGTGCCGGCAACGGCAGGGCCAGCGGTGCGGCCAGAAGGCCGGCGACGAGGACGAAGGGCAGGCTCTTGCGCATCGGCGGTCCGTGGGCAATGGCGGGTCTGTCGAGTATGGGAGCATGCGGAGTGAAAGCAAGCGGCGCTTTGCCGCAGGCGGATGCTTTCCCTTTCGCGGCCTTTCGCCTAACCATGGCGCCGCCCCCGCCGCGAAAAGGCCCGCCATGACCTCCGCCCCGCCGCCATCCGCCCGCAGCCTGCCCGAGCCGGAGGCGCTGTCGGCGGCCGTGGCGGCCGGCGATCGCCGGGCGCTGGCCCGCGCCATCACCCTGGTCGAAAGCACCCGCCCCGACCATCGCGAGGCGGCGGTGCGGCTGCTGGCGGCGCTGCCTGCCGACCGGCAGGCGCTGCGCATCGGCCTGTCCGGCACCCCCGGCGTCGGAAAATCCACGCTGATCGAGGCCTTCGGGCTGATGCTGACCGGGCAGGGGCTGCGGGTGGCGGTGCTGGCGGTGGACCCCAGCTCGGCGCGCTCCGGCGGCTCGATCCTCGGCGACAAGACCCGGATGGAGCTGCTGTCGCGCGATCCCGCCGCCTTCATCCGCCCCTCGCCCTCCTCGGCGGAACTGGGCGGGGTCGGGCGCCGCACGCGCGAGACGGTGCGCCTGTGCGAGGCGGCCGGTTTTGACGTGGTGCTGATCGAGACCGTGGGCGTCGGCCAGTCCGAGACGCTGGTGGCCGAGATGTCCGACATCTTCGTGCTGCTGCTGGCCCCGGCGGGCGGCGACGAGTTGCAGGGGGTCAAGCGCGGCATCATGGAGATCGCCGACCTGATCCTGGTCAACAAGGCCGATGGCGCGCTGCGCGAAACCGCCATGCGCACCGTGGCCGATTACCGGGGCGCGCTGCGCCTGCTGCGCCGGCGCCCGCATGATCCCGACCACTGGCCGCGCGCCATGGCGGTCTCGGCCGTCGAGGGCACCGGGCTGCGCAAGGCCTGGGAGGCCATGCAGGAACTGGCCGCCTGGCGTCGCGCGCACGGGCATTTCGCCGCCCGCCGCGCCGAGCAGGCCCGGCAATGGTTCGAGGCCGAAATGCGGCTGGCGCTGTCCGCCCGGCTGCGGCGCGAGCCGGTGGCCGGTGCCATCGCCCGGCTGGGCGCCGAGGTCGAGGCCGGCCGCCTGTCGCCGGTGCAGGCGGCGGCCCGGGTGATGGCCCTGTTCGACAAGGCCGATTAGACGCCCGATCCTGCGCTGCGCGCCGGGTGGCGGCACCCTATATTGGGGGCAGCGATGAAAAGGGAGCGCGAGATGCGCGATTCGACCGGAACCGGAACCGCCCTGCCGCCGGGCGACCAGCTCTATCAGGCGCTGCTGCGCCGTGACCCCGGCTATGAGGGGCGGGCGCTGGTCGGCGTGACCTCAACCGGGATCTATTGCCGGCTGACCTGCCCGGCCAAGAAGCCCAAGGCCGAGAACTGCCGCTGGTTCCCCGATGCGCAGGCAGCCGAGGCGGCGGGCTTTCGCCCCTGCCTGCGCTGCCATCCGCGCGGGGCCGAGGCCGAGGGCGACCGGCTGGTGGCGCGCCTGCTGGCGGCGCTGGAGGCCGATCCGGCGCGGGCCTGGTCCGAGGCCGATCTGGCGGCGGCGGGCTATGACCCCTCGACGGTGCGCCGGGCCTTCCGGCGCCATTTCGGGCGCAGTTTCCTGGCGGTGGCCCGCGAGCAGCGGCTGCGCGCCGGGGTGGAGACATTGAAGAAGGGGGCGGCGGTGATCGACGCACAGCTTGATTCGGGATTCGATTCGGCCTCGGGCTTCCGCACGGCCTTCACGCGGCTGTTCGGCCATGCGCCGCAGGCGATGAAGGCCGGGGGCGGCGCCCTGGCCGACTGGATCGACACGCCGCTGGGCGGCATGATCGCGGTGGCCGACGACGAGGCCCTGCACCTGCTGGAATTCACCGACCGCAAGGTGCTGGCCGAGGGGCTGCGCAGGCTCTCCGCCATCCTCGGAGGCCGGATCGGGCTGGGGCGGACGGCGGTGCATGACCGCATCGAGGCCGAGCTGGGCGAGTATTTCGCCGCGCGCTCGGGGCGGTTCTCGACGCCCATCGCCCTGCATGGCACGGATTTCCAGCGCAGCGTCTGGCAGGGACTGGTGGCGATCCCGGCCGGCGAGACCCGCAGCTATGCCCAGCTTGCGACGGCGGTGGGCCGGCCGCGCGCGGTGCGGGCGGTGGCGGCGGCCAATGCCAACAACCGGCTGGCGGTGATCGTGCCCTGCCACCGGGTCATCGGCTCGGACGGGTCGCTGACCGGCTATGCCGGCGGGCTGTGGCGCAAGCAGAAGCTGATCGAGATCGAGCGCAAGCTGGCCTGATCCGCCTTGACAAGCCCGCGCGCGGGCCATAGGGGAACGGGACGGATTTTCGGGCGCTGCCTCGCGGCGCCCTTTCACTTTCCGGGTCGGGCCGCCGCGCACCCGGTGACTGCAACGAAGGATACACCCATGTCGCGCGTCTGCGAACTGACCGGCAAAGGCCCGATGACGGGCAACAAGATCAGCCACGCCAACAACAAGACCCGCCGCCGCTTCCTGCCCAACCTCAACGAGGTGAGCCTGATGTCGGACGCGCTGGGCCGCAGCTATTCGCTGCGCATCTCGGCGCATGCCCTGCGCTCGGTCGACCATCGCGGTGGTCTCGACGCCTATCTGGCCAAGGCCAAGGACGAGGAACTGTCGGATCGCGCGCTGCAGATCAAGCGCGAGATCGCCAAATCCGCCGAAGCCTGAGGCGAATCGATCCCGGTTCCGAAAGCCCCGCGCCCCGCGCGGGGTTTTTGCGTTTCTGCGGCCTTGTGACGTTCGCGTTCGTCGCCAAGGGGGCGGCCGGGATCTCGGGTTGTTGCGGGCTGCGTTCCGGGCGATGCTGCGAAGCGGGAGGGCCGCCGCCATGACCGTCACCCTGCGCCCCGCCACGGATCGCGACCGCGACCGCATCGCGGCGATCTGGCATGCCGGGGCCAGCCTGCCCGGTGTCGGCCCGCCGCTCATGCCCGGCCGCGCGGAACTGCGCCGCCGCGTCGACGAGGAAATGGCCGATGGCTGGCAGGTGGTGCTGGCCGAGATCGCGGGCGAGACCGTCGGTTTCGTCGCCCTCCGCCCGGCGCGGCAGTTGCTGGCGGAACTGTTCCTCGACCCCGCGCATCTGCATCGCGGCATCGGCCGGCTGTTGCTGGACCACGCCAAATCCGCCATGCCGCGCGGTTTCTCGCTGTTCACCACCGCCGCCAATGCCCGCGCCCGGCATTTCTACGAACGCGAGGGGCTGGTGGCGGGCAGGATGGCGAGCCATCCCCGTGCCGGGCATCCGGTGGTCTGGTATCGCTGGCCGGGTATCAGATGATGCCGTGCTGCCGCAGCACCGCATCCTCGTCGCCGGTGATCCAGCCGAAGACCCGCGCCTGTCCCGCCAGCACCTGCACCAGGTAATGCACCTCGAAATCGATCACGGTTTCCGGCAGGTCGGCGCGCGCGTAATGCGCCCGCCAGCCGACATGGGCCAGGCAATGCAGCGCGTCGATGGCCGACAGGCGCAGGCTGCGGATATGCATGGCGCGGGTGCCGATGGCGCGGTAATGCGCATAGCCCTGGGTCATGGCGGCGATCATCCCGGCATCGTTGCGCCCCGCCCGCACCCCCAGCGGCGAGGCGGCGATCATCTCCGGCGCATAGAGCGAGGCGAGTTCGGCGGCGTCCACCTCGCCGGCCAGCGCCTGCGCGAACAGCGCCTCGTAGCGGTCGAACAGGGCCCGAACGGCGGCTTTCATGGGCTTTCCCCTCCTCGCTGGCCCGGCGCGTCAGCCGGAAGGCCCGCCGCCGGCCATCCGCCGGGCGATCTCGGCCCCCGGCAGGGCCTCGCGGGCATAGGTAAAGGTGCCCTGCTCGCGCACCTCGCGCGCGGCGCGCATCAGCCCGCCCAGCGCCGCGCGGGCGAACGAGCCGCCGACGCTGATCCGCCGCACCCCGGCCTCCGCCAGTTCCGCCGCCGACCAGACCGGGCCGGTGAGGCCCATGACCACGTTCACCGGCCGGTCCACCGCGGCGCAGACCCTGCGGATCGCCGCCAGATCCGGCAGCCCCGGCGCATAGAGCACATCCGCCCCCGCCTCCGCGAAGGCGCGCAGCCGGGCGATGGTATCGTCGAGGTCGGGGCGGCCCCACAGGAAATTTTCCGCCCGCGCGGTCAGCAGGAAGGGCAGGCCGTGCGCGGCCTCGGCGGCGGCCCGCACCCGCGCCACCGCCTGCCCGAATTCGTGGATCGGCGCCGCGGGATCGCCGGTCGCATCCTCGATCGAGCCGCCGACCAGCCCGACGGCGCAGGCCATGCGCACCGTCTCGGCGCAGGTTTGCGGGTCGGGGCCGAAGCCGTCCTCCAGATCGGCCGAGACCGGCAGATCGGTGGCGGCGACGATCTCGGCCGCATTGGCCAGGATGCCGTCGCGGCCGAGGATGGCCGAAGAATCGGGCTTGCCGCGCGAGAAGGCATAGCCGGCGCTGGTGGTGGCCAGCGCCTCGAAGCCGAGGCTGGCCAGCAGCCGTGCCGAGCCCGCGTCCCAGGGATTGGGGATCACGAAGGCCCCCGCCCGCGCATGCAGCGCCTTGAAGGCCGCGAATCTGGCCGCCTGATCCATCACCATCCCTCCATCGGTCCCATCTGGCCCGGTTCCGTGGGGCCTGTCCAGAACAAATTGAGAACAATTTTCGGCATTCGGGGCAATTTGACCCATTACGCCCCCGCCGCCCTCTGCTAGAGTTGCGCCATGGCCGTGCTGTTTCGCCTCTCTCTGGTCCTGATCCTCGTCGCCTCCGGCATCTCGCTGGGCGCGGCGCGGGGCCAGCTGCGGGTGGCGGGGGCGGTGGTGCTGTGCACCGGCAGCGCCGTCCAGGTCCAGTTGATCGACGAGCGCGGCCAGCCGGTCAGCCGCACCCACGTCTGCCCCGACATGGCGCTGTCGCTGATGGCGGCGGTGGCCCAGCCCGCGGCCCAGGCCGGCCTGCGGCAGGGTGGGGTCCGGCATCTCGACCCCGCGCCGGCACCGGTGCTGGCGCCGGGGCGGCATCTTGCCGGGACCCGGGCGCGCGGCCCTCCGCTTCCGGTCTGATTTCACCTTGAGACCAGACCCAGACGGAAGGATGATTCCATGAAAACGACCCTTTACGCCGTGATCGCGGCGGCGCTGCCCTTTGCCGCCTCGGCCGCCGACATCACCGTGCATGATGCCTATCTGCGCAGCTCCTCGCCGATGAGCGGCGCGGGCTTCATGCAGATCGACAATGCCGGCGCCGCGGATTGCCAGCTTTCGGCGGTGTCCAGCCCCGCCGCCGGCAAGGCCGAGCTGCATACCCATATCGACGAGAACGGCATGATGAAGATGGTGCATGTGCCCGAGGGCTTCACCATTCCCGCCGGCGGCAGCTTCATGCTGGAGCGCGGCGGGCCGCATGTCATGCTGATGGATCTGGTCGCGCCGCTGGCGCAGGGCGACGAGGCCACGCTGACCCTCGATTTTGGTGATTGCGGCCAGGTGGAGGTGACCGTCGCGGTCGACAACGACCGCAAGCCGGAGGCCGGCACCGGCCACTGACCCGGCCGGGTCAGCCGCCGCGCAAGCCGGCGGCTGACCGTAGCAGGGCCAGCGCCTGCGGGCCGGCGGTCTCGACCATCCGCGCCGTGCCCGCGGCATTGGCATGCAGCCCGTCGCCCTGCAGCAGCGCGGCACGGGTGCTGCCATCCTCGGCCCGGATCGCGGCATAGAGGTCGGGAACCAGCAGGCAGCTATGGCGCGTGGCCAGGCGCGGCCAGATCGCGTCCCAGCCGGCGCGAAAGGCGGGCGTGCCGCCGACGGCGGCGATGCCCATCAGCAGCACCGGCCGCCCGCCCTGCCGGGCCCGGGTCAGGATGGCGTCCAGATTGGCCTCGGCCTTGCGGGCCGACCAGCCCAGCAGCATGTCGTTGGCGCCGATTTCGACCATGACCGCATCGGCGCGCCGGCGCAGCGCCGGGCCGATGCGCACCCGGCCGCCATAGCTGGTATCGCCGCTGATCGCGGCGATGCGCAGGCGCAGGGGCGGGGCGCCCGCCGCCTCCAGCCAGTCCGCCAGTTGCGCGGGAAAGCGGTCGCGCGGCGGCAGGCCGAAGCCCGCCATCAGGCTGTCGCCAAAGCCGAGGAGGCGCAGGGGCGCGACCTCTTGCGCGCAGCCGGCCGCGCAGGGGGCTGCCCCGGCGCGCGGCCCCCCGGCCAGCCAGGCCGCCGCCGCACCCAGCAGCAGGGGACGGCGGCCCAGCCTCACCGGAACCGCCGCAGGCGCAGGGCGTTGCCGACCACGAAGACCGAGCTGAGCGCCATCGCCCCCGCGCCCAGCATCGGTGACAGCTGCGGGCCCCCGAAGGGCACCAGCACCCCCATCGCCACCGGGATCAGCAGGATGTTGTAGCCGAAGGCCCAGATCAGGTTCTGGCGGATGTTGCGCATCACCGCGCGCGACAGCCGCACCGCATCCGCCACCGCCGAGGGCCGGTCGCCCATCAGCACCGCATCGGCGGTCTCGATGGCGACATCGGTGCCGGTGCCGATGGCGATGCCGGTCTCGGCCGCGGCCAGCGCCGGGGCGTCGTTGATGCCGTCGCCGACAAAGACCGTGCCAGCGCCCATGGCGCGGATGGCCTCCAGCTTGCCCTCCGGGCGGGTATTGCCGCGCACCTGGTCGATGCCCAGTTGCCTGCCCACCGCCTCGGCCGTGGCCTGGCTGTCGCCCGAGATCATCGCGGTTTGCAGCCCCAGATCATGCAGTGCCCGGATGGCGGGGGTGGAATCCGCGCGGATCGGGTCGGAAAGCCCGATCGCCGCCACCGCTGCCCCGTCCACCGCCAGCAGCACCGGCGTGCCGCCGTCCCGGGCGATGGCCTCGGCTTGCGCTAGCAGGCCGGCATCGACCGCCACCCCGGATTCCTCCAGCGCGGCGCGGTTGCCGATCAGCACCGCGCGGCCCTCGACCGTGGCCTTGTGGCCGCGTCCGGTCAGGGCCTCGGCCTCGCTGGCCGGCGGGACCGCCACGCCCTCGGCCTTCGCCGCCGCAAGGATCGCCACGGCCAGCGGATGCTCGGAATGCGCCTCGGCGCCGGCGGCGAGGCGCAGCGCCTCGGTCCGCTCAAAGCCCGGCACCACCGCCAGGCTGGTCAACGCCGGCGCGCCCTCGGTCAGGGTGCCGGTCTTGTCGAAGGCGACGATGCGAGCCTCGGCCAGCCTTTGCAGGGCCTCGCCGCGCCGGAACAGCACGCCGAGTTCCGCGCCCCGCCCGGTGCCGACGAGGATCGAGACCGGCACCGCCAGCCCCATCGCGCAGGGGCAGGCGATGATCAGCACCGAGATCGCCGCCACCAGCGCATGCGACAGCCGCGGCTCGGGGCCCACGGCCAGCCAGATCGCCAGCGCCAGCAGTGCCAGCCCGATCACCGCCGGCACGAAGATGCGGGTGACGCGATCGACCAGATCCTGCACCGGCAACCGGGCGGCCTGCGCCGATTCCACCATCTCGACGATCCGGGCCAGCGCGGTATCGGCGCCCACCGCCTGCACGCGATAGGCCAGCACCGAGCTGCCGTTCACCGTGCCGCCGGTGATGGCATCGCCGCGCGCCTTGGTGACGGGGATCGGCTCGCCGGTCAGCATGGATTCGTCGACGGCGCCGCGCCCCTCGACCACCACGCCATCGGCCGCCACCCGCGCGCCGGGCAGCAGGCGCAGCACGTCGCCGGGGCGCAGGTCGGCAACGGCCACGGTCTCGGTCGAGCCGTCGGGCAACACGCGCTCGGCCTTGTCCGGCGCCAGTTCGACCAGCCGGCGGATGGCCTCGCCGGCGCGGCCGCGGGCGCGGGCCTCCAGCCAGCGGCCGAACAGGATCAGGGTGACGATGACCACCGCCGCCTCGAAATAGACATGCTGGCCGCCATCGGGCAGCGAATCCGGCGCGAAGGTCGCCACCGTGGAATAGAGAAAGGCCGCCCCTGCGCCCAGCGCCACCAGGCTGTTCATCTCCGGCCCGCCGCGCAGCAGCGCCGGGATGCCGATGGTGAAGAAGCGCCGCCCCGGAAAGGCCAGCACCAGCGCGGCGAGGATGAATTGCGGAATACGCACCGCCTCGACCGGCAGCAGCCAGTAGAGGTAATGGTGGAAGGGCGGATAGAGGTGACCGCCCATCTCGACCACGAAAATCGGCAGGGTCAGCACGGCGGCGACGATCAGGTCGCGCTTCAGACCGGCGGTTTCCTTTGCCGCGCGGGCGGCGAGGTCGGGGGCGTTACTGCGTCCCGCCTCGGCCGGCTCGGCGCCATAGCCGGCGCGGGCGACGGCCTCGACCAGGCGCGCCGGCGCCAGGCCGGCATGGCGCACGGTGGCGGTGGCGGTGGCGAGGTTCACATGCACCGCGGCCACGCCGGGCAGGGCGGCCAGCGCGCGCTCGACCTTGCCGGCGCAACCGGCGCAGGTCATGCCGGTGATGGTCAGCCGGCTGTCGTAAAGCTCGGCCGGGTAGCCGGCCCCCTGCAACGCCTCGATGGCGGCCGGGAAGGCTGCGGCGCTCTCGACGGTGAAGCTGGCGCGTTTGGTGGCGAGGTTCACGCGCGGCTCGGCCACGCCGGGCACGGCGGCAAGCGCACGCTCGACCCGGCCGGCGCAGGCGGCGCAATTCATGCCGGAGACGGGCAGCGAGACCGCGTTGCCGGCTGGTTCAGTAAGGGAAGCCATGATGTTGTCCTGTTCCGATGCGTCTGGGTAGGGGCATGGAAGCAGGACGGGGTGGGGCCTGTGGCCGGTTCGGGGTCTGCGCCGCGGGGCGCGGCGGGCGCACCGGCAGCAGGGCCGGCGCCGCATGGTGCGGATGCAGCGCCACGCCGGGCAGCGCCGGGCGGGCGAGGCCGGGCCTTGCACCGACATGGCAGCGGCAGCCGCGCCCGCCCCGGCCCCGGCAACGGAAGGCCGGGCGGGTGGGTGCCTTGCGCGGTGGCGCGGCGGCGGCGGGTTGGGCATGGCCACACATGCCTGATGAGATGGTCGTGCCGGGTGCCCAAGTCAAGCGGAGCCTTGCCCATCACACGCGGCTTTGTGTTGAAGCGGCTGGTCAAAGCCGATATTTCGGCACCAGGGCCGATCCCGAACGGCCCGGCCAAAGGAACGACGCCATGAACCGCCGCGAGCTTCTTGCCCTGTCGCTTTTCGCCGTCCCGGTGCTGCTGACCGCACCGTCGGCGCTGCTGGCCGCGCCGGCGCCCGCCGCCGCGCCGGTCGATCCCTATCAGCCGGTCGAGGTCGACATCCGTCCCGGTTTCGAGGTTGGCTCGATCGTCGTCGTGTCCAAGGATTTCTTCCTCTATCACATCATCGCGCCCGGCAAGGCGATCCGCTATGGCATCGCGGTCGGCAAGAACGAACTGGTCTGGAAGGGCCGCGCCGTCATCGGCCGCAAGACCGAATGGCCGAGCTGGCGCCCGACCCCCGAGATGATCGAGCGCAATCCCGCCGCCTATGCCAAATATGCCGACGGCATGCCCGGCGGTCCCGGCAACCCGCTGGGGGCGCGGGCGCTCTATCTTTACGATGCCCGCGGCAACGACACCGCCATCCGCATCCACGGCACCACCGAGCCGGGCAGCATCGGCCGCGCGGTGTCCAATGGCTGCCTGCGCATGCGCAACGAGGCGGTGATGGACCTGTTCGAGAAGGTGCCGGTGGGCACCCCGGTCTACGTCTATTGATCCCCCGCCTGCTGCTGGCCTCGGTCGGCGAGGTCCGCCGCGCCGGTTTCGACACGATCATCGATGTGCGCTCGCCGTCGGAATTCGCCGAGGATCACCTGCCCGGCGCCATTAGCCTGCCGGTGCTGGACGATGCCGAGCGCTCCCGCGTCGGCACCATCTACAAGCAGGTCGCCCCTTTCGAGGCCCGCAAGCTGGGCGCGGCGCTGGTCGCGGCCAATGCCGCGCGCCATATCGCCGGGCCGCTGGCCGGTCACGGCGGAGCGTGGAAACCGCTGGTCTATTGCTGGCGCGGCGGCCAGCGCTCGGGCGCCTTCGCCTCCATTCTGGCGCAGATCGGCTGGCGGGTGACGCTGGTCGAGGGCGGCTATAAAAGCTGGCGGCGGCTGGTGGTGCAGCGGATGCAGGACGGGCCGATGCCGCGCCTGGTGGTGCTGGACGGCAATACCGGCAGCGGCAAGACCGCGATCCTCGGCGCGCTGGCCCGGCGCGGGGTGCAGGTGCTGGACCTGGAGGCGCTGGCCAATCACCGGGGCAGCCTGTTCGGCGCCATGCCGGGCGGCCAGCCGGCGCAGACCATGTTCGAGGGGCGGCTGGCGCTGGCCATCGAGGATCTGGATTTCAGCCGCCCGGTGGTGGTCGAGGCCGAAAGCTCGCGCATCGGCGAGCGCGGCCTGCCGCGCGCGGTCTGGGCGGCGCTGACCGCGGCGCCCCGCATCCGCATCGAGGTGCCGCTGGCCGAGCGGGCGCGCTTTACCGCCGCCACCTATGACGAGATCACCGCCGACCCGGCCGCGGCGGAGGCGGTGCTGGACCGGATGACCCGCCTGCATTCCCGCGAGGTGCTGGAGGGCTGGCGGGCCATGGCCCGCGCCCGCGACTGGGCCGGTCTGGCCGAGGTGCTGATGCGCGACCATTACGACCCGCGCTATGCCAAGCACCGCAACCGTTATGCCGCGGCCGAGCGCGCGGTGCTGGCGGTGCCGCGCCTGGATGCGGCCGGGCTGGACGAGGCGGCGGCGCGGATCGAGGCGGTGGTGGTCGGGCTGGACCTGTCCGCCGCCACCCCGCCGACCGCGCCCGCCGGGCGCTGATCGATTTCCCTATCTCGATCCGGGCCGCCGCGCCGGCATGCCCGGGCACTCGCCCGCGCCGCCCGCCCCATAGGCTGCACGATGTGCTCACTCCGTAGGATGCGTGCTTGCACGTACCGCACCCCTCCACCCCAACTGTGCTGCCTGAAACCTCAGCCTCGACAAGGCCGCCCCGCCCCGCCGGCATGCCCGGGCAATCGCCCGTGCCGCCCGCCCCATGGCTGCATGATACGCATACCTCCGTTGGGTGCGTGCTCGCACGCACCGCCCCGCCGCGCCCTAAAACCCGTCGCGTAGCGC
>JBEBVF010000073.1:0-14651 GCA_040392885.1 Paracoccus sp. (in: a-proteobacteria) | reverse complement strand
CCTTTTCCCCCGCTTGGGGTAAATTTTTGCCCGCGGGTACACAGTTACCCGGCGCCGGTGGGTTTTCCTGCAGGGGCCGATCCGGGCGCTTTTCGCGCAGTCGGTAGCTCTTGCCGCGGATAGTGACCACATGGCTGGTTGAAGCCATGATCGAAGTCGTCGTCGAGGGCGCTGAGCTTTACGAACGGCAGCTCAATGTGGGCTTGCGGGCACCCGAGGAGGGCACGGCATGAACCGGCGCGCGCTTCTGGTTGCGTTGCCTGCCGCGGTGGTGGCGGCCAATGCTTCGATGGCCTCGGACCATGAAACGTCCGTCATGGCGTCGTTCCGTGAGTGGAAGGCTTTCAGGGACTGGCTTGAGGCAGAGAGTGCCGGCATGCCGGACGATCATTTCAACGAGATGGTGGCCCGACAATATGACATGGAGCTGTCGATGTTCACCTTGTCGAGCATCGACCTGCGCGATGCCGTGCTGAAGCTGGTGGCCTTCACCGACATGGGTCAAGATTTTGCCAACGATCACGATGATACGGGCGGACGTTTGATGGCCGAGATCGTCGCTTTGGCCTGCGCTGATGGGGTGTCCTCATGACCACCGAAGAAAGGCTGACGATGGTGTGTTCGATCATCGACATGTGCAAGTCAGGATCTTGCCTGCCTGAGCATGCTGATGGGCGGGCGGCGTCACGTGATCATCTGGCAGTTCAAGGCTTAGGCGGCTGCTTGCCGGCATCGAGCTATTGGCAATGACCCTCGAAGCGGCCTTGACCGAGGAGGCCTAGCGAATTCGGGCCGTCGGCTTCGGTCGGCGGCCTTCCACGGGGATGCTCGACTCCCGGAGAACGTTCCGGGACATGCCAAGCATTACCAACGCTCGTTGGGGGCAGCTCTGGGGGGATGATCCGGCGGCCGTTGCCGGTAAATACATAAATATCAATGTATTACAGTGATGGAATGGCGGAGACGAAGGGATTCGAACCCTCGATACCGTTCCCGGTATACTCCCTTAGCAGGGGAGCGCCTTCGACCACTCGGCCACGTCTCCGCCGGACGGTCTATGCGGTAAGGGCACGGGAAACAAGCGCTTTTTTGACAGGCATGCTATCTCTGGGAAGTCGCTGTTTTCCTTGGGTTTCGTGGAACGTCCTGCGAGTGACACGTGATCCTGTGCGGGATCCGTGCAGGATGCGCAACGCGCTGAACGAGATAGGGTGCTCTGCGTCGTACACAAACTACGACTGCGGCATCGCCGCGCTGGCCTCCCTTTGATGGTGGTGGGGCGAGGGTCTTTGAAGAGTACGTTCAAGCGGCCCAAGCTGCGTGTTCCTGGCGGCTGAGGTTGGCACAACCTCGTCCACGGTCCGCGAGGTGGCACAGGTCGGTCTCGACCCGGCGGTCATCAGACCCCCGGATTTCTTTGCAGTGCCCGAGCTGTCTTCCGATGCCGATGCCTGGGCCGCGCTGTTGCTGGGGTCCGCTGGCGTATGATGCCTGCCGACGCGGGCCGCTTCGCTGGGCTATGGAAGAGTGGTCGGCTGGTCGCTGGCGGGGGAGGGGAAGGGCCAACGCCGTGGGCGGAACGGGCGGTGGTGATCTTGGATGTCTTGGCCGGCGTGCCGGCTTGGTGGAGGCAGGAGTGGGGCTTCTCCTGCGCCATCGGGGTATTGCTGCCGATACCGGTGGCGGGCGGGCGCTGGCGGAATTCATGATGTCCGCCGGGGCTGGCCTGGGACCAAAAAAATCGTTTGGAGGCTGGGGTGGGGCGAGACGGTTGCGGTTGGAGGGCTGGGGGAAAGAGGATGATCCCGCCTCGGGCATGAAGGGCTATGGCGGGAGCGGTCGCGCCGGGTGGCTCTGGAGGGACACTCCACCAGCCGAGGCGTGCTGCAGTCGAGGTGGCAGACTGGCAGGCGGGCCCTTCGGTTCCAGACCGGCGGTGCTGGTCCTTGTTCCAGCCTCCCGGCTGTGGAGAGGCGTTGTGCAGATCGGAACGATGTTTGCGGTGGCTTAGCGACTGCGGCAGGCGGGCCCAAGGGCTGGGACGGGCCATGTCGTGATCCGAGCCGGGTTCCGCAGTTGTGGAGTGGCATCCGTCAGCACATACCCGCTGCGTTGGGGAAGGGTGCGCAGGCTGCGAACCGGGTTCGGCCGGGAACGGCACCGTCCAACGGCGCACCGCCGGGTGCAATCTTCGGGAGAGGCGGACACGCCGTGAGCTGGGGCGGACTTCGCAGTTATGGAGCGGGGCCCGTCAACCAGTTTACCCTCCGCCGTGTTGGGGGACAGGTCCTGTCGTGTCTCGAGCCGGATGCGTCGTGACCGGGATGGCTTGACGAGCCGATCCGCGTCTGGGGCGTGATGGGCAAGCAGCCGCTTTGGTCCCATGCAGGAAACCCGCCCGGTCCCGCATTGCCCCCGCAGCCGCTCCGGCCCCGTGCAGGAAACCCGGCCCGGCGCCGCGTCGCCCCCCGAGCCCGGCCGTCCTGCGCATGAAACACGCCCTGGCCGGTCCCCTCAGCCCACTTCAGCGCATCGCCAGGCGCTGGCCGGGGCGGTAGAAGATGTGGTGGCCGATCTGGGCGGTGCGCACGAAGCGTTGCGACCAGGACGGCCTGACCGCGCGGGTGTGGAAATAGGTGGCGCCGTCGGTCAGCGTGCGCGGCCGGCCGGCCAGCGCCGAGGCCGCCACCCGCAGCGCGCGCGAATAGGCGCCCTGTTCGCGGATCGCCTGGCTGCGGCCGCTGCAATGATAGCTGAACTGGCAGCCGCCGCGGCCGCCCTGGCTGACCACACCGCAGACCGTTTCCGGAAAGCGCGGGTTGTCGACGCGGTTCAGGATCACCTCGGCCACCGCGCGCTGGCCGTCCAGCGGCTCGCCGCGGGCCTCGAAATAGACCGCCTTGGCCAGGCATTCCAGCTCGGCCTGGTTGGCGGCCGCATCCGGCCCCGGCGCGGGCTGCGGCTCGGCGGCGGGGACGGTGGTGGGCAGGAGCAGGCTCAGCGACAGCGCGCCCGCACAAAGGCGCATGGCAACAGAGGCCACAGAAATCATGGCGTTGGCGATCCTTGTTCAGATCCCCCCGCGGCGCTGAAATGACGGCCGGGCAAAAGGGGGCGGGCGGCAGGGCCCGAATGCGTTGCCCCTTGCTTGCCAACTGCCCGCCGGTTCGGGAAGCGCACGGCTGCGCGAGCGGCCGCAGCGCCCGGCTTTGCGTCGGTTTGGGCGCGAATCTGCGAGGCGATTCGCCCTGATTCGGCGGAATCCTGCCGATTTCAACTCCTGGTTGTCAGAACTCGGCGGCCGAATCGTCGATCCCGGCCGATTCGCGGCGGGCCTGGATGGCCAGCCGCGCGGCGGTCAGCCGCGCCACCGGCACCCGGAACGGCGAGCAGGACACATAGTCCATTCCCGCCGCATGGCAGAAGGCGATGGATTCGGGATTGCCGCCATGTTCGCCGCAGATCGACAGCGTGATGCCGGGCCGCGCGGCGCGGGCGCGCCGGGCGCCCATCAGCACCAGCTCGCCCACCCCCTCGCGGTCGAGGATGTGGAACGGGTCCTCCTCGTAGACATGCTGGCTGACATAGGCGCCCATGAAGCGGCCGGCATCGTCACGCGACAGGCCATAGGTCATCTGGGTCAGGTCGTTGGTGCCGAAGCTGACGAAATCCGAATAGCGGGCGATGTCGCCGGCGCGCAGCGCGGCGCGCGGCGTCTCGACCATGACCCCGAGGCGATAGTCGAAGGCCGCCCGGCTCTCGGTGCGCACCGCCGCCGCCACCTGGTCGATGCGGGTCTTGACCAGCTCGACCTCGCGCTTGGCCGAGACCAGCGGCATCATGATCTCCGGCACCACCGGCGCGCCCAGGGCGGCACTGGCCACGGTGGCCTCGAAGATGGCGCGGGCCTGCATGTCGTAGATTTCGGGGATGGCGATGCCGAGGCGCACGCCGCGCATGCCCAGCATCGGGTTGGCCTCGTCCAGCGCCTCGGCGCGGCGCATCACGTCCGAGAGCGGCAGGTCGAGCGATTCCGCCATCTCGCGCAGCCCGGCGCGGTCGCGGGGGAGGAATTCGTGCAGCGGCGGGTCGAACAGCCGGATCATCACCGGCTGGCCGGCCATGATCTTGAACAGCGCCATGAAATCCGAACGCTGCATCGGCAGCAGCCGGTCCAGCGCCAGGCGGCGGTCCTCGGGCCGGTCGGCGAAGATCATCTCGCGCATGGCCGGCAGCCGCTCCTCGTCGAAGAACATGTGCTCGGTGCGGCACAGGCCGATGCCGCGGGCGCCGAAGCGGCGGGCGACGGTGGCATCCTCCAGCGTCTCGGCATTGGCGCGCACCGCCATGCCGCCGGCGGCGTCGGCCCAGTCGAGGAGCGTGTCGAAACTGTCGTCGATGGCCGGGGGCAGCATTTCCGCCGCGCCGGCCAGCACCTCGCCGGAGGTGCCGTCGATGGTGATGCTGTCGCCCTCGTGAAAGCTGCGCCCGCCCACGGTCATCACCCCGGCGCGGGCGTCGATGGACAGCACCGAGGCGCCGACGATGCAGGGCAGGCCCATGCCGCGGGCGATCACCGCCGCATGGCTGGACATGCCGCCGCGCTCGGTCAGCACGCCCAGCGCCGCATGCATGCCGCGCACGTCCTCGGGTGCGGTCTCGCGGCGCACCAGGATGCAGGCCTCGCCGCGGGCGGCCTCGGCCTGGGCGCGGGCCGAGGAAAAGCAGATGCGGCCGGTGGCGGCGCCGGGGCTGGCGGCGATGGCGCGCAGGATCAGGTCGCGCGGCGCCCGCGGATTGACCTGGTAATGCAGCAGGTCCGACAGCGCCCGCGGCTCGACCCGCATCACCGCCTCCTCGTGGTCGATCACCCCCAGATTGGCCAGGCTGACCGCGATGCGCACCGCCGCGCGCGAGCTGCGCTCGACCCGCACGGCGTCGATGATCGACAGCCGGCCGTCCGACAGCACGAATTCCAGCCGCATCTCCTCGCGCAGGCGGGCGCGGGCGGCCTCGCCATGGCGGATCAGTTCGGCGAAGATCTCCGGCGCCTCCTCCTGCAGGGAGGGGCCGCGGCCGTCGGGGATCAGGTAGAGCGTGTTCGGCCCGTCGCCCTTGGCGCGGCCCTGGATCTGGCCGTTGAAGCGGCCGGAGATGCGCGGCTGGCCGGTCACCGCGTCGATGAACTGGATGGTGCCCGAGCCGGTCAGCCCCGGGCCGATGGCCAGCGCCATGTCCTGCACCACCAGCCCCAGCGGCGCATCGGCCGGCGCGCCCTTGGCCTGGCGCAGCAGGCGCGCGGTCGGCCCCTCCCAGGCGCGGGCCATCGAGCGCAGCACCTCGGCCAGCTGCCGTTCCGGCTCCTGCGGGAAAGGCTCGTCGGTCTCGGCCCGGTAGGCGGCCAGGGCTGCGGCCAGCGCGCCCTTGCCCTCCTGGGTGAAGGCGTCGGGATCGAGGCGGGCGACGTTGATGGCATAGGACTGCACGAAGCTGAGATAGAGCGCATCGGCGGCGGCCTTGCCGTGGCTGCGCACCAGCGCGGCATGGCGCTGGTCGTTGATGCCGACATTCAGCACCGTGCCCGGCCCGCCCCAGGCCGGATCGACGGCCGAGGGCCGCACGCCGACCAGCCCGGCGCCGCGCGCCATCAGCGCCCGCAGGCTGGCCGGGTCGGGCAGGCGGCCGGCGGCGATCTCGCGCACCGAGCGGGTGTCGATGGCCCAGCTGCGCGGCACCGGCAGTTCGAGGCGGATCAGCCTTTGCAGGCATTTGGCGCGCCAGCCATGCAGCCCGCGCGCGATCTCGGCGGCGGGGGTGATTTCGGTGATCGCGGGGTGGGCCGGGGCGCTCATGGTGGCGGCGATTTTGCACGGGGCCGGCAGTCTGGCAAGCTGAAAGGCGCGCCCCCCGCCGGAAACGCCAGGCCAGCCGCGCGCCTGGTCTGGGCGCCGCCACGCGCGAGGCGCGCGCGGTGCCTGCAAGCACGCATCCTACGCCGGGGCGGCCGCCTGCCGCATCATGTCGGTGGCAATGCCGATGGTCCTCGCAGGTATCATGGCGCGGGCGGCGTCGGCTTGCTTCATGCCACGGCAAGGAGCGGGGCTGCTTGCCGCATCATGTCGGTGGCAACGCCGGTGGTCCTCGCAGGTATCATGGCGCGGGGGCGCTGCGCCGGCTTGCGCCCGTAGGGTGTGTGCTTGCACGCCCCAGGCCGATGCCACGGCAGGAAACAGGCCCCCCCGCAGGGTATTCCCGCGTACCATGCGATGGCGCATTTTCCCGCGGCCGGCGCTCTGCTCCGACCGCGCCGCTTGCCTTGGACGGCGGTGGCGGCTAGGCCGCTGGTATGGACCAGCCCGACCGCATCCATCTGCGCGACTATGCCCGCGAGGCCGAGATCGGCGCCTTCGCCGAGGAGCGCGGCCGCGCCCAGCGGCTGCGTTTTGCCGTCACCGCCGATCTGGCGGTCTCGGTGCGCGATGCCGGCGACGATGTCGACCGCATCCTCAGCTATGACGTGCTGGTGGCGGCGGTGGAGGCGGCGCTGGCCGCGCGCCGTCACGACCTGGTGGAATCGCTGGCCGAGGACATCGCCGCGCGGGTGCTGGCGCATCCCGCCGCCGCCCGGGTCGAAGTGACGGTGGAAAAGCTCGATCGCGGTCCCTTTGCGCTCGGCGTGACGCTGGCGCGGCGGCGGCAGGCCGCGGCGGCGCGCCCGGCGCCGGCCGGGCTGGCGATCGCGGTCGAGGGGCAGGGCGACGGCGCCATCCTGGTCCCGGCCGCACCCGGCCTGCCGCTGCCGGAGGGCGGCGACCGGCTGCGCATGCACTGGCTGGCGCTGGACCAGCAGGCGCTGGCGCTGGGCGCGCGTCTGGGTCGGCCGGTGGCGGACAGCCGCACCGAGATCGAGGCCCTTGCCGCATCGGGTCAACGCCTTGTCTGGGCACCCGCCCGCATGGCTCGCGCCGCCATCGGCCTCGACAGCGCCGAGCCGGAGGCGCTGGCCCGCTGGCTGGCGGCGGAACTGGCGCAAGGCGGGTGAGATGCGGGAGGGGACGATCCGCCGGCTGACTCCCGACGATGCCGCGATCTTTCGCGGCATCCGGCTGGAGGGGCTGCTGAACCACCCCGAAGCCTTCGGCGCCGATTACGAGGCCGAGGCCGCGCGCCCCCTGGCGGCGATGGCCGCGCGTCTCGCGGACACGACCGTCCTGGGCGGCTTTTCCGGCGACGGCATGGTGCAGGGCATCATGGGACTGGTCCGGGACAAGTCGCCGAAAACCCGCCATATCGCGACGATCTGGGGCGTCTATGTCCGCCCCGCCCTGCGCGGCACCGGCCTTGCCCGGCACCTGCTGGATGCCGCGATTGCCGAGGCCTTCCGGGACTGCCTGTCGATCCGGTTGTCGGTGTCGGCGACGAACCGGGCCGCCCGCCAGCTCTATCTGCGGGCCGGCTTTGTCGAATGGGCGCTGGATGCCAGGGCGATGCTGGTCGATGGGGTCTTCCATGACGAGATCCTGATGCGCCTCGACCGCAAGGATCCCTGACGGCGCCCGCCTATCGCGGAGCGGACAGCGGTTTGCGCATGGCGCAGCGGTCCAGCGCCACCCCGTTGCGCATGACCGTCTGCGCCTCGACCACCTTCCAGCCGTGCCGGGCGAAGAAGGGTTGCGCGGCCAGGCTGGCATGCGTCGTCAGCCTCGGCGTGCCCTGCGCCCGCGCCTGCGCCTCGACGGCGCGCAGGAGCGCCGCGCCGACGCCGCGCCGTGCCTGCGAGGGCAGCACGAAGGCCAGATCGACATGGCCGTCGCCGTCGAGGGTCATGAAGCCGACGGGCTCGCCCGCCACCTCGGCGACGAAACCCGCCATTCCGCGAATGCGCTCGCGCCAACGCCCGAGGTCGATGGTCGCGCCGCCCCAGGCCAGCCGCTGCTCGGGTGAATAGACGTTCCGCGTTCCCTCATGCACGGCGCAGAAGAAGATCCGCCCGGCATGGGGAAAATCCTCCGGCAGCAGCGGCCTGATATGTGCCATCCCCACCCCCGCAGCAGGAAAAAGCCCCGGCGCGGTGCCGGGGCTTCGGTGTCAGATCTCGCGCTTGAGCGCCTCGACCAGGTCCAGCGCCTCCCAGGAGAAGCCGCCATCCGCCTCCGGGGTGCGGCCGAAATGGCCATAGGCGGCGGTGCGGCGATAGATCGGGCGGCACAGGTTCAGCCGGTCGCGCAGGCCGCGCGGCGTCAGGTCCATGGCGCGCGGGATCGCCGCCTCGATCACCTCCTCGGGCACGGTGCCGGTGCCGTAGGTGTCGACATAGATCGACAGCGGCTCGGCCACGCCGATCGCATAGGAGAGCTGGATCAGGCAACGCTCGGCCAGCCCGGCCGCGACCACGTTCTTGGCCAGATAGCGCGCCGCATAGGCCGCCGAACGGTCCACCTTAGTCGGGTCCTTGCCGGAAAACGCCCCGCCGCCATGCGGCGCCGCGCCGCCATAGGTGTCGACGATGATCTTGCGCCCGGTCAGGCCGGCATCGCCATCGGGGCCGCCGATGACGAATTTCCCGGTCGGGTTGACATGCCAGACCGTGTTCGGGGTCAGCCAGCCCTCGGGCAGCACCTCGCGGATATAGGGCTCGACGATGGCGCGGATGTCGGCACTGGTCTGGCGCTCGTCCTTGTGCTGGTGGCTGACCACCAGCTGCGTGATCTCGACCGGCTTGCCGCCGGCATAGCGCACCGAGAGCTGGGCCTTGGCATCCGGGCCCAGCGTCGGCTCCAGCCCGGCGCGGCGCGCCTCGGCCAGACGGCGCAGGATGGCGTGGGAATACTGGATCGGCGCCGGCATCAGCTCGGGCGTCTCGTCCACGGCATAGCCGAACATGATGCCCTGGTCGCCGGCGCCGCCGGTGGTGACGCCGCCATCGGCATCGCCCCAGATATGGGCCGACTGTTCGTGCAGGAAGTTCAGCACCCGGCAGGTGTTCCAGTGGAACTTCTCCTGCTCGTAGCCGATGTCGCGGATCACGTCGCGGGCAATCTGCTCGACCCGGTTCATGTGCGCGGCCAGGTCGGCCGGGTTGTCGAGGCCGATCTCGCCGCCGATCACCACCATGCCAGAGGTGGCAAAGACCTCGGCCGCGACCCGGGCCTGCGGCGAGGCCGCGATCAGGTCGTCGAGGATCGCGTCCGAGATCTGGTCGCAAAGCTTGTCGGGATGCCCCTCGGAGACGGATTCCGAGGTAAAGACATAGGTGTCGCGCGTCATGGGATGGATGCTCCGTTGCCTGACACCGCCACGCCAGGAAGCCGTTGTGGCGGTCACCGGCCGGTCTATGCGGCCCTTGCGGCGGGGTCAATGCGTGCCGGGGCGTCGCGGCGCGGAATTCTGGGGCGGAACCCTCAGGCGCGGCGGCGGCCGCGCCAGGCGGCCAGCGCCAGTGCCAGTGCGGCCAGGGCCACCAGCGGCGTATCGCCGCGGCGCATCCAGGGCGTCGCCGGCAGCGCGCCCGGCAGCTGCGCGTCGATGCGGCCGAGCTGGCCGAGGCCCAGCTCCGCCACCACCCGGCCGTTGGCGTCGATGACGGCCGAGACCCCGGTATTGGCCACCCGCACCAGCGGCAGCCCGGATTCGATCGCCCGCAGCCGCGCCTGTTCCAGATGCTGATAGGGTCCGGAGAACACGCCGAACCAGGCATCGTTGGTGATCTGGAGCAGCCAGTCGGGGCGGGCAGGGGCCTCGCGCAGGTGGCGCGGAAAGATCGCCTCATAGCAGATCAGCGGCTGGAAGGTTGGCAGGCCGGGCAGGCCCAGCACCGCCATGCCGGGACCGGCGCTGTAGCCGCCGCCGGCCTGGGCGGCAAAGGCGGTGATGCCGAAGCGCGCCAGCTGATCGCCCAGCGGGATGTATTCGCCGAAGGGCGCCAGATGCGCCTTGTCATAGAGCGCCTCCAGCCGGCCGTCGGGGGCGATGGCGATCAGGGCATTGTAGAAGCGCAGCCCCTCGGCGCGCTGGATGCCGGTGACCACCTGCGCGCCCTGCGCGGCCTCGGCGATGCGCGCCAGCTCCTGCGGCTCCCATTCCAGCACGAAATTCACTGCGGTTTCCGGCCAGATCACCAGATCGGGGCGGCCGAGGCGGCCCTCGCCGCCCGACAGGTTCAGCAGGCGGTCATAGAATTCGGCGGCCCAGAGCGGGTCCCATTTCAGCGCCTGGTCGGCATCGGGCTGGACGAGGCGCAGCAGGGTCTGCTGCGCGGCGGGCCGGGGCTGGTGCAGCCGGCCCTCGCCCCAGCCGGCCAGCGCCAGGCCGAGGGCCAGGGCCAGCGCGCCGCCGCGGCGCGGGGCGGCCGCGGCCAGGGCGGCCAGGCCGAGGGTGACGGCGGACAGCCCGAGGCTGCCGATCACGCTGGCGCTCTGTGCAACCGGGGTGTCGGTCCAGATCTGGCCCAGACGCGCCCAGGGAAAGCCGGTGAAGATCCAGCCGCGCAGCCAGTCCGACAGGAACAGCGCCGCGGCGATCCCGGCGAGGCGCGGGAGGCGGGCCGGGCCGGTCAGCCGGGCGGCGAGGGCGGCGGGCAGCGACCAGAACGCGGCGCCGCCGGCCGCCATCAGCACCAGCGCAAAGGGCGCCATCCAGCCATGGCGGGCGATGTCGACCAGGAAGGGCTCGACGATCCAGCTCAGCCCGAAGGCGAAATAGCCGAAACCGGCGGCAAAGGCGGCACGGCCGGGCCTTGCGGCGCCGGCGATGCGGTGAAGGGCGAGGGCGAGCGCCGGCAGTGCCGCGAACCACCAGCCCAGCGGCGCGAGCCCGGTGGCGATCAGGACGCCGAGGCCGAGCAGCGCCGGGTCGAACCACGCCGCCAGCCGGGACAGCCGGCCGGCGCGCGGGGATCGGGTCTCGGGTCTGCGCATCGGTGCTGTCGCCGGGCGGCGCCTGCCGGGGGCGTCAGCCCTCGGACGGGGCGGCATCCTCGGGCCGGGCCTCGGCGGTGGCCTCGGTCGTGGCCTCGGTCCCGGCGGCGGCCTTGGCGGCCGGCTTGCGCCGGGTCGCGGTGCGCCGGGGCTTTGCCGGGGCCTCGGCCTCGGTGTCGGTCGCGGCTTGCGCCCCGGCCGGGGCCTCGGCTGCCGCCTCCGCGGGGGCCTCGCTCGCCGCCGCGGCCTTGCGGCGGGTCGTGGTCCGGCGGGCCGGTTTCTTCACCCCGGCCTCGGGCGCGACCTCGGCGGCGGCCGGGCTTTCCTCCCCCGTCGCCTCGGCAGCCGGGGCGGCCTCGGCGGTGGCGGCCTTGCGGCGCGGGCTGCTGCGGCGCTTGGGCGCCTCCGGCTGGGCCGGGGCCTCGGCCGGGCTGTCGGCGGTCTCGGTCGCGGTCTTGGACCCGATCTCGGCCGGGGTCTCCGTCACGGCCTCGGTCCCAGCGGCGGCTTCGGCCTCGGCGGCGGGCTTGGCCCGGCTGCGGCTGCGGCTGCGCGATGCCGGGCGGGCCGGTTTCGCGGGTGCCTCGGCGGCGGGGGCATCGCCCGACACCTCGGCCACGATTTCCGCGGCCTCCGCTTCCTGCCGCGATTCCGCCTCGGCTTTGGCTTCCGCCGCCTTGGCGGCGCGCTCGGCGGCCTCGCGGGCCTTGCGTTCGGCCTGGTCCTGCGCGGCGGCGGCGGCCTGGGCGCGTTCCACATCGCCGCGCTCGGTCGCGGCCAGCGCGTCGAGGAAGCTGCGGGTCAGGAATTCCGGCACATGGTCGCCCATGCCCATGATCGCCTCGCCGCGATTGCGGTCGCGATCGCCATGGCGGTGGTGATGCCCGCCGCGCTCGCCGTTGCGCTCATTGCTGCGCTCGTGGCGCTCGCCATGCTCGCGGGCGCCGCGGTCATGACGCTCGCCCCGGTCCTCGCGGCGCTCGTCGCGGGTCTCGCGCGGCTCGCGGGCGGGGGCGGGGCTGCGCTCGGCCTCGCGGGGGGCCTCGGCCACCTCGGGCTGCGGCGCCGGCCTGGCCTCGGCCACGGCCGCCACCGGGCGCTGCTCCTCGCGGCTGCGGCTACGACCACCGCGCGAGCGGCTGCGGCTGCCGCTGCGGCCCTCGCCCTCGCTGCGGGCCGGCCGCGCGGTGGCGGTGCCCTCGGTGGGCACGAAACCCTCGGGCAGCGGCGCCCGCGGCAGTTCGGCCTTCACCAGGCTTTCGATCGCCGACAGGTATTTCTCGTCCTGGGGCACCGCGATGGAAATGGCGGTGCCGGTGCGCCCGGCGCGGCCGGTGCGGCCGATGCGGTGCACGTAATCCTCGGCATGGGAGGGCAGGTCGAAATTGAACACATGGCTGACCGCCGGGATGTCCAGCCCCCGCGCCGCCACGTCCGAGGCCACCAGGAAGCGCAGCCGCCCCTCGCGGAAATCGTCCAGCGTGCGGGTGCGGTGGGTCTGGTCCAGATCGCCATGGATCGCTGCCGCGTCATAGCCATGCGCGCGCAGCGATTTCGACACGATGTCCACATCGGTCTTGCGGTTCGAGAAGATGATGGCGTTCTTCAGCGCCTCGCCCTCGGCGTCGATCAGCGCCCGCAGCAGCTCGCGCTTCTGCTTGGCGGTCTGGTCCTTGCGGGTGGGGGTCAGCTCGACCAGCCGCTGCTCGATGGTTTCCGAGGTGGTGGCCTGGCGGGCGACCTCGATCCGCTCGGGATTGTGCAGGAAGGTGTTGGTGATGCGCTCGATCTCCGGCGCCATGGTGGCGCTGAAGAACAGCGTCTGCCGGGTGAAGGGGGTGAGCTGGAAGATCCGCTCGATGTCGGGGATGAAACCCATGTCGAGCATGCGGTCGGCCTCGTCCACGACCATGATCTGCACGCCGGTCAGCAGCAGCTTGCCGCGCTCGAAATGGTCCAGCAGCCGGCCGGGCGTGGCGATCAGCACGTCGACGCCGCGGTCGATCAGCTTGTCCTGCTCGCCAAAGCTGACGCCGCCGATCAGCAGCGCCTTGGTCAGCCGGGTGTGCTTGGCATAGGTATCGAAATTCTCGGCCACCTGCGCCGCCAGCTCGCGCGTGGGGCACAGCACCAGGCTGCGCGGCATCCGCGCGCGGGCGCGGCCGCGGCCGAGCAGGGTGATCATCGGCAGGGTGAAGCCCGCGGTCTTGCCGGTGCCGGTCTGGGCGATGCCCAGCACGTCGCGGCCCTCCAGCGCCGGCGGGATGGCGCCGGCCTGGATCGGGGTAGGGGCGGTATAACCGGCCTCCTGCACCGCTTTCAGAACCTTGGGGTCGAGCTTCAGATCGGAGAAAAGGGTCATGTATGGCTTTCGATAGCAGGCGGCCATCGTCGAAAAACGGGCCGCGCGTCCATTGGCCTTGCCGGCCAGTCAATCGGGACGCCTGTTCGATCCACGCCCCATCGGACCCCGCCGGATTGCGGGATGCTCGGCAGCTAGCGCAAATCCGCCGGCCGGTCAATGTCGCATGATGGTGGCAGAAAATCCGCCCGGCACGGCGTGGGGCGGGGGTAGCCCACAGGGGCGCGGGCGGCAACGGCTTTGTGGCGCCCGCTCCGGCGGCGGGGCGCAGGGCCGGAGGTTCGGGGGGGGGGCAGGGCAGGCGTGATTCGCGGGCTGCGGCCTTGCGGCAGAATGGGCGCGATGGCTCGCCCGCGAGGCCGGAGGGCGGCACAGAGGTCGTGGCGCATGGCCTTCTTGCCCATGCCTCCACAGGTGCAGATGTGCGAGCGGAGAACGTTGTCCCGGGATCAGTTGCCGGCATGCGCGAGCGCCTCCACATGCGGAGGTTGTGCGAGCGACTGCGGATCAATGGCGCTCTGGTGGCCCCCGAACGCTTGCACAGGCGCAGGTGCGCGAGAGAAGGAGGGCAGGGTAGGGCGCTGGCTGCGATGGCCTTCCGCTTTCCGCCGCCCGAAAGTATTTTTCTTTTCCCTCTGGCAATTCCGGCGGCGGCGCGCTATATGGGTCGGGCATCTCTATGTTTCGGACCTGTTCCTTCACGGCTCAGCTTTCGATCTTCAGCTTTGCCGGGCCGCTGCGTTGTGTGAGCGGCAACATCAGAAGGAATATCACGATGGCCAATGGCACCGTGAAATGGTTCAACGCCACCAAAGGCTTCGGCTTCATCGCTCCGGAAGGCGGCTCGAAGGACGTGTTCGTCCACATCAGCGCGCTGGAGCGTGCCGGCCTGCGCGGCCTCAATGACGGCCAGGCCGTGACCTACGATCTCGAGCGGGATCGCAACGGCCGCGAATCGGCGACCAACCTCGCTCTGGCCTGAGCCGGACCGACGGACATCAAGGCGGGGCTGGCAGGCGCCGGCCCCGCCTTTTTCATGCGCATCCCCCGACAGGGCGCGGATGCCGGATTTTTCAACAGAAACAGGACTATGATAGAAGTAAACTGGGGCAGACCCCTGTCCCTGGTCGTGTCGCCCGAAGGCGACATCCAGAAATTCAGCACCATCGAGCAGGCCCGCTACTGGCTGCGCAAGAAATGGCCGGTCGCGGATGCGGCACAGGACCGCGCGCTTCGCCAGCTGGACGCCGCCATGGATTGCCTGGTCTCGGTCGGCTCGGCGCGCCGCGCCTTCCTCTGCGCCGCCCGGACCGCCGGCTTCGTGCCCGAGCGCCTGCTGGTGCCCTCGACCCGTCCGGCCCTCGCCTGACCGC
>JBEBVF010000072.1:0-14664 GCA_040392885.1 Paracoccus sp. (in: a-proteobacteria) | reverse complement strand
GGTCCGGCTCCTCATAGCCGATGGTGGGGGCGATGATGCCGTCGCGCAGCGCCATAATGCAGGCCAGCAGCTCCACCGCGCCGGTGCCGCCGATCAGGTGGCCATGCATGGATTTGGTCGAGGACATCATCAGCCGGTCGGCATGCGGCCCGAAGGCATGCGCCACCACGGCGCATTCGGTCTTGTCATTGGCGGCGGTGCCGGTGCCATGGGCGTTGATATAGCCGATATCCGAAGGTGCCAGCCCGGCATCGGCCATGGCGCCGGTGATGGCGCGCTCGGCCCCCTGCGCCGAGGGCATCACGATGTCCTGGGCATCGGCGGTCATGGCAAAGCCCACCACCTCGGCCAGGATCTCGGCGCCGCGGGCGCGGGCATGTTCCCATTCCTCGAAGACGAAGACGCCGGCGCCCTCGCCCTGCACCATGCCGTTGCGGTTGGCGCTGAACGGCCGGCAGGCATCGCGCGACATCACCCGCAGCCCCTCCCAGGCCTTGACGCCACCGAAGCACAGCGCGGCCTCGGAGCCGCCGGTCAGCATCACATCCGCCCCGCCGGCACGGATCATCTGGAAGGCCAAGCCCATGGCATGGTTCGAGCTGGCGCAGGCGGTGGCGACGGTGAAGGCCGGCCCCTGCAGGCCGAATTCCATGCTGCAATGGCTGGCCGCGGCATTGTTCATCAGCTTGGGCACCACGAAGGGATGGACGCGGTTCTTGCCCTCCTCGTAGACCGAGCGGTAATTCTCGTCCCAGGTGTTCAGCCCGCCGCCGGCGGTGCCCAGCACCACGCCCGAGCGCAGCCCGAGGCCGCCGTCGAAATCGAGGCCGGACTGCGCCACCGCCTCCTTGGCGGCCAGCAGGGTGAACTGGGTGAACTTGTCATAGAGCAGGATCTGCTGGCGGTTGAAGTATTTCTCCGGCTCCCAGCCATGCACCTGCGCGCCGATCTGGATGGCCAGCCGGTCCACGTCGCGGAAATCCAGCTGGGTGATGCCGCAGCGCCCCTCGCGGAAGGCGGCCAGCGTCGCGGGCACGTCATGGCCCAGCGCGTTGATGGTGCCCATGCCGGTGATTGCCACCCGGCGCAGCCCGCCGCGCGCCAGGATGGCGGCCGGGGCCAGGGCCGGGGCGGCGCTTGCAGCGGGCGCGGCCGCGCTCATGCGCCCTTACCGGCGACCAGGCGCTCCACCGCGGCAAAGATCGCGCCCATCGACGAGATGTCGAACTCGGACTTTTCCGGCTCGTTGGCGTTGAAGGGGATAGTGATGTCGAAGGCTTCCTCGATGGCAAAGATCGACTCCACCAGGCCGAGACTGTCGATGCCCAGCTCCGCGGGCGTGGTCTCGGGCCTGATGTCTGCGGCATCGACCATCGCCTGCTCGGCGATGATAGCGATGATCCTGTCGCGCACGGTCTCGGTCATGATCTGGTCTTTCTGCGGTCAGTCTTTCCGGGTCAGTCTGGCAAGGGTGTCGCGCATCTCGGCCAGCTGGGCAACCATGCGCGGCAGACGGCGGATATTGCGCCGCGCCTCGAGTTCGGTCTCCATCTTCAGCCCGGCGGGGCCGAGGATAACCCGCCCGGCCGGCACGTTGGAATAGATCTTGGTGGCGCCGCCGGCGATCACGTCATCGCCCACGAAGATGTTATCCGAGACGCCGCATTGCCCGCCCAGCACCACGCGGTCGCCGATCCGGGTCGACCCGGCGATGCCCGCCTGCCCGCAAAGCAGGCAGTCGCGGCCGACGATGACGTTGTGGCCGACATGCACCAGGTTGTCGATCTTGGTGCCGGAGCCGACGCGGGTGGCGCGGATGGTGCCGGCATCGACGGTGGCATTAGCGCCGATCTCGACATCGTCGCCGATCTTGACCCCGCCCAGCGAGTGGATGCGGTGCCAGTGCGGGCCGGCCTCCGTGGCCTCCGGGGCGGCGGCGGCCTCGCCGCGCTGGCCCAGGCTCTCGCGGATCTCCTCGACGCCGGAGGTGGTCTCGGTGACAAAGGAGAAGCCGTCGGCGCCGATCACCGAGCCGGCATGGAGGATTGCCCGCTCGCCGATGGCGACATTGTGCAGGATGGCCACCCGCGGCCCGATCAGCACATCCGCCCCGATGCGGGTGCCGTGGCCGATGCTGGCGCCGGCGCCGATGCGGGCGCGCGGGCCGATGCGAACCCCGGCACCGATGCTGACGAAGGGACCGATGGCGGCACCCTCGCCGATCTGGGCATCGGGGTCGATGACGGCGCTGGGGTGGATGCCGGGGGCGATGGCCGGGTCGGGATCGAAGGCGCGGGTCAGCCCGGCCATGGCCAGCCGCGGCCGCGGCACCACGATGGCGGCGCGCAGGCCATGGGCGGCCGGGTCCATGCCCGGCGCCAGCAGCGCCAGCGCCCCGGGCCGCAGGTTTTCCGCATATTTCGGCGCCATGGCCAGCGCCAGTTCGGTCGGGCCGGCGGCGCCGGGCTCGGCCGCGCCGGTGACTTCGGCGCCGGCATCGCCCCAGGGCTCGGCCCCCAGCGCGCGCGCAATCTCGGCAATGGTCAGTCGCATCGCGTCCCCCGCCATCTGTGGTCGCCGGCCCGATCTAGTCGCGATCCGGCCCCGTCGCAACCATTCCCGGCGTAGCGGCCGGCACATGGGCCGGACCGGAGGGGCGGCCGGCGGCGGGTTTCAGGCCACAGCGGATGGCGCAAGGCGCGCGCCCGGCCGCGCTCAGACCAGCGCCACCACCGCCTTCTTGCGCCAGACCAGCCGGAAATACAGGTATTGCAGGGCCATCATCATGCCGAAATTGCACACATAGCCCCACCAGATCCCTTCCAGCCCGACCGCCTTCGACAGCCAGACCGCCACCGGCAGCTCGACCAGGAGGATGCAGCCGATCGCGATCACCATCGGCACCAGCACCGTGCCCGAGGCGCGCATCACCCCCGAAAAGATGGTGCCGGCCCCGAACATCAGGCTGGACCAGGCGACGATGAACAGCAGCCGGCGGGCCAGCGCGATCACCTCCGGCTCGTTGAGGAAGGCGGCGACGATGGGCTTCGACAGCAGCAGCACGAAGGCCACCAGCGCCCCGGTCAGCAGCAGGTTCATCAGCAGCGCCGTGCGCACCACCTCGTCCAGCCGGTCCTGGCGGCCGGCGCCGATCATCTGCGCCCCGAAGATCGAGGCGGCGATGGCGATCGACAGCGCCGGGAACTGCACATAGGCGACGATCTGCGACACCGCGCCATAGGCCGCCGTCGCATCCGAGCCGAAGGCATTGACCAGCCCGACGATAACCAGCGCCGAGGCCGAGCCGGCGACGATCTGCACCCCGGTCGGCAGACCCAGCTTGAGGATCTGCTTCAGCAGCGCGAAATCCGGGCGCATCGCCTTCCAGAAGGCCAGGTCCGGCGCCATCGGGTGATTGCCCTGCCGGCGCAGCCACCAGGCCAGCGCCGCCAGCGCCACCAGCTGCGACAGGCCCTGCGCCCAGGCCGCGCCCATCACCCCCCAGGGGGTGCGGACCACGAACCACAGCGTCAGCACCACCGCCAGCGCGGTCGAGATGATCTGCATCAGCAGCGGCCGCATGGTGTCGCGCATGCCGCGCAGCAGCGCCCCGGACAGGATGAACACGAACAGCACCGGGAACACCAGGAAGGTGGCACGGGCATAATCCGCCGCCGGCTCGCGGATGTCGGTCGGCACGCCGAGGATGGTCATGATCTGCGGCACGAACCGCTCGCCCAGCGCCGCCAGCACCAGGCCCAGTGCCAGCGTGGTCGTGGTGGTGGTGCCGGCGATGCGGCGGATCAGCTCGGGCTTGCCGGCGCCGGCCGCCTGCCCGATCAGCACGCTGGCCCCGGCGGTCAGCCCGATCAGGAAGGCGATGAAGAAGAAGGCCACCGGCATGAAGGTCGCCATCGCCGCCAGCTGGCCCACGCCCAGCGTGTGGCCGACGATGATGGCGCCCGCGGTCATCGCCAGCGATTGCAGGATGTTCTGCGCCATCATCGGCAGGACGAAGGCCAGGAAACCGCGCCAGAGCGGACCCGTGGGGGCGTAGGAGGAGGGCATGGAGGCTGCCTCGGTCAGATGCCAGGAAGGGGGCGACACCATGTCGCCGGGCCAGTCGCAGGGACATGCGCCCGCCGCGTCACCAGTGCAACCCCTTGCATGCGGCCAAGGGGGGCCGGAGACGCGAAACCCCGCCCGTTTGCGCGGGCGGGGCTGTCATCAACTTGTCGTGCGGATCAGCCGCCCCAGTAGCGGATCGGGCCGCAATCCATATGCACGAAGTTCGAGCGCGAATACTTGCCGACGCCACCGGCCTTGCAGGCCTGCGCCGCCTGGTACATCTGCCCGACCGAGCGCGACTTCAGCCGCAGGTCGGCGGCCTTGCCGTACATGTGCAGCGAGTTCGAGGCCACCCCCGAGCTGGTCCGGCGCAGCATGGCGTTGGTCTGCGGCGAGCGGTAGCCCGACAGCATCATGTAGGGCTCGTCCGTGCGCAGGAGGCGATGCGAGGCGGCGGCCACGTCGATGGTGCGGGGGTCGATGCCCTTCACCTGGCCGTTGCGCCAGTCGCGCATGAAGTAGTTCACCTCGTTCAGCGCATCGCGGATGTATTTTCCGTCCACCCAGTAGACGGTGTCGATGCTTTCGCCGGTGCGGCCGGAATACATGCGGATGCGGCGGATGTCGCCCGCACCGCGCAGAAAGCCCGCGGCATTCGCATAAACCGGCGCCGCCGTAACAGCCGCCGCGGCGAATACCCCGAGGATTCCGCGCCGGGAAATGAGAGACTCTGTCATGTTGAATCGCCTGTCCTGCTTGTCGTTCGCGTCCGGAACACGGGATCGCTGGCTTGCGCCCACCCTCCGGTCTGGTCCGGTTCTACCCGACCTTGGTTAGGAATATCTCACCAAAGCCGGGCTCACGCCACCCTGATCGGGGATCGGGTTCCCTGCCCGGCCGGATTTTGCCGTCATCGGCGGATTATTGCCGGAACCGCCGGTGACGCAATGTCGTTGGTCGGAAAAACCCCAGGAGTCGCAGGCGGGTCACAGGTCAAGATGAATTGCGGTCGCAGGGCGCATTTGCCGCTGGACCGGCGGCCGGCCGAATGCGATGCAGGACGAAAACGCGAACGCGCGAGGCAGCGGTTGGAACGGGCAATGGCGGGACATCATGCAGCGGCCGGAATCGCCGACCGGAACCGGCGCCGAATCGGGGCCCGGAGGGCGAGGCGATTCGCCTTGCGCGCCAGCGGCCTGGCGCTGCTGGCGGCGCTGGCGGTGTCGCCGGCCTCGGCCACGGCCCGCCCTGCCTATCCGGCCCCGCAACTGGACTTCACCCCGGCGCAGCTGGCGCTGGCCGATGCGGTGCGCCACGACCCCGACCTCGCTGCCTTCTATGGCGGCAACGGCCTGCAGCCGGTCTTTTCCGGCGCCGAGGGCGCGCCCCGCCGCGCCGCCCTGGCCGCGGCCGTCGCCCATGCGTCCGAGCATGGCCTGCCCGCGGCGCGCTATGCCATCCCGCAGGCCGGCACCGGCGGCGCCGTGGACGAGGTGGCGATGGCCACGGTCTTCGTGCGCTGGGCCAACGACCTGACCCGCGGTCTCGTCGATCCGCGCAAGCTGGCCAGCCAGATCAAGCGCCGGCCGGAAGGCGTCGATGCCGGCCGGGCGCTGGCCGAATTCGCCGTTGCCGCCGACCCGGCCGCCGCCATGGCGGCGCTGGCCCCGCAGGACCCGTTCTATCTGGCGCTGCAGCGCGCCCTGGCCGAGGCGCCGGCACTGACCGCGCCGCCGGGCACGCCGCCGGCGCCCGCCGGCACCTGGAAGCCCGGCATGCGCGACCCGGCGCTGGCCGACCTGCGCGCCCGCCTGGCGGCGCTGGGCTTCGCCCCCGGCCCTGGCGGCGAGGTCGATCTCTACGATGCCGGCCTCGCGGAGGCGGTGCTGCGCTTTCAGCAGGCGGCCGGCCTCGGCGCCGACGGCATCGCCGGTGCGCGCACCATCGCCCGGCTGAACGGCGACGCCTCGGATGCGCAACGCGCCATCCTGATCGCCATGGAGCGCTGGCGCTGGCTGCCCGAGGATCTGGGCGCGCGCCATATCTGGGTGAACCTGGCCGAATACACCACCCGCGTGGTGCAGGACGGCGCCGTGGTGTTCGAGACCCGCTCGGTCGTCGGCAAGGCGACGGCGGATTTCGAGACCCCGGAATTCTCGGACCAGATGGAATATCTGGTGTTCAACCCGGCTTGGAACGTGCCGCGCTCGATCACCGTGCGGGAATATCTGCCCAGGCTGAAGGCCAATCCGAACGCCGTCGGCCATATCGACATCGTCGACAGCCGCGGCCGGGTGGTGCCGCGCAGCCAGATCGACTTCTCGCGCTATACGGCGGCGAACTTCCCCTACCGGATGCGGCAGAAGCCCTCGGACGACAATGCGCTGGGGCAGGTGAAATTCCTGTTCCCGAACGAGTGGAACATCTATCTGCATGACACACCCACCCGCTGGCTGTTCAACGAGACCCGGCGCGCCTATTCGCATGGCTGCATCCGCATCCACGACCCGCTGGACCTGGCGGCCGAACTGCTGTCGCGGCAGACGGCCGATCCGCAGGCCGCCATCCGCAGCGCCCTGGCCCGCGAGGGCGAGCAATGGGTGCGGCTGACCCCGGCGGTGCCGGTGCATCTGGTCTATTTCACCACCTTCCCGGATGCCGGCGGCCGGCTGCGCCATGTCCCCGACGTCTATGGACGCGACGCGCCGCTCTGGCAGGCGCTGAGCCAGGCCGGGCTGGGCGACGCCTGACCCCGTCGCTTCCCCGCAGGCGGCATCGGCCGGCGAAAGGCCCCGCCGGACGGCCGTGGCGAGGGGCGGAGCCCTGCCCGCCCGCGCTCGCCTATGGCGTGAAACCGCCGGTGACGTTGCACGCGGAACACGCCCTTTCGGCATTCGCCCGCCGCAACGCTGCGTAACATCCGGCGCGGATTGACCGGCCCCCACCCCCCGCGCCTATCGTGGTCGGGCAAGGTATCACGACCATGGGAGGGGAACATGATACGGACCGACCGCTTTCTGGCCACCGGCGCGGCGTTGCTGCTGACCGCGGCCCCTGCCCTCGCCGGCGGCATCGAGCGCACGAACCAGACCGTGGCGCCGATCTTCGAGGCCGGCGACTATCTGGAACTGGGCTTCACCCATGTCGATCCCTCGGTCAGCGGCCACGACCTGCTGCCGCCGCTGGGCAATCCGGCCACCGGCGACGTGGCCGAATCCTACACCACCTATTCGCTGGCCTACAAACGCGACTTCACCCCGCAGATCTCGGGCACGATCATCATCGACACCCCGTTCGGCGCCGACACCTCCTATCCGACCGGGCAGTCGGTGATGCTGGGCGGCACCAATGCCGAGGTGAACTCCACCGCCGTCACCGGCATCCTGCGCTGGCACAACGAGAGCGGCTTCGGCGTGCATGGCGGCGTGCGCATGCTGCGCTCGGATGCCACGGTGAACCTGCGCGGCGGCGCCTACGGGCCGATCAACGGCTATTCGGCCCGTTTCGGCCGCGATACCGGCTGGGGCTGGCTGCTGGGCGTCTCCTACGAGATCCCGGACATCGCGGCGCGGGTGGCGCTGACCTACAACTCGCCCATCGACCACGACTTCGCCACCACCGAGACTCTGCCCGGCGGCAGCATCGAGCTGACCAGCAACACCGCGGTCAGCACCCCGCGCAGCTGGAACCTGGAATTCCAGAGCGGCATCGCCGCCGACACCCTGCTCTTCGGCTCGATCCGCTGGGTGAACTGGTCCGAATTCCGGGTGGACCCGGAATGGCTGCTCGCCAATACCGGCGACGGGCTGGTGGACCTCGAGGACAGCACCACCTTCACCCTCGGCGTCGGGCGCAAGTTCACCGACACCTGGTCGGGCTCGGCCGCCTTCACCTATGAAAAGCGCGGCCGCGACCTGGTCTCGCCGCTGGCGCCTGTCTCGGGGCGCAAGGGCATCACGCTGGCCGCGATCTATACCCGCGACAACATGAAGCTGACCACCGGCGTCAACTATACCTGGCTGGGCGATGCCAAGCCCGAGACTGGCACCCCCGACGAGGCGCGCGCCCAGATGGAGGACAACCACGCCGTCACCGTCGGCATGCGGCTGGGCATCAGCTTCTGAGCCGCCGCCTCTGCGGCTTCCCGGCAAGGCGCGCCCCCGCGGCGCGCCTTTTTCGTGGCACCGCCCGCCCGGCGCGCCCGGCCCCCTTCCCCTTTGCGCCGCCAGGGATTACCTCGCTGGCAGGGACAGCAGGGACACGCGCAGGGCATGATCTATCAAAGCGGGGCAGACTGGCGCGCGGCGCCGCACAGGCGGGTGATGCTGTTCGGCATGTCGGGCCTGGGCAAGACCCATCTGGCCAGCATGCTGCGCCATGACGGCGGCTGGTTCCATTACAGCGTCGATTACCGCATCGGCACCCGCTATCTGGGCGAGGCCATCGACGACGAGTTGAAGCGCATGGCGATGACCGTGCCGGCGCTGCGCGAGCTGCTGATGACCGGCGCCATCAGCATCAGCGCCAATCTGGGCTTTCACGACCTGTCGCCGCTCTCGGCCTGGCTGGGCAAGCCGGGCGACCCGGGCCGCGGCGGCATTCCCTTCGACGAATACCGCCGCCGCCAGGAGGCCCACCGGCAGGCCGAGATCGCCGCCATGCGCGACAGCGCCGCCTTCATCGCCCGGGCCGAGACCATCTACGGCTACGGGCATTTCGTCTGCGACACCTCCGGCTCGATCTGCGAGGTGGTCGATCCCGACAACCCCGGCGACCCGCTGATGACCGAGCTGGCCGGTGCCATGCTGCCGGTCTGGATCGAGGGTGACGAGCGCCACACCGCCGCGCTGATCGCCCGATTCGACCGCGCGCCGAAGCCGATGTATTACGCCCCCGGCTTCCTGCTCGCCGCCTGGGAGGATTACGGCCGCGACCATCCCGGCCCGGTCGATCCCGACGCCTTCGTGCGCTGGACCTATGCCCGCGCGCTGGCGCATCGCCAGCCGCGCTACCGGGCGATGGCGCGCTGGGGGGTCACGGTTTCCGCCGCCGAGGTCGCCGACCTGGCCTCGGCCGGCGATTTCGAGGCGCTGATCGCCGGCGCCATCGACCGACAACGGGAAAAAGAAAGGTAAACCATGCCCATCACCCTGCCCGAGGATCTGCCTGCCTTCGCCACCCTGTCGCGCGAAGGGGTGATGGTGATGACGCCCGGCCGGGCCGCGACCCAGGACATCAGGCCGCTGCGCATCGGGTTGCTGAACCTGATGCCCAAGAAGATCGTGACCGAGATCCAGTTCTCGCGGCTGATCGGGGCGACGCCGTTGCAGATCGACTTCCAGCTGATCCGCATGACCGACCACGAGACCCGCAACACCGCCGCCGAGCATATGGACAGCTTCTATCGCCCCTTTGCCGAGGTCGAGGCGAGCGGCGAGAGGTTCGACGGGCTGATCGTCACCGGCGCCCCGATCGAGCAGCTGCCCTTCGAGGAGGTCGATTACTGGGGCGAGCTGACCCGGATCTTCGACTGGACCCAGAGCCATGTGCATTCCACCTTCGGCGTCTGCTGGGGGGCGATGGCGATGGCCTGGCATTTCCACCGTCTGCCCAAGCATGCGCTGGCGGCCAAGGCCTTCGGCTGCTTCCGCCATGCCAATCTGGCGCCGGCCTCGCCCTATCTGCGCGGCTTCTCGGACGATCTGCTGATCCCGGTCAGCCGCTGGACCGAGGTGCGCCAGGCCGATATCGACGCCCGCCCCGGCCTGACCACGCTGCTGGCCAGCGACGAGGTCGGCCCCTGCCTGCTGGAGGACCCGGGCCACCGCGCGCTCTATGTCTTCAACCACCTGGAATATGACAGCGACACGCTGAAGCAGGAATACGACCGCGACGTGGCGGCGGGCCAGGCGATCAACGTGCCGCGCAACTATTACCCGGACGACGATCCCGCCCGCCCGCCGGCGAACCGCTGGCGCAGCCACGCGCATCTGCTCTATGGCAACTGGATCAACGAGATCTACCAGACCACTCCCTTCGACCTGAACCGGATCGGGATGGAAGCCTGAGGCGGCCCCGCCCGCCTTCCGCGAGGGAGGCGGGGTTGGGTGCCGCCACGGCACGGGCGGCACCTCCGGCCCGGCCTGCGGCAGGATGACGCGCGGATACCCGCGGACGCGGTGACGCCCCCTCTCCTCCGCCCGGCGCCGCGAGAGGCCCCGCACCGTGGCACCCGGCAGCGCCGCGACCCGGCGAACCAGCGCCGCGAGGCGGAGCCGGGGCGCGATCCCTCGGCCGGGGCCGCTCATGGCCGCATCCAGGGTCGACCCGCCGCGGCATTCGCCGCCACCGCGCGGCCCTGCGCGTCGAAGGCCAGCGCCCCGCTGCGGCGCAGCGAGTCGGGGTCGATGACCCGGCACCCCGCCAGCCCGGCGGGTGTGGCGCGGTCCAGCACCAGCATGACGCCGGGCCGGCAGGCAGCGGCGGCGCGGGTCTCGGCGCCCTTGCCGGTCAGGTGGATCAGGCGGCCGCCCCAGGGCAGCGCCGCCTCGCGGGCATTGGCCGGGCCGGACCAGCCCGGGCGGGCCGCGGCCAGGGCCTGCGCGGCCAGATCGCCATCGGCGACCAGCCAGCGCTCGACCACGAAGGCGCCGCCGGCGGGTTTCGACGGCACCCGCCCCGCCGGGGTCATCAGCCCCACCGCCTCGCCCTCCGGCGCGATCAGCAGGAAAGGGCGCGGCACCGCCAGCCACAGGGCCAGCGCCGTGCCGAGACAGGCCGCCGTCAGCCAGCCGCGCCAGGGCACCCGCCGCAGCCACACCCGGCCGGTCGCCGCGCCGGCCAGCCGCTCCCACGGCGCCAGCGCCAGCAGCGCGCCGCCGAGGCCCATCAGCGGCAGCACCGCCGCCGGCGGCTTCGGCGCGGTGCCGATGGCGCCGGAGAGGCCCGCCACCCAGCGCGCCACCAGCAGCATCCATTCGGTGCCCAGGCCCATCGCCCAGAGCGCCGGCGCCGCCAGGCCCAGCGGCGCCAGCACCGCCGCCAGCACCGCCGCCGGCATCACCACCGCGCCGATCACCGGCACCACCGCCATATTGGCCAGCAGCCCGTAATGGCTGATGCGGTTGAACTGCGCCGCCGCGATCGGCCCGGTGGCCGCCCCGGCGACCAGCGAGGTCAGCGCCAGCATCAGCAGCCATTTCAGCCAGCCGGGCAGCCCGGCGCCGCGGCCGCGCATGAGGTCGTTGGCCAGGATCAGCGCCACCGTGGCGGCAAAGCTCATCTGAAAGCCGGCGCTGGCCAGCGCCTCGGGCGCATAGGCCAGCAGCACCACCGCCGCCAGCGCCACCGTGCGCAGCGAGATCCCCCGCCGGTCCACCAGGATCGCGCCCAGCATCACCGCCACCATGACGAAGGAGCGCTCGGTCGCCGGGCCGCCGCCGGCCAGCGCCAGATAGCCCGCCGCCCCGGCCAGCGCGCCCGCCGCCGCCAGCTTGTGCGTCGGCAGCCGCAGCCCCGGCCCCAGCGCCTGCACCGCCACCACCGCCAGGCGCAGCACCGCATAGAGGAACCCGGCCAGCATCGACATGTGCAGCCCGGAGATGGAGACGATGTGATAGAGGTTGGAATCGCGCATGATATCGTCGGTCGCGGTCTCGATGCCGGAGCGGTCGCCGGTGCTCACCGCCGCCGCCACCGCACCCGCCTGCCCCGGAATCGCCCGCTGGATCGCCTGCGACAGCCGCAGCCGCAGCCGGTCGACCGCCTGGGCGCCACCCTCCGGCGCCGGGGCGATGGTCAGGACCCGCGTCCGGGTATAGCCGACCGCGCCCAGCCCCTCGAACCAGGCGAAACGGCGGAAATCGAAGCCCCCCGGCTCGGCCGGACCCGGCGGCGGGCCGAGATGGCCGGTCAGCATCACCCGCGTTCCCGGCGGCGGGATCGGCCAGTCCGCCCCCTCCGGCTGCATCAGCGACAGCCGCACCCGCGCCGGCCGCCGGTGCGGCGCCACACCGTCCAGCACCACCCGGTCGAGCGTGACCCGCAGCCGGTCGCGGCCGGAGCGGTCGATGTCCAGCAGCCGCCCCTCCACCGGGCCGTAATAGCGGAATTCCAGCACCGGCGCCGCCACCCGCTCCGACCGCCAGCCGGTCAGCGAGAACCCCGCCGCCAACGCCAGCAAAGCCAGCAGCACCAGCCGCAGCGCCTCGACCCGGTGCCAGCCCAGCCGCTCGCCCCGGCGCAGCGCCAGCCGCAGGGCCAGCGCCAGCACCGCCGCCAGCAGCCACAGCGCCAGATGGTGCCATAGCCCCGGCTGGAAGGGCAGCGCCAGCCACAGGCCGATGCCGCAGGCCATCCAGACCGGCAGCCAGGGCATCAGCCCCGCCCGGCCCGCCAGCCCGGGCCGCGCCGGCCGTGCCCGCGCGAAAGCCGCCGCCGCCGCCGGTCCCGTCAGGATCGCCACACCCGCCATGCGCGCTTGTCACCCCCCCGTCGCCTCTTTATGTCAGGGGCAAGCTAGCGCCGGGACCCTTTCCAAAAGGTAAACGACGGCGCGAAATCCGCCCTGCCCGAGGTTCCCATGTCGCCGATCGTCACCCGCTTCGCCCCCTCGCCCACCGGCTTCCTGCATATCGGCGGCGCGCGCACGGCGCTGTTCAACTGGCTCTATGCCCGCGGCCGCGGCGGCCGGTTCCTGCTGCGCATCGAGGATACCGACCGCGCCCGCTCGACCCCGGAGGCGACGGCGGCGATCCTCGACGGTCTGCGCTGGCTGGGCCTCGACTGGGATGGCGAGCCGGTCAGCCAGTTCGCCGGCGCCGCCCGCCATGCCGAGGTGGCGCGCGAGATGATGGCCCGCGGCCGCGCCTATCCCTGCTATGCCACCCCGGACGAGATCGAGGCCTGGCGGGGCGCGCATCCGCACCAGCCCTTCGTCAGCCCCTGGCGCGACGCCGACCCGGCCAACCGCCCCGACGCGCCCTTCGCCATCCGCCTGCGCGCCCCGCGCGAGGGCGAGACGGTGATCCGCGACGCGGTGCAGGGCGATGTGACGATTCGCAATGCCGAGCTGGACGACATGATCATCCTGCGCAGCGACGGCACCCCGGTCTACATGCTGGCGGTGGTGGTGGATGATCACGACATGGGCGTCACCCATGTGATCCGCGGCGACGACCATCTGGTGAACGCCGCCCGCCAGATCCAGGTCTATCAGGCGATGGGCTGGGAGATCCCGGTCTTTGCCCATATCCCGCTGATCCATGGCGAGGACGGCAAGAAACTGTCCAAGCGCCACGGCGCCGTAGGCCTGCACGAATTCGCCGCCATGGGCTATCCGGCGGTGGCGATGCGCAACTACCTCGCCCGGCTGGGCTGGAGCCATGGCGATGACGAGCTGTTCACCGACGCGCAGGCGCGGGAATGGTTCGACCTCGACGGCATCGGCCGGGCGCCGGCGCGGCTGGATTTCAAGAAGCTGGAGCATGTCTCCGGCTGGCATATCGGACGCATGGCAGACCCCGCGCTGCTGGAGGAGCTGGACGGCTTCCTCGCCGCCACCGGGGCGCCGGCGCTGACCGGGCTGCAGCGGGCGCGGCTGGCCCCGGCCCTCGGCGCCTTGAAGGAAAAGGCGAAAACCCTGCCGCAGCTGCTGGATCAGGCGCAGTTCGCGCTGATTTCGCGGCCGGTGCAGCCCGACGAGAAATCGGCCAGGGCGCTGGATTCGGTATCCATTGGTATGCTGTCCGAATTGACGAAATCCCTGCCTCGTGATAGCTGGTCGCGAGATGAGTTGGAGGCCGCCGCCAAGGCTGTGGCCGAGGCGCATGGCGTCGGGCTCGGCAAGCTGGCGGCCCCGTTGCGGGCGGCGCTGGCCGGCCGTTCGGCGACACCCAGCGTCTTCGACATGATGCTGGCGCTGGGCCGCGAGGAAACGCTGGCCAGGCTGGCGGACCAGACGGGCTGAGGCCCAGCGCATTCCCGGCCGCGCCATGCGGGCGCGCCCGGACGCAAGGTGAAAAGGAAGTGCTTCATGGCCGAAAACAGAACCGCGACCCTGTCGCTTGACGGCAAAGACTATTCCCTTCCCGTTCTGTCGCCCACCGTCGGTCCCGACGTCGTGGACATCCGGAAACTCTATGCCGAGGCCGATGTCTTCACCTTCGACCCCGGCTTCACCTCGACCGCCGCCTGCGAGAGCGCCATCACCTATATCGACGGCGAGGCGGGCAAGCTGTGGTATCGCGGCTATCCGATCGAGCAGCTGGCCGACAAGTCGCATTACCTGGAAGTCTGCTACCTGCTGCTCTACGGCGATCTGCCCAATGCCGAGCAGATGCAGAAATTCGAGCATGTCGTGACCCATCACACCATGGTCCACGAGCAGCTGCACTATTTCTTCCGCGGCTTCCGCCGCGATGCGCATCCCATGGCCACCATGGTCGGCGTGGTCGGGGCGATGTCGTCCTTCTATCACGATTCGACCGATATCAGCGACCCGTGGCAGCGCGAGGTCGCGGCCGTGCGCCTGGTCGCCAAGATGCCGACCATCGCCGCCATGGCCTACAAGTATTCGCTGGGCCAGCCCTTCGTCTA
>JBEBVF010000071.1:0-14807 GCA_040392885.1 Paracoccus sp. (in: a-proteobacteria) | reverse complement strand
CAGTCTTCCTGCAGGTTATTGATTCACATACGTCTTCACAATTTCAAAAAGCGCACCGACTTTCGGCGGTGAAAAACGCGGGATCAGTCGGCCTTTCCCGGCAGGAAGCTCACCAGCTTCAGCCCATCGAAATCGACAGGCATGCGGCGGTTCCTGCCATGGGTGCGGAACTCGTAGCCCTGGTCGGTGGGGGCCTTCCAGACCATCACCGCGTCTCCCTCGGCAAGGCCCGCCAGAACCTGGTCCCAGATCATCTCCCGGGTGCGGGCGGAATAGTCGCCGACATAGACGCCCGCCCGCAACTCGACCAGCCAGGCGGCGAGGCGGCCGCGCAGCCTGGGCGGCGCATTGGACACCACGACGACCATCATCCGCGATGACCTTCATCGCCGCTGGTGCGGTCCTCGATGGCGACGGGCATCGCCTCGGGTGGCGGCTCCGGGCGAGGCAGCTCCCCGGCCGAGAGCACCTCCTCGATGGCGGGAATGATGCGCGACAGCAGGCCCGTCTTGCGGAAGGCATCGCGGCAGGCCAGCCGCACCGCGCGGTCGGGGCTCATGTCGAGCCGGCCCCGGGCGGCAAGGCCGGCGATGCGGAAGGCCTCGGGCACCACGGTCTCGAGCTTGAAGAGATCGGCGATGTCGTAGACGAAGGACAGCGGCTTGCCGGAATGCAGGAAGCCGATGGCGGGGGCATAGCCTGCGGCCAGCACGGCGGCCTCGGACAGGCCATGCAGGCAGGCGGTCGGGCGGACAGGCAGCGGTTGGGCACGTCGCCCGCCTCCCAATCCTTCGGATCATAGCGGCGGCGCTTCCAGGCGACACCATGGCGGTCAGCGAGGAGGGCGTAGGTTTCGCGCACCCGGACACCTTCGATGCCGCGCAGCTGATTGATGGAGCGCCGCGACGGTGCCTCCTCCCCGAAGCGCATGGCATACATCCTGCGCACAACGCGCAGCCGGGCGGCATCGTCGAGCGCGATGCGGGCCTGCCAGAGCAGCTTGTCGGAGCGCGCGCCACCCGGCTGGCCGGCGGAGTAGAGCCGCACGCCGGCCTCGCCGACCCAGGTGATCAGCGTGCCCACCCGGGCGGCGAGCGCCACGGCGGCATGGCTGATGCGGGCGCCCGGTTCCAGCATGATGCAGGCAATGCCGCCGATGGGGATCTGCGTCCGGGTGCCATCGGCATTGACGGCGACACAGGCGCCGTCCTGCACGTCCAGCCGTGCATGTTCGACAAAGACCAGCGAGGCGCGGTCCTTGAGCGGGATCGGCGCCGGCGGGGCAAGGCCCGGCAGGCTTTGCCCCGCCCCGCTCATCCCGCCCGCCGGATCAGCATCAGGCCGCAGCCGAAGGCCTTGGCGCGGCCGAAGCCGATGGGCAGTTGCACCAGAAAGGCGGCAGGGTCGGTGATCTCGATCCGGCCGGTCAGATCGAGAATGCCGAATTGCGGCTGGCCCTTGCGGGGACCGCGATGGCCGGGCAGCACGGCGGTGCCGTAGTCCGCGGCCTCGGCATGCAGCACGCGAAAACCGGCCCTCTCGCCCTGCCGGGCCAGCCAGGCGCGGCCGACCTCATGCGCCAGCTTCATGCGCTCCGGCGCACGCAGGCTGTCAGTGCCTTCGGGCAGGTCCCTGCGGCCGGGAATGGCGTGCAGCGCATCCATCACCAAATCGACATGGCGCTTCTTTTCCTTGCCCTCGGCCGAAAATCCGCCGCTCTTTTCCGTGCGGGTCGCATTGCAGCGCAGCTGGAAGTCAAGCCGGTCGCCGGGGGTCAGGACCGGCGCGAAGTCGCGCACCCGATGCGGCTGGAACAGGTCGCTCTGCACAGGCGGGCGGGCCGAGAGGGTCAGGAAACTGCCGTCGCGCTCCTCCCGCCACAGGAAATCGCGGCGGCGATCGGGTCCGTCGGCAAAGACCGACCACAGCAGGTTGTGCTGGGCCGAGCGGCGCGCCGCCGGGTCGGACGGCGCCAGCAGCGGCGCCAATGCCTGCGCGGCCGGACTGCGCGCCAGGCGGATCTGGCTGAGATAGAGCGTCATGCCGGGCCGCCTTTCGCCGGCCGGACGGCCACACGCCGCGGCGCGAAATGCCAGTGCGCGCGGTCGATGGCGCGGTCATGGACCACCTCGCCCGCCGCATCCTCGACGATCAGGCTGGCCAGCCGCTCGGCCCTTCGCCAGGGGGGCAGGATCAATTGGGCCAGCGCCGCCTCCGGCCCCTCGGCCTCGATCAGCCGCGCGCCGGGCGGTGCGGCCAGCGGGCAGGACTTGCGCCCCAGATAGAGCGTGAAGGCGGGCGCATTCAGAGCCTCCGCCAGGGGTCCCAGCCCCGACCCTGCCACCGCCACGCCGAAAAATGGCCCGGTGCGATAATCGCGCAGGGTGATGGTGGTATTGGTGCGTCCACGTGCGGCCCGCAGCGCCTCGGGGCGGGAGTTGGGGGCTTTCACCGCTGCCGAGGGCACGGTTTCGACCGTATGATAGTCGCGCAGGGGGGCGCCGCTGTCGTAGAGGCCCACCGTCACATCCAGCGCCTCCAGCGCCGAGAAATCGCCGTCGCGCCGGATGCCCAGCGCCGCCGCCATCAGCCCGATCAGCGCCGACCGGCCGGGCCAGAGAAGCACGCCCCGCCGCTCGTGCCCCGCCAGTTCGCCCATGGCGCCGAGGCTGGCGGTCAGGCCGAAGATCAGGAAGGGTTGCATCACGCCTCCCGCACCGCTTGGCCGGCGAAGCGCACGATCTCGGCAAGGGTGCCGGTGCCGTCCAGCGTGTTCAGCGGCGGGCAGGTCTTTTCGGCCACGCCGTCATGGTAGCAGGCGTCGATCTGCTGCGCCGTCTGTTCCAATGCCTTGACCGAGCCGCGTTGCAGGTCGTTCACCTCCAACTCGCGCAGCTTGCGGTCCACCGGGGTGAAGAAGGACCCCGACAGGTCGCGCGGCGCGCGCGCGCCCGCCTCGGCCCGCATGTAGAAGGCAATCGGACGGTGGGCAAAGCTGTTCTGCTTGCCCGCCGGCGCGGTCTGCGGCAGGGCCTTCGCCAAAGCCTCGATCCCGCGCGCAGCCAGTTCGCGGTCGCCGTTCAGGTTCTCGACCAGAAGATCGCAGTTCACGCAGACATACTGGTAATAGATGCCCGAGCCGAAGGCGGTTTCGCCCAGATGCCCGGCGCCGGTATCCTCGGCCTTGTTCAGGTCGTCCACTGCGGAATACCAGTCCTCCTCGGCCTGCGCGGCATGGGTCGTGATGGCATGGGCGACCTGCACCGCCGCATCGCGGTTGAAATCGGCGTCATCGGCCAGCATCCGCCCGAACATGGCGATATCCACCGCGCCATCCGCCCGGCGCAGCACCAGCTTCTTCAGCTCCTTGTCCTTGGGCAGCGCCTCACCCGCCGCAGCCTTTTCGGCCAGCTCTTCGGCCAGCCTCCATTCATCGGGCGAGATGAAGGCCAGCGTGGTGGCGACCCGCGTCACCTCGTCCTTCTTCGGCGCATCGATCTTGCCGAAGATCCCGGCCACCTCGGTGGCGATCTCGGCGGCGCGGGTGGCGTCGGTGCCCTTGTCCACCAGATGCGCGACAAGCTTTTCATGCAGGCGCTTGGTCCTCGTGCCCATGTTATCGGCCAGGTCCAGCGCAAAGAAGCTGCTTTCGCGCAGCGCCCGCTTGACCGATTGTGACGACATCCGCAGCCGCGGCACCCCGCCGACCATGGCCTGTTTGGGGCGGCCCTGATCATCGCGATTGGGGTTCGAGGGGCCGTAGCTGGTCAGCAGATGGAACTGCACGAAAGTCGTCATTCCGTCGTCTCCTTGGCATCATTGGCGGGCGCCTCGGCCCCGAAATAGTGGAAGCACCAGCGGGTGCGCGCGGCCTCCCAGTTCAGCAGGTCGGCGGCCAGCGCCGCCACGTTGCAACGGCGGTCGGCCATCACGATCGCCCGGCGCAGATGGTCGGTCAGCTCATTTCCCTCGGCGCGCAGCAGCCGCTGGAAGCGCAGCGTGGACAGCACCGGCTCGACCCCGCCAAGACGCCTGGCCAGGGTTTCCCCGCTGTTTTCACGGATTTCCGCCAGCAGGGTGACCAGCCGCACCAGCCGGTCGGCCCGGCTGGGGGACAGGTTCAGCATCCGGGCAAGTTCGATGACCTTCGGCTCGCACAGCGCCGCCGGAGGCGCCGCCCGCCGCAGCCGCGCCGAAAGTCCCCTGGCCGCCGGGATGTCGCGCGGAGCGATCTCGCGCGACCACCAGCCCAAGGCGACGGCGCCGGGCCCCTTCTTCTCGTCGCTCATGCAGCTTTCCCTTTCCTCTCGGGCAGTTGCAGGCCCAGCGCGTCATAGATCGCCTTGCCCTGCTTGCCATAGCCGGCAAAGGCGAGACCAAGGAACTTGCGTGCCTCGGTGATGCGCTTGATCTGGTCTGTCTCGCGCTGGTCGATCCCCGGCACGGCCAGCGCGTCGAATTGCTTCAATGCCTGCGCCCGCAGATCGGCCAGCCAGTCGGCAGAGGGGTCCGCGCCAGCCCGCAATGCCGCCAGATGCGCGGCAAAACGGGCCTCGGTGGCGGTGAAGAAGGCCTCCCGCTCGGCCTCGCGCGCCTCGCCGCCGGCCAGTACCGGCTCCAGCGCGCCGCGCAGTGCCACGCCCGCCGCCTCGGCGCCGAGGATCAGGCCGGCCAGCCGGTCCTCGGCCTCCGGCTCCAGATCGAGGAAAGGCTCAACCGACAGCGTGAAGTCGCGGGGCTTCATATTGTCCATCGCCCAGCCGGCAACGATCACCGCCCCGCCACCGCGCCGCTGGCCCCAGTCACGCAGGGAAAGCGACAGCTCTGCGACCTCGCTTTTCGGCTCGCGCGCGAGGATGCCCAGCCAGTTGCGATAGCCGAAACGCCCCGCGCGGGGATGCTTGGGCAGCCATTCCGTGCCCGGCTTCATGCGGTAATAGGGCGAGAGCGGATGTTTCCACAGCGCGTAATTGGTGCCCCACGGCTTCTGGATCACCCCGGTCACGCCAGAACCATCGGCCACCAGCCGCAACCGGCGCGGCATGCCGAAGAACGCCTCGGGGCCGAACAGCGTGCCTTCGGGCGGCAGGGTCTGCAGTCCCTTGTCCGAGGCACGGGTGGCGCGCATCCAGGGCAGGTCTGCCAACAGCGCGGGCTGGCCATAGGGCACATTGGCCCGGACCAGCGACCAGAGCCCCTGCCCCGGATCGACCAGCGTGACCAGCGGCCCGCCGCCCCGCATCGAGGTGCGGTTGCCCGCCCCGCCCGAAGGCGCGAAGGCCTGGAATGTGTAAAGCGCCATGGCGGCCAGGGCCGGCTCCAGCACCGGATAGCGATTGCGATGCACCATCAGATCGGCATTGTTGCGGGCCGTATTGGCGCCCGCGCTGTCGATGAACAGCATGTCGGGCGGATTGGACTCACCGGCCAGCGGCTCCATATCCTGCAAGAACAGCGGGCCATCACCCAGCAGGTTGAAGGCCGGCGCAAAGGTCGCCAGCCGCTCGCGCAGCCGTGCGGGGTCGGGCGCGGCGCGGCGATCCCATTCGTCGATATCGGCAGGCGGATCGGCAAGATAGACCAGCCCGATCAGCAATTCGAGACAGGCGATGTTCAGATCGGGGCGCGGCCAATCGGGTGCCTCGATCCCCGGCTCGGCCACCTGCCATGGCGCAATGATCCGGCGCGATCCATCGGCACAGCGCACGGGAATCCACGGATCGGCAATCAGATTGAGCGACATGAATACCTCCGCTCACAGCACCGTGAAGAAAATCAGGGCTCGCATAGAAAGTAAATGGACAAACTGACGCGGCGCGCCAGAGATGTGGAATAGGGGCAGCCAAGCAATGAGCAGAAAATGCCAATGAACAGAATCCACGGGCGGATCAGGAAGGTATCTTTTTCATCCTCTCCAGAATTCCGACATTCTTGGCCGCTGCAACGACTGGGAACGCGGCTTCAGCGAGCCTCGGACGGACGACTCGTTCCCGGGGCTTTTCCAATATGCCCATCCTACGGTTCATCCCCGATCATCCCGGGGAAATGAAAAGGAGACCGCAATCCGCCTCATAGCGCAACCCCTCGCAGATCTGGCCGTCCTCCCCCACCGGGCACAGCACGGTGTCGGCGCATTTCCAGTCGGGCCAGTCCTGCGTGATCGCCGCAATGGCGGGCTGCAATTGATCCGGCAAGGGCAGGCGGTCGAGGCGGTTGCGGCGGGCCGAAACCTCGGACAGGGCCCAGTTCTCCGGCGTCGCGGCATCGCCGGCCCATGGCACCAGCCCCGCATCGGTCATCCGCGCCAGAACCACCGTCCGGGTCTCGGCTCCCAGCCGGGTCGGATAGGTCACATCGCTGTCGCCCCGCCCCGCCGCGCGATAGCCCGCCGCCAGATCGACCAGATTGTGCAGGGCCAATGTGCTGGCGGCCTTGGCCTCGCCCTCGGCCTGCAAATCCGCCGCCTCCAGCGACGCGGGCAGGTCCTCGGCAGCCTCGCCATGCACGGCCTCGATCAGGGCCCGCAAGCCCTGCGGGGCCTCGATCCGCCCCGCCGCAAACAGCACCCGCGCCGAGCGCCAGACATCGGCCAGCGCATAGACAAAGGCGCCGCTGCCGAGGGTGCCCTGCAACCAGCGGTCATCCTGCACCACGTCAGGATCGGGTGACAGCACATGCAGCACCGGCGCCGGCACCGGGCGCGTAGCGGCGGGGCGCAGGTCCATATGCCGCCACAGCCGCCCCGCGCGCTGGATCAGCGCGGCAATCGGGGCAATGTCGGAAACCATCACGTCGAAATCGAGATCCAGCGAGGCCTCCAGAACCTGGGTTCCGACCAGCACGAAGCCCGCGCGCCCGGTCCCGCCCTTGCCGGCGCGGGCCAGCACCTCCGCCTCGATCCGTTGCGGTCGGCCAAGGCGAAACGGGCGTGCAACAGCCGGGCCTCGATCCCGCGCGCCCGCAGGGCCGCCACGGCCGCAATGGCGTCATCCACCGCATTGCGCACCCAGACACAGGCTGCCCCCTGCGCCGCAGCCCTGGCCAGCAGATCCACCGCCGCCTCGGCATCGGCGAGACGTTCCACCCGGACCGGGCCTTTCGCCGGGCGGGGATCGGGCACGAAATCGGCCCGGACCTCACCCCCCGCCACCGTCAGCGCCGGATAGGCCGGGCCGGGATTGTCCCCGCCATAGGCCGCCAGCAGCCGCGCCCGCAATGCCAGGGGCAGCGTCGCCGTCAACAGGATGGCCGAGCCGCCCGCTGCGCGGTGCATCTGCAACAGCCGCTCCAGCTCGCGGCCGATATAGGGCTCGCCCATCTCATGCACCTCGTCCACGATCAGGATCTTGGAGGACAGGCCGAAATGGCGCAGCGTCTGATGCCGGACCGGCAGCACGGACAGCAGGGCCTGATCCACCGTCCCCACGCCCACATCCGCCAGAAGCGCGCGGCGCCGGCTTTCCGCCAGCCAGCCGGTGCAGGAAGGCGCGTCCTCGCCCCTCTGGCCGGAGGCGACCAGATCGCGGAACCCGTCGGACAGCGCCGCCCGCCCATGGGCCAGCGTCAGGGTGGGCGCAGTCAGCATCCGCCCGACCACATCGCCGGCGCGCGCGAACATGGCGTCGCTGGTCGCCATGGTGGGCAGGGCGAAATAGATCCCGCGCCCCTTGCCCGCCTGCATCATGCGATGCGCAAGGATCAGCGCCGCTTCGGTCTTGCCGGCCCCGGTCTCGTCCTCGATCACCGCCAGCACGGGGCCGTCCGGCAGGGCGATATCGGCGCAGGCGGCCTGCATCGGGCGCAAGGTGAAATCAAACAGCGGCCCCGAGCGGATGGCGCTGCCTGCCAGCCCGGCCTCGCCCACCGCCCTTTCGGCGATGGTGCGGGCATGATGCAGATAGGCGGCCGGATCGGGCCGGCCGGGCTCGGGAGGAAACCACAGGGTGTTCGACCCGATCCAGTCCGCCGCCGCACAAAGCCCCGGCAACCACCATGACAGGGCAGTCGTGGCTTTCCCCGGTTCCAGCGCGGCAAGCGAGGCCGCAGGCCAGAGCGCGCAGAAGGCGTCGATCACCTCGGCTGCGGGCTGCATGCCGCCGCCAACCGCCGCCAGAGCCACCCGCAGGCCCCGATCCCGTGCCGGCAGTCCGGGCTGTCCACCAAGATCCAGGGCAGAAGGCTGGCCGTGATGCCCGGCGACCGAGGCATAAAGCGCCTGCCGCTGCCGCCAGCCGCCGCCGATCCGCACCGCCAGCCGGTCGTCATGGGCAAAAAGCAGGGCCTCGGTCAATTGCCAATGCCGGAATGTCTGCGGCGTGCCCGCCTCGATCATCGCGCGGAAACTGTCGCTGATCTTGCCCAGATCATGCAGCGCCACCAGCAGCACCAGGGCATCGCGCAACTGCGGCCCGAAACTGAACGGAGCCAGCAGCCTTTCGGCAACAGCCGCGACATCCAGCATGTGCAATACAGCCGGATGCCGAATTCCTCCGGCAATCGGCGCGCTTTTTCCGGGCCAGTCAAACACAGATCAGCGACCTCCCAATCCATTCGAGCGTCCTGGAGGGGCAGAGAGCCTTGCACAAACCATCAGCCGGCAATGCAACCTCCGATCAGCCGTCCCTAACCTTGCGGGTCGATGATGCGGTCTCTTCAGGGAATTGGAAGAGGAAAAGCTGACCATTCGCTCATTGGGAAATCTGATCCCCGCCCGCAGATCGACCGGATCGGCATTTCCACACGGAAAATCCGCTCAGCCCTGCATCATCACCGCGCACGTCTTCAGCAGATCTTCATGCAGACAGACCTCCTTCAGGGGCGGCAGGCGAAGGGCCAGCGGGAACTCCATGGCGTCATGCGCATAGGGGCCACCGATCACGGGATGTCCTTGCGCTGAGGGCCCGGCAGATTGCTTTCTTACGGCACGACCGGATAGAACGGGCGGCCCCAGTCACCTGTGGGGTTGTCCATCATCAGATCCACGAAGATCGGCAACAGGAACCCGAGGATCGCGGCCCCGTCACGCACCTGCGCGCGGTTGATGCCGCTGTTCCAGGTCGCGCCGCCATGCACAAGCTGATTGCGCAGCACATAGAGACGGTCGAACACAAAGCTCAGAACCCGTGCGCTGTCGCCCGCCTGGAACGCCTGCGCAAAGGACCGCGCCGACATCCTGAAGCGATCCTCCCAATCCGCGAACCCGTCGATCCCGTTATGATGCTGCCAGAACCGGTTGAAGACATAGCGGTTCTCCAGCAGCAGCCGGACCGGACCCGAGAAGCGCTGCCAGACGGCCTCATAGATGCGCCGATCCTTGTCCAGCGCGGTCAGCCGGCCGAAGAAATCTAGAAAGGCCGCCCGCTCGCCCTGCGGGATCGACTGGAATTCCCGTTCGTCGGCATAGGCGGCGTTGAAAGCGATCCAGAGGAAGATGAACCGGGCGTCATCGTCCCCGTCGCAAGCCTCGGCCCGGCCGATCCAGCTGATGGCGCGGTGGACGCGCAGGCCCATCGTCTCGGGGAAACCCGCCCGAATGGCACGCTGTTTCTCCTTGAGGGCGGCAAAGGTCAGGGTGGCGGTCATCGAATGCATCCTCTCGACATCGGGTCACGGCATGGCGGCAAAGTCTGACCGGCGATACCCTTCAACCATGTCGCGCAGTGCCTGCGGGGCGAGCACCGCGACCTTGTCGCCCCATTGATAGAGGTGCCAGGCCATCTCGAGCCACCTGTGCCTTGGAAAAAGACATGCGCCCCTCAAACCCGTCAGAGATTGTCACCCCGGCAGGCTAGGAAGATTGCTGCGGCCTGTCGAGGCGATTCCCGAATGCTTCGGCAATTGAAGTCCGGGCAAGGCGGGCGCATCAAAGCATGGAAGGGAACAGCAATGCACGGACGGGTAATCAGAATCGAACGGATTTCACCGCGGAGCGGTGCCATCGTGACCGCGAAAGGCTATCAACTTGCCGATCCGGCGCATGGCAAGCACAACACCACGCCGAATACGCGATTTACGTCGCTGGACGAGGCGGCCGCATTTGTCGAGCGCGGTTTCTCGCTGCGCATGGGTGCGAAGGGCAAGCCTCCATCGCTGATCGCGCCGAAAAGCTTGCGGATCGTGCGAGAGGGTGAGAGGCCCCGCCCGCCGTTCATTCCGCGGCGCGTCGATTTGTCGAGGTGCCCTTTCCGACCGGAATTGACACCCGTTGCCATGATTGAAGAACCTGAAACGAGGCAATTCCGCCCCGGGTTGCGCTCATTTTCGATTGCAGGGCGGCCATGAGGAACCTCGGCGAGAATATCCTGCCCCGCCACGACCCGTCCGAACGACGGAGGCACATCTGCCGATCAGCCTCCCGGATGCTGGCGTGATGGCATTTGCATGCCAAGGCGCCGATACCCGCATATCACGCAGCCCGCCAGCCCCGCCCCTCACGCCGCACTCACCCCCTGCGGGACCTGCTCCAGCTGCGTCAGATAGCTCCCGGCCCAGTCGAAGACGCTGTTGCGGCGCAGTGCCTCGGCCATGGCGGCGTGGCGCTCCAGCCGTCGCGCCAGCGGCATCGAGACCGCGCGGGCGATGGCCTGCGCCACCATCTCCTCGTCATAGGGATTCACCAGCAGCGCCCCCTGCCCCAGCTCGGCCGCCGCGCCGGCGAAGCGCGACAGGATCAGGACGCCGGGGTCCGCGGGATCCTGGGCGGCCACATATTCCTTGGCGACCAGATTCATGCCGTCGCGCATCGGCGTCACCAGCGCCAGCCGCGCCATGCCGTAGAGCGCCGCCAGCACCTGCTGGGAGAAGGCGCGGTTCACATAGCGCACCGGCACCCAGTCCAGCCGCCCCAGCCGGCCGTTTATGGTGCCGGCGATCTCGGCGACCTCGTGTTGCAGGGCCGCGTATTCCGCGACCTCCGAGCGGGATCGCGGCGTCACCTGCAGATAGGTCACGCTGCCCAGCCAGCCGGGATTCTCCTCCAGAAAGCGGCGCCAGGCGGCCAGCCGCTGCGGCAGCCCCTTGCTGTAGTCGAGGCGGTCCACGCCGATCGCCAGCATCCGCCCCTGCAGCGAGGCGTGAAAGCGGCGCATGGCGGCATTGCCCACCGCCTGGCGCGCGGTGCGGGCAAAGCCCTCGGCATCGATGCTGATCGGGAAATGCCCGGTCCGAAAGCGCCGGGCGCCGGTATCGTGCAGCCCCGCCTCGCCCGCCACCGGCCGGGCCAGGCCGCCGCGGCGCAGGCAGAGGCTGAAATTCTCGGCATCCACGGCGGTCTGGAAGCCCAGCAGGTCGCATTCGGTCAGGGCGCGCAGCAGGTCCTCGGCCACCGGCAGGGTCAGATAGACATCCGGCGCCGGCCAGGGGATGTGCATGAAGAAGCCGATGCGGTTGCGCACCCCCAGCCGCCGCAGCTCGGCCGCCAGCGGGATCAGGTGATAGTCGTGAACCCAGATCAGGTCGTCGGGACGCAACAGCGGCGCCAGACGCTCGGCGAACAGCCGGTTGACGCGGAAATAGCCGGCGGCGTCGCGGCGGTTGAAATCGGTCAGGCCCAGGCGGTAATGGCACAGCGGCCACAGCACGCTGTTGGCCATGCCCTGATAGTATTGCGCCAGATCGCGCGCCGAGAGGTCGGTCAGCGCATAGGTGATCGCCCCCTCCTCGCGCAGCAGCAGCGGCCCCGGATCGCGCTCGCCCGAGGAGCGCCCCGACCAGCCCATCCAGATGCCGCCGCGCGGGCGCATCGCGGCATGGATGGCCACCGCCAGCCCGCCCTGCGGCGGCTTGCCGGGTGCGGGCACGCGGTTCGAGACGACGACCAGCCGGCTCACAGCACGTCCTCCCAGCGGCGCGACAGGGCCATGGCGGCATTGATCAGGCCGACCATGGAATAGGTCTGCGGGAAATTCCCCCACAGCTCGCCGCTGTCGACATGGACGCCCTCGGACAAGAGGCCCAGATGGTTGCGCCGTGCCAGCACGTCGCCAAAGATCGCCCGCGCCTCGTCGCGCCGCCCGGTGCGGGCCAGCGCGTCGATCAGCCAGAAGGTGCAGGCGGTGAAGGCGGTCTCCGGGGCGCCGAAATCGTCGGGGCGGCGATAGCGGTAGAGATGGCTGCCGAAGCGCAGATCGGCCTCGCAGGCGGCGACGGTGGCGAGGAAGCGCGGATCATCGGCGGCGATGAAGCCGGTCTGCGCCATCAGCAGCAGGCTGGCATCCACCTCGTCGCCGCCGAAGGTGGCCACGAAGCAGCCGCGCCGTGCATTCCAGCCCTCCTCCAGGATCGCCGCCCGGATGCGGCCGGCGCTGTCGGACCAGCGCGCCGCCTCCGGTTCCAGGCGCAGCTTGCGGGCGATGCGGGCCAGCCGGTCGCAGGCCGCCCAGCACATCAGCGCCGAATGGGTATGGATCTCGGCGCGGGTGCGGAATTCCCACAGGCCCGCATCGGGCTGGTTCCAGCGGGCCTCGGCCTCGGCCCCCAGCCGCTCCAGCCGGCGAAACAGCGCCTCGCCGCCCATGTCGGGCAGCCGCTCGTCGAAGAAGCACTGGATGGCGGCGAGGATGACCGAGCCGTAGCCGTCGTTCTGCACCTGCGTCCAGGCGGCATTGCCGCGCCGCACCGGGCCGAAGCCGCGATAGCCCGGCAGGCCGGGGACGACATGCTCGTCCAGGTTGCGCTCCAGCCCCAGGCCGAACATCGGCTGCATGTAGCCGCTTTCCGATGCCGCGGCGAGGTTGGAGACATAGGCCAGATAGTCCTCCATCGTGCGGGTGGCGTTCAGGCTGTTCAGCGCCTGCACGGTGAAATAGGAATCGCGCAGCCAGCAGAAGCGGTAATCCCAGGTCCGCCCGCTGGCGCCGTATTCGGGGATCGAGGTGGTCAGCGCGGCGACGATGGCGCCGGTCTCCTCGTTCTCGCACAGCTTCAGGGTGATCGCGGCGCGGATCACCACGTCCTGGTAATCCACCGGCAGCGCCAGGCCGCGCACCCAGTCCAGCCAGTATTGCCGGGTCTCGTCCAGAAAGCGGCGGGCGATGCTCATCGGGTGGTCGGAGAGGCTTTCGTCCGGCCCGAGGATGAAGGCCAGCGGCCGCTCCAGCAGGAAGGGGGTCTCGGCCAGCACGTAATCCACCGGCGCATCGGTGGTCAGCCGCAGCACCTGCGGGCCGAGCAGATAGCGGACATGGCTGGTGCCGCGCGTCAGGCCGGGCGCCTGCCCACCATAGTCCCAGCGCGGGCGCAGCGAGACCGTCAGCCGCGGCGTGCCGGCCAGCGGCTCGACGATGCGGATGACGGAATGGCCCCGGAAGATGCGGCCGGCCATGCGAAAGCGCGGGGCAAAGTCGAGGATGCGGGCGGCATTGCCCTCGGCATCGGTCAGCACCGTCTCGAGGATGGCGGTATTGCGCAGGTAACGCTGGCGGCCGTCGCGCTGCCCGGTCAGTTGAAAGCGCCAGCAGCCGTCGCCCGCGTCCCCGCCCAGCAGGCCGCAGAACACCGGATCGCCATCCATGCGCGGGATGCACATCCAGTCCAGCCCGCCCCGGTCGTCGATCAGCGCGGCGAGGCCGGCATTGCCGATGATGCCGCGGTCGAGATTCGGTCTCGCGGTCATGGGCGCAGCCCTCCCAGCCAGGCCCTCAGCTCCGCCGGGCTGGCGGCCCCGGCCATGGCGGCGCTGCCGGCCAGGGCCTCGGGCGGCCCCACCCGCAGCGAAAGGCCGCCCAACTCGTTGACCGCGCGGAACATGGTCTCGTCGGTCAGGTCGTCGCCGGCGGCGACGGGATAGCGCCCCCGGAACGGGCGCTGGGCCATCAGCGCGCGCACCGCCGCGCCCTTGTCGGCGCCCGCCGAGCCCAGTTCGAGCACGCATTTTCCGGCGCGCAGCCGGTATTCCGGCCCGGCCCGGCCCTGCGCGACGGCCATGATGCGGGCGACGGCCTCGCGTTGTCCGGGTGCCTGCCGGTAATGCAGGGCAAAGGCGCGCGCCTTGTCCTCGAACAGCACGCCGGGCAGGTGCCGCGCCGCCTCCCGCGCCCCGTCGCGGGCGGCGCGAAAGCCGGGACCGGGCCGGGGCGCGGCAGAGGCCGGGACCATCCCGGCCAGCGCCGGCGCGGGGCGCAGCTCGGCCCCGTGCAGCCCGGCGACGGTCAGGGGCCGGCCGGGAAACAGCCCGTCCACGAAGTCCACCGTCCGCCCCGTCACCACGGCCAGCGCACCATCCGTCAGCCGCTCCAGCCCGGCCAGTGTCTCGGTCAGGCCGGCGGCCACGCTCACCGCCTCCGGCGTTGCCGCCAGATCCAGCAAGGTGCCGTCGAGATCCAGAAAGAACGCCCAGCCGCCGGGGCCGCAAGGGGCGGCCCGCACCCATGCCGCCAGCCCGCGCCCGCCGCAATGCCATGCCGCGGCGCCGGGCGTGATCCCGTGTCGGTCGCGTGTCGTCATGCGCAACATGTAGGACGGCAGTGTGCCGGATACAAATTTCCGGCCCCCGGCGGCATCGGGGCGCCCGGGCGCGGCGGCCCCGCGCAGCCTCGGGCACATGCTAGGGCCGGTCCCTTTTCCGGTCGCTCTCCCGGTCCGCGTCCACCTGTCGCGCCGGGTTCACGGTGTCGAACTCCTCGGGCCGGTGGGCGACGCCCTCATGCCTGCCCTGGCCGTTCTCGCGCTCGGGATCGGTGGCCGGGTTGTCCTTGCGCGGTTTGGTCGTGTTCATGGCTCGTCCTCCTGCGGGGGCAAACCGGCGGGGGGTGCCATTGTTCCCGAAACCGCTCCCGCCGCCGGCGGATCGCCGCGAGGCGGGCGATCAC
>JBEBVF010000070.1:0-14889 GCA_040392885.1 Paracoccus sp. (in: a-proteobacteria) | reverse complement strand
GAGGCCCGCCATCATGTTCATCCACATGTCCGGCGGCGCGGTGTCGGTGGCCATGCCGATATTCACCCCGCGCGCCCGTATCGAGGCGAAGGAGCGCAGGATCGACCCCATCCGCAGCGAGACTAGCGGCGAATGCGCCAGCGTCACGCCGTGATCGGCATAAAGGCCGATGTCGCTCTCGCTGGTATGGGTGCCATGCGGCGCGATCAGGCGCGGCGACAGGCAGCCCAGACCGGCCAGCCATTCCGGCGCCGTGCAGCCGTGAAGGCGGCGCATCAGCGCCAACTCCATCGCGCCCTGCGCCATGTGCAGGCGCACCGGCACGTCGAGGTCGTCGGCGGCGGCAAAGGTGGCGCGCATCAGGTCGGGCGTGTTGGTCTCCACCCGGTCCGGGGCCAGCAGCCCCTCGACCAGCCCGCCCTCGCCCTTGCGGCGGGTGATGAAGTCACGCGCGGCGGCCAGCCCGGCAAAGCCGCGCGCCTCGTCATGGCGCATGTGAAAGCGGCCGGAATCGTCCACCACCGTGCCGCCGGAGCGGTAGGCCGGGCCGAGAAATACCCGCAGCCCAAGGTCCAGCGCGGCATCGGCGGCGGCGTCGAACTCGGCCGCCGTCTCGGCCCATTCGCGATAGTAGAGCGAGGCGATGGGCAGCGCGGTGGTGATACCGTTGCACAGCAGGGTGGCGAAGGCATAACGCTTCTGGAATGCCAGCTCCTCGGGCGAATACATCTCGTAGGGGCCGCGCGCGACGTAGGTTTCCGGCCAGATGCGGCCCTTTTGCCAGCCCGGCTGGTTGTCCAGTGCCAGCGCATAGGTGTCGAGGTCCGACAGCGCGTCGAGGTCGATCAGGCCGGGAGAGATCAGCGCCGCGCCGAAGTCGATGCGCCGCGCCACCTCGCCCGGGAAACGCGGCCCGGCATAAAGCACCTGCCGCCCCTCGATCACCAGATCGCCGCGGCGGTAATAGACGTGCCGGCCGTCCTCATGGCCGAGCAGCCAGTCGGCGGTCAGCAATGTGCGGCCCGTGGGGCGCTGGCCAAGGTGCAAGTCTTCGGGACGCTGCATCATCCGATCCATGGCAGGAAACAGGGCGCCTCCCTGAGGAAGCGGCCGACCCCGGCGGCCGGTTGATGGCGGGACATGCCACCGGGAAACAGGGCCGGCGCTGTCCCGGGGGAGCAGCGCCGGCCGGCACTCGTTACTCGGCAACCACGGTGAACCAGTGCCGGGCCTTGTTGTCGGCGCGCAGGTCGATCTCCTGCACCTTGCCGGTATGGGCCCAGGCGATCGGCTGCTGCCACAGCGGGATCGCCAGGATCTCCTCCTTGGCGATGCGCAGGGCCTCGGCCTCGGCCTCGCGCAGCGGGCCTTCCTCGGTGGCGTCACCCGCGGCGCGGGCGGCCTCGTTCAGTTCCGGCACCGACCAGCCGCCGAAATTCGACACGCCGAAGGCATCCTCGCGCCCGGCCAGTACCTGCCCGATCAGCGAGAAGGCATCCAGCGTCGGCTCGGTCGCCCAGCTGAGGTTGAACACCTCGGTATTGCCCGAGGACCGCTTGGGCGACTGGATCGAGCGCGGCCCCATGTCGATGGTGGGCGCAAAGCCGGCCCGCGTCAGCATGTTGGCGATGGCCTGGCACCAGTCCTCTTCGTTGATGCTCTCGTCATTGTTGCAGGTATAGGTGAAGGCCAGTCCCTCCTGCCCGGCCTCCTTCAGCAGGGCGCGGGCCTTTTCCGGGTCCGCCGGCTCATAGGTGTCCAGCTCGGCCACATAGCCGGCGATGTCGGGCGCCACCAGCGAGCCGGTGGGCCGGGCCAGGCCGCGCATCACCCGCTCGTTCAGCATCTCGCGGTCGATGGCCAGTTCGAAGGCCTGGCGCACACGGATGTCGTTGAAGGGGTTGTCGCGCCCGTCGGGCAGCGCATCGCGGCGGTTGAAGCTGATGAACACGGTGCGCAGCTCGGTCAGCGCATGCACGGTCAGGTCCGGGCTGGCCCGCAGCCGGTCCAGGTCCTGCAAAGGCGCCGAGTCGATCAGGTCCACCTCGCCCGACAGCAGCGCCGCCACCCGCGTCGCCGCCGAGGTGATCGGGATGAATTCCAGCCGGTCGACATTGTGATGCTTCTCGTCCCACCAGTCCGGGTTGACGGTCAGCACGGTCATGGCGTCGGGCTTGCGGCTTTCCAGCATGAACGGGCCGGTGCCCATGGCGTGGCTGGTGGCATAGCCCTCGACCCCGGCGCCGTAATCGGTGGGCTTCTCGGTGCCGTTGTCCTTCAGCCAGTCGGCGTCGAACATGAAGATGTTGGTGATGTCGTTGAGGAACAGCTTGGAGCCGGACAGCACGTCGATCTCGACCGTGTGGTCGTCGATCTTGCGGATGCCCTTGTAGAGCGGCATGTTCCCGCGCAGCGGCGAGGCCGGGTCGGCGGCGCGCAGATAGGAGGCCACCACGTCATCGGCGTTGAATTCGGCGCCGTTGTGGAAGGTCACGCCCTCGCGCAGCGTAAAGCGCCAGGCCTTGCCGCCGTCCGGCCCATCGACCAGTTGCCATTCGGTGGCCAGCGCCGGCTCGATCCCGAAGGTCTTGTTGTAGCGCACCAGCCCCTCGTACATGTGGTTGAGGAAGGCGAGGTTCGAGGTCGAGGCGATCGAGTTCGGATCGAGCGAGAAGATATCGGCGCGCGAGGCCCAGCGCAGGGTGTTTTCGGCCTGGGCCGCAAGGGCGCTGGCCGACAGCATCAGGGCGGCGGCGGTCAGGCGGGCGAAGATTTTCATTCTTTCTCTCCTGTTGGTGTTGGTTTTTGGTGTCGGGGGTCAGGCGTAGTGGCAGGCCACGCGGGCGCCGTCGGCCCGGGGCAGGGGCTCGGGGCGCTCGACCTTGCAGCGGGCGGTGGCGATGGGGCAGCGCGGGTGGAACGGGCAGCCGGGCGGCGGCGCCAGCGGGCTGGGCACCTCGCCGGTGGCCGGCTCGCGCTCACGCTGCGGTGCGCTGACATTCGGGATCGTGTTCAGCAAAAGCTGGGTATAGGGGTGGCGCGGATCGGCGAACAGCGCCTCGGTCTCGGCCTCCTCGACGATGCGGCCCAGATACATGACCGCGATGCGGTCGGACATGTGCCGGACCACCGACAGGTCGTGGCTGATGAACAGATAGGTCAGCCCCAGCCGGTCCTGCAATTCCCGCATCAGGTTCAGGATCTGCGCTTGCACCGAAACGTCCAGCGCCGAGGTCGGCTCGTCGCAGACCAGGAATTCCGGCTCGGAGGCCAGCGCGCGGGCGATGGAGATACGCTGGCGCTGGCCGCCGGAGAATTCATGCGGGAATTTCTCGCCATCGGCGGCGTTCATGCCGACGATGCCCAGCAACTCGGCCACGCGGTCGCGGATCTCGGGCTCGCTCCGGCGCAGCTTCAGCTCGCGCAGCGGCTCGGCGATGATGTCCTTGACCCGCCAGCGCGGGTTCAGGCTGGCATAGGGGTCCTGAAAGATCATCTGCGCCGAAAGCGGCCTGCCGTCGCGGCCGGTGCCGAAGCGGATCTCGCCCGCGCTGGGCGCATAGATGCCGGTGACCAGCCGCGCCACCGTGGACTTGCCGCAGCCGGATTCGCCCACCAGGCTGAGACAGCCGCCGCGCGGCACGGTGAAGCTGACATCGGTAACCGCATGCAGGTTGCGGCGCGGCAGGCGATAGACCATGCGGTTCAGCCAGGGCGCCGACACGTCGAAGGAGCGATGCAGGCCGGTGACGGTCAGCGCCGGACCGGCGGGCGCGGCAAGGGCGGGCTGCGAGCTCATTGGACGCCTCCGTCATGGAGCCAGCAGGCGGCGCGGCTGCCGGTGGGGGCGGAGATCAGCTGTGGCACCGCGCGCCGGCAGCGCGGCCCGGCAAGGGGGCAGCGCGGATTGAAGGCGCAGCCGGGCGGGATGGCGTTCAGCCGCGGCATGGCGCCGTCGATCTGGTTCAGTCGCGCCACCCGCGCGCCCAGCGCCGGGATCGAGGCCATCAGCCCCTGGGTGTAGGGATGCGCGGGGTTCTTCAGCACGGTTTCCACCGGGCCGATCTCGATCAGCCTTCCGGCATACATCACCGCCACCCGGTCGGCGGTCTCGGCGATCACCCCCATGTCATGCGTCACCAGCATGATCGCGGTGCCATGCTCCTTGCACAGCCGGCGCAGCAGGCCGGTGATCTGCGCCTGGATGGACACGTCCAGCGCCGTGGTCGGCTCGTCGGCGATGATCAGGCGGGGCCGGGCGGCCAGCGCCAGCGCGATCACCACCCGCTGCCGCATCCCGCCGGAGAACTGGTGCGGGAAATGGTCCACCCGTTCGTCGGCGCCCGGAATGCCCACATCCTTCAGCAGGGCGATGGCGCGGGCGCGGGCCTCGGGCTTGCCGGTCCGGGGGGCGTGCTGGCGGATGGTCTCCACCAGTTGCGCGCCGATGGTGAACAGCGGGTTCAGCGAGGTCAGCGGGTCCTGAAAGATGGCACCGATCTCGCTGCCGCGGATGGTCTCCATCTCGCGGTCCGAGAGGTTGTCGATGCGCCGCTCGCCCAGCCTGATCTCGCCCCCGGCGATGCGCCCCGGCGCCTCCAGCAGGCCGAGGATCGCATTGCCGGTCATCGACTTTCCGGCCCCGGATTCGCCGACCACGCCGAGGATCTCGCCCGGCGTGATGCTCAGCGATACGTTGTCCAGCGCCCGCAAGGTGCCGTGGCGGTTGGGAAATTCGACCACCAGACCGGAGACGGTCAGGCAGGGGGTGCTGGCTGGCGGGCTGGCATCAAGCATGGCCGGCTCCTCGGATCGGAAAGCTGGGCGGAAAGATGTCCTCGACGGGCGGATGGTCCCAGGTGCGCTCGGGATATTTCGCCACCAGGGCGTCGAATTGCGCCTGCGCGCGGGCCCGCGCCGCCACCATGTCGAGGCCGGCCACCGCGCCGTCGCGCATCGACAGGCGGCCATCCACGAACACCGCCCGCGTGACCTTGCCCGAGCCGCCGGCGACCAGCGTGGTGATCGGATCGACCGAAGGGGCCATGATGGCATCGTCCAGCCCGAAGACGGCAATGTCGGCGCGGGCACCCTGGGCCAGCCGGCCCAGATCGCTGCGCCCCAGCGCCCGGGCGCCGCCCAGGGTGGCGGCGTCATAGAGGTCGCGGGTGGCCAGCCGCTCCGGCGTGCCGTCGTTCATGCGCCCGGTGATCAGCCCGACCAGCAGGTTCAGCAGCATGTCCGGGGGCGTGGTATCGGTGCCCATGGCGATGTTGATGCCCATCGCCCGCAGCTTCGCAAAGGAGTTCAGGCCGCCGCCACCGCGCCCGGAGACCAGCGGGCAGTGCACGATGGAGACGCCATGCTGCGCGTAAAGCGCAAGGTCTTCGTCGGTCGCGTTGGTGGCATGCGGCGCGATCAGGCGGTCGGAAAGCAGCCCCTCGCGCGCCAGCCAGGCGGGAGCGGTGCTGCCATGCAGGGCGCGGACGGTTTCCACCTCCATCGCGCCCTGCGCCATGTGCAGGCGCACCTTTACCCCCAACTCGTCGGCGGTCTGCATGGTGGCATGCAGCAACGGCGCGGTGCAGGTCTCCACCCGGTCGGGGGCCAGCAGGCCCTCAATGAGGCCGTCGAAACGCCCCGACTGGCGGGCGATGTAGGCGGCGGCGGTGCGCAGCCCTTGCAGCCCGCGCGCCTCGTTGAAATGCGGGCGCATGTCGCCCGGCGCGTGCAACACCATGCCGCCGGCGCGATAGGCGGGCGACAGGAACACCCGCAGGCCCAACTCGCCGGCGGCCTCGGCGGCGGCGTCGAACTCGGCCACCGTCTCGCCCCATTCGCGATAGAACAGCGAGGCGATGGGCGCCGCAGTGGTGATGCCGTTCAGCAGCAATTGGGCGAAGGCGAAACGCTTTTGAAACGCCAGTTCCTCGGGCGAATACATCTCATACGGCCCGCGATCGACATAGGAAAGCGGCCAGACCCGGCCCTTCTTCCATGGCGGGAAATGGTCGATGCCGAGGATGGTGGTGTCGAGGTCCGACAGCGCGTCGAGGTCGATCAGCCCCGGCGAGATCAGCGCCGGGCCGAAGTCGATGCGCCGCGCCACCGCGCCGGCAAAGCCGTGACCGGCGAACAGGACCGTGCCGCCCTCGATCACCACCTCGCCGCGTTTCAGCAGCACCGGGCCGGAGGGCTCATGCGCCAGCACCCAGTCGGCACTCAGCAGCGTCCGCCCCGTGGGCCGGGCGCCCAAGGCGAGGTCGAACAGCGCCGGGGGCAGCGAGGGCAGGCGCGCGCTCACGGTGCGGCCTTCACGGACTGGCCGTCCCGCGCCGTGACCTTGCCGCCCTTGACCACCAGCGGGATTGTGGCGGGCTGGACGACGGCATGGCCGATGGTCTCGGCGTCGAACAGCAGGAAATCGGCCTTGCAGCCCGGCTCGACCCCGTAACCCTCGGCGCGCAGGATCTGGGCGCCGCCCAGGCTGACCACCTCCAGCACGGCGCGCAGGTCGATGTCGGAGCGCACACCGTTCTTCTGGCCGATGATGCGGGCGCGGTCCATCATGTCGGGCAGGTTCCACGGCCCCCAGGTATCGCGCACCCCATCGCAGCCCGCCCCCAGCCGGATGCCGGCGGCGCGCAGCTGCTTCATCGAGGGCACGGTGGCCGAAGGCGCGCCGGTGGTCAGGATGCCGATATCCAGCTCGGCGATCTGCTCGACTAGCCCCGTCACGCGCGCCTGATCGGGTGCGCCCAGCGCAAAGGCGTGGCTGATATCCACCCGCCCCTGCATGCCATGCGCCCGCACCCGGTCAAAGATCAGGCCCATGGAGAAGGCGCCCAATTCGCCGACCTCATGCAGGTGGAAGTCGATGGGCTTGCCGTGCTTTTCCGCCAGCCCGAAGATCGCATCCAGCTGTCCCTTGGGGTCGCGGTCGATGCCGCAGGGGTCGAGGCCGCCCAGCACCTCGCAGCCCATGGCCAGCGCCCGGTCCAGCAGCTCGACCGTGCCAGGGCGGACCATGACGCCCGATTGCGGAAAGGCGACCAGCTGGATGTCGATGATCCCGGCCAGATCCTCGCGGGTGCGCATGACGCCTTCGACGATGCCCAGCCCATGGGTGGTGTCGATGTCGACATGGCTGCGGATATGGGTGGCGCCGGTGCGCACCAGGTCCAGCGCATGGCGCATCGACTGGCGCCAGGGGTCGATGCCCAGCGCCACCCGGTTCTCGCGCTCATAGTCGATGCGGCCCTGCAGCACGGCGGCGCGGTTGTTGACGTGCCAGCCCAGCCCCAGCAGGTTCTTGTCCAGATGGGTATGGGCATCGATCAGGCCCGGCCACAGGATCGCGCCCTTGCCGTCCTCGACCGGGATGCCGGGCAGGTCGGGCTGGCGGCCATGGGTCCTGATGCGGCCGCCCTCGATCAGCAGGTCGGTCTCGGCCTCGCCCAGCGGGCGGATGTTGCGCAGCAGCAGATCGCTCATGGCTTACCTCAGTCGGGGGTTCAGGGTGTCGCGCAGCCAGTCGCCCAGCAGGTTGACCGCGATCACCAGCAGCGCCAGCTGCACGACCGGAAAGATCACCATCCACCACAGGCCGGAGAACAGATACTGGTTGCCGATGCGGATCAGCGTGCCCAGGGATGGCTGACCGGGCGGCATGCCGATGCCGAGGAACGAGAGCGTGGCCTCGGTCAGGATCGCCATGCCGAAGGACAGGGTGGCGGCGACCAGCACCGGGGTCAGCGTGTTGGGCAGGATATGCTTGAACATCACCCGCCGGTGCGGGACATGAAGCAGCCGCGCGGCCATGACATATTCCTTGCCGCGCTCGACCGCGGTCTGGGCGCGCACGATGCGGGCATATTGCACCCAGCCGGACAGGGTGATCGCCAGCACCAGCACCGCGCCGGCGCCGATCTCGCGCAGGTTCGGCGGCAGCATCTCGCGCACCACGGCCGAGACCAGGATGGCGATCAGCAGGGTCGGGATCGACAGCATCACGTCGCCCACCCGCATCAGCAGGTTGTCGATGAAGCCGCCGAAATAGCCCGCCACCAGCCCGAAGCTGAGCCCGATGACCAGCGAGCAGATCACCGAGGCAAAGCCGATGATGACCGAGATGCGGGTGCCGTAGAGGATGGCCGACAGCATGTCGCGCGCCTGGGTGTCGGTGCCCAGCAGATAGGGCCATTGGCCGCCATCCTCCCAGACCGGCGGCAGCTCGGAATTCCACAGGTCGAGCTGGGCGGCGTCATAGGGGTTCTGCGGCGCGATCCAGGGCGCCAGGAAGGCCGAGGCGATCAGCAGCGCCAGCAACCCGGTCGAGATCAGCGCCGTCCGGGAATGGGTGAAGGACCACCAGAAATCGCTGGCGCGGACGCGGGCCAGCCAGGACGGGCGGGCGGCTTGCGGGGGGATGGTGGTCATGGACGCCTCCCTCAGCGGCCGGTGCGCAGGCGCGGGTCGATCAGCGCATAGGCGATGTCGACCAGCATGTTCAGGAACACGAAGATGAAGCTGACGATGACCAGATAGGCCGCCATCACCGGAATATCGACAAAGGTCACCGCCTGGATGAACAGCATGCCCATGCCCGGCCACTGGAACACGGTTTCCGTGACCAGCGCGAAGGCGATCAGCGTGCCCACGTTCATCGCCGTTAGGGTAATCACCGGCATCAGGCAGTTGCGCAGCGCGTGGCGGAAATAGATGCGATAGCGGTTGATGCCGCGGGCGCGGGCGAATTTCACATAGTCCGAGCGCATGACCTCCAGCATGTCGCCGCGCACCAGCCGCATCACCAGCGTGATCTGATAAAGCGACAGCGACAGCGAGGGCAGCACCAGCGCCATCAGCCCGGATTTGGTCAGCAGGCCGGTGCTCCACCAGCCCAGATCGACCACCTCGCCGCGGCCGAAGGCGGGAAACAGGCCCAGCGTGACCGAGAACACCAGGATCAGCAGGATGCCGACGACGAAGCTGGGCACCGAGATGCCGACGATGGAGCCCAGTTGCAGCCCCTCGGAATACCACTTGCCGCGCTTGATCGCGGTCAGCACCCCCAGCGGCAGGCCGATCAGCAGCGACAGGATGGTGGCGATGATCACCAGCTCCATCGTGGCCGGGAATCGCTCGGCGATCAGGCCCAGCACGTCCTGGCCGTTGCGATAGGAGATGCCGAACTGCCCCTGGGCCGCATTGACCACGAAGCGGGCATAGCGCACCGGCAGCGGGTCGTTCAGCCCCAGCTTTTCTCGCAGCAGGTCGCGGTCGGCCTGGGTGGTCTGTTCGGTGGACATCATGTCCACCGGGTCGCCGGCAAGCTGGAAGATCATGAAGGCGAGGAAGGCCACCGCCAGCATGACCAGCACGGCATTGGCCAGCCGCTTGAGGATGAACACCAGCACCGGCGTCAGCCCCGATGGCGGGGCCGCGGCGCGGCCGGGCCCGCAGGCGTGGAACGAACAGGCATGGCGCGAGGCGCTGCCGGCGGGGTGGCCGCCGGCGAAATCCTCCGCTGCAAAGCCGCATGTCTGGCCATTACGCCCTCCCTGACGTTGGTCCCGCGAACGGGGCCGGCTCGACTGCCTGTGGTTACTGTATCGTTGTCGGCGTGTGCGTCAACGATATTGTCGACATTATAGCCGACATAAATTGCGCTCACCCGGCAGGGGTGCGGCGGATTTTTCCCGCGGGAAGGCATAGGCATTGGCCTTGGAGGTGCGCAGCCCGCAGCCGACCAGGGCCTCGGCCATCTTGACCGCCACCGTCACCCCGTCGATCACCAGCACCCCGGTGGCGCGACTCAGCGCCCCGGTCATCTCCGACATGCCGGCGCAGCCCAGCACCACCGCCTCGGCGCCATCCTCGTCGCGGGCGCGCCCGATCTCGGCCGAGAGCCGGTCGAAGGCGTGCTGCGAATCGCCCTCCAGTGCCAGCACCGGCAGGTCGATGGCCCGCACCCGGCGGCAATGCCGGTCGGCGCCGTAACGCTGCACCAGATCCTCGATCACCGGGACCGAGCGCGGCAGGGTGGTGATGATCGAGAACCGCTTGGCCAGCACCATCGCCGCCTGCACCCCCGCCTGGCAGATGCCGAGGACCGGTCCCGCCGCCACCTCGCGCGCCGCATCCAGCCCGGGATCGTCGAAGCAGGCGATCACCGTGGCCTGCGCGCCCCCGGCCTCGGCGGCGCGGATCTGCGCCAGCATCGCGGGCACGGCATGGGCTTCGTCGCTGAACCCCTCGATCGACAGCGGCGCGCCGTCGCGGCCGGTGCCGGCGAGGATCAGGGTATCGGCATGCGCCACCTGCCGGGCCGAGGCGGCGACATTCTCGGTCATCGAGGCGGTGGCGTTGGGATTGATGAGGAAGATCTGCATGTTATTCGTCGCCCTGCGCCATGAGTTCCGCCAGATCCGGTGCCTTCAGCACGAACTGGCGGTCCGAAACGATGTAATTGTCGGCATGCAGCCGGGCGATGGGGTGATAGACCTCGGGATTGGCATAGCGCCCGGCCGCATCCAGACAGTCGCGGCGCACATGCATGTGGACCACCTCGCCCAGCACCAGCACCCGCTGCGGATAGTCGATCAGCCGCTCGACGCGGCATTCCATCGCGCAGGGGCTGGCCGGCAGCCAGCAGCTTTCCACCTGCGCGCCCGGCGCCACCGCCTCCCTGGCCAGGTCCAGCTCGGAGATATCCGATTCGACCCCCAGCCCGCAGATCAGCATGGTGCGGGCCAGCGCCATGTCGACCATGTTGACGGTGAACTGGCCGCTGCGCCGGATATTGGCCACGGTGTCCTTTTCGCCGCCGTCCTTGCGCGGCTGGATCCCCAGCACCACGATGGCGGGATCATGCGAGAACACGTTGAAGAAGCTCATCGGGGCGCCATTGACATGGCCGGCGGGCGAGCGGGTGGTGACCAGGGCGATCGGGCGCGGACCGACGAAATTCGTCAGTAGCCGGTAGCGATCGCTCGGCGGGGCCCGCAGGAAATCGAACTCTACGCTCTGCACCATGGCGCGCCGCCACCTCCGTCCTGATTGCGTGCTTGCCCGCATGTGTAGGCAAAATTGTCTACAAATATGACAACATTATTGCTGGACGGAAAGCCCGAATATGCGCTAACCTCGGCGGCAAGGGAATTTTTCAGTCAGCGCCGAGGCCAGCATGGGCTCCTTCACCGCCGACCAGATCGCCGAGCGCATCTGGCTCTCCATCGCCGAGCGGCGCCTGCGCCCGGGGACCCGGCTGAAGGAAACCGAGCTGGCCGAGGTGTTCACCGTCAGCCGCGCCCGGGTGCGCCAGGCGCTGGCCATCCTCGAACGCGAGGGGCTGGTTTCCAGCGAGGCCAACAAGGGCTCCTTCGTGGCCGAGCCGGATGCCGAGGAGGCGCGCGACGTGTTCCACATCCGCCGCGCGGTCGAGCAGCGGGTGCTGGACCGGCTGGGCAACCGGCTGGACGCCCGGCTTCTGGCGCAGCTGCGCGCCCATGTGGCGCAGGAGCGCGCCGCCTGCGCCCGCAACGACCGCCGCGCCGTCATCCGGCTGTCGGGCGGCTTTCACCTGATGCTGGCCGAGATGAGCGATGCCGGCTTCCTGGCCGGGCTGATGCGCGATCTGGTCAGCCGCAGCTCGCTGATCACCGCCGCCTTCCGCGATTCCGACCGGCTGAATTGCGGCCCGGACGAGCATGACCAGATCGTCGACCTGCTGGAGAAGGGCGATTTCGCGGGCGCGCGCGAGGCCATGGCCCATCACCTCGACCATGTGGAGAACGAGCTGAACCTCGACGGCGGCCGAAACAGCATCAACAGCCTGCGCGAGGCACTGATCCCCGAGGAGAGCTGACCGACGCGCCGGCACCCGCCGCGGCGGCGGGGACAATCATTCATGAAGGGGGGGCAGGGGCGAGATGACATCCTATCCGCGCGACTTTCGGGGGCATGGGCCCAACCCGCCCAATGCCGACTGGCCGGGGGGCGCCAGGCTCGCCATTTCCATCGTGCTCAATTACGAGGAGGGCGGCGAGAACTGCCTCCTGCATGGTGACGGCCAGTCCGAGGGTTTCCTTTCCGACATTGCCGGCGCCCAGCCCTGGCCCGGGCTGCGCCACTGGAACATGGAATCCCTCTATGATTACGGGCCGCGGGCCGGGTTCTGGCGGCTGCACAGGGTTTTCACCGCGGCCGGCATTCCGGTGACCCTCTACGGGGTGGCGACGGCGCTGGCCCGCAACCCCGAACAGCTGGCGGCGATGCGGGAGGCCGGCTGGGAAATCGCCAGCCACGGCCTGAAATGGGTCGAGCATCGCGACATGGACCCCGAGGAGGAGGCGCGCCAGATCGCCGAGGCCTTCCGCCTGCATGAGGAGGTCGTGGGCGCGCCGCCGCGCGGCTGGTATACCGGGCGCTGCTCGATGAACACGGTGCGGCTGACGGCGCAGACCCGGCGCCTCGACTGGATTTCCGATGCTTATGACGACGACCTGCCTTGGTGGCTGGAACTCGGCGACCATGACCAGTTGGTGATTCCCTATACGCTGGAAGCCAATGACATGCGTTTCGCCAATGCCCCGGGCTATGTTACCGGCGAGCAGTTCTTCACCTATCTGAAGGATACGTTCGATGTCCTTTATGCCGAGGGCGCCGAGGGTCGGCAGAAGATGTTCAGCATCGGGCTGCACAACCGCCTGATCGGCCGGCCTGGGCGCTTTGCCGGGCTGAAGCGTTTCCTCGACTATGCGCGCGGCCATGAGGGCGTCTGGTTCGCGCGCCGCATCGACATTGCCGATCACTGGCGCCGCCGCCACCCGCATCGCCGCATCGAGCGGCCGAGCCGGATGGAGCGCGCCCGCTTCGTCGAGGTCTTCGGTGCCATCTATGACGATGCGCCCTGGATCGCCGCGCGCGCCCATGGGCTGGAGCTTGGCCCGGCCCATGACTGTGCGGCGGGCATGGCCAATGCCCTGGCGCGGGTCTTTCGCACCGCCAGCCATGCGGAGCGGCTGGGGGTGGTGCGCGCCATGATCGAGGATGCTGATGCCACCGGATTCGACGCGGCCTGCGCGCAGGCCGAGCGGATCGCGGAAGGGCGCCTGAAGGGAATGCTGCCATGAGCCATTACGGAATGCCGCAGGACGGCCTGCCGCCGCAGACCGCGCTGCATACCGGCCGTGCCGTGTTCACCGACAGCTATGCCGTCATTCCGAAAGGGGTGATGAGCGCCATCGTCACCAGCCTGCTGCCCGGCTGGGACCGGACCCGCGCCTGGATCATCGCCCGCCCGATGTCGGGATTTTCCGAGACCTTCTCGCAATACATCCTGCATGTCGAACCCGGCGGCGGTTCGGATGCGCCGGAGCCCGACGCGGGGGCCGAAGGCGTGCTCTTCGTCACCGGCGGCGACGTCGTGCTGACCATCGACGGCCTGTCGCATGACCTGACCGCCGGGGGCTATGCCTATCTGCCTGCCGGTGCGCGCTGGACGGTGCGCAACCGGGGACAGGAGCCGGCGGTCTTCCACTGGATGCGCAAGCTCTATGAGCCTTGCCCCGGCCTGTCGGCCCCCGAAGCCTTCGTCACCAGCGAACGGGACATCGCGCCCACGCCGATGCCGGACACCCGCGGCGCCTGGGCGACGACGCGCTTCGTCGATCCCGACGACCTGCGCCACGACATGCATGTCAACATCGTGACCTTCCAGCCCGGCGGCCTGATCCCCTTCGAGGAAACCCATGTCATGGAACACGGGCTCTACGTGCTGGAGGGCAAGGCGGTCTACCGGCTCAACCGCGACTGGGTGGAGGTCGAGGCCGGCGATTTCATGTGGCTGCGCGCCTATTGCCCGCAGGCCTGCTATGCCGGCGGGCCGGGGCCGTTCCGCTATCTGCTCTACAAGGACGTGAACCGGCATGTGAGGCTGCGCGGCGTCCTCGGTTCCGGTCGCTGAGGGGGGGGGCGGGTCGTGCAGGACATCATCATCGCGCCGCTGACCGCGCAGGCCTTCCAGCCCTTCGGCGACGTGCTGGAGGCCAGCGGCACCTTCCGCCTGATCAACGAGGGCATGTGCCGCCGCTATGACGACCGCGCCCGGCTGGATCTGGCCGCCGATGGCCGGGCCGGCATCTCGATCTTCGATGCCGAGCCGCGCAGCCTGCCTTACCAGTTCGACCTGATCGAGCGTCACCCCCTGGGCTCGCAGGCGTTCCTGCCGCTGTCGGACAGGCCGTTTCTGGTGATCGTGGCCACCGGCCCCGAGGCCCGCCCGCGCGCCTTCGTCACCGACGGGCGCCAGGGCATCAACCTGCATCGCGGCACCTGGCACGGGGTGCTGACGCCGCTGCAGGCGCCCGGCTTGTTCGCCGTGGTCGACTGGATCGGCGCGGCCCGCAACGTCGAGGAGCATCGCTACGCCACCCCGTTCCGGGTGATCGCCGGCTGATCGCGCGCCGCCGGCCCGGCCGGCGCGCAACGGGCCGCCAAGCAACTGTCCAGGAAGGAGAATTCCATGACCGCCCATCTTCCCCGCGCCGGCCTGCAGGTCGCGCCCGTCCTGGCCGAATTCGTCGAGGCGCGGCTGCTGCCCGGCCTGCCGGTCACGGCCGAGGCCTTCTGGTCCGGCTTCGCCGCCATGCTGGCCGATCTGGTGCCCGAAAACCGCCGCCTGCTGGCGCTGCGCGACCGGATGCAGGCGCAGATCGACGACTGGCTGGCGGCGCGGCGCGGCACGGATTGGGACAATGCCGCCTGGCAGGATTTCCTGCGCGAGATCGGCTATCTGCTGCCCGAAGGCCCGGAATTCGCCGTGGCGACCACGCCTTCGGACCCAGAGGTCTCGACCATTGCCGGGCCGCAGCTGGTGGTGCCGGT
>JBEBVF010000069.1:0-15238 GCA_040392885.1 Paracoccus sp. (in: a-proteobacteria) | reverse complement strand
GGCCACCGGATTGCCAGTGGCGGCGGCGCGGCCTATCCAGAAGGGGACCGGCCACGCAGGGGAGGCGTCGATGGCACCGCAGTTCAACCAGCCGCTCGGCGGCAACCAGATGCCGCGCATGGGCGGTTTCGCCACGATGATGCGCCTGCCGATGGCGACCTCGCCCGAGGGAATCGACGCCGGCTTCATCGGCATCCCAATGGATATCGGCACCTCCAACCGCTCGGGCACCCGGCTCGGACCGCGCCAGATCCGCGACGAGAGCCGGATGATCCGCCCCTACAACATGGCCACCGGCCTCTCGCCCTTCGACCGCATGCAGGTGGCCGATCTCGGCGATGTGCCGATCAACACCTTCGACCTGAAGAAATCGGTCGAGATCATCCGCAACCACTATCGCGAGGTGCTGGCCAGCGGCTGCATCCCGCTGACGCTGGGGGGCGATCACACTCTGACCTGGCCGATTCTGCAGGCCATGGCCGAGCGCCACGGCCCGGTCTGCCTGATCCATGTCGATGCCCATGCCGATACCAACGAGCTGATGTTCGGCGAGCGCGTGGCGCATGGCTGCCCCTTCCGCCGGGCGTGGGAGGATGGCTGCCTCGACAATGCCCGCGTCTGGCAGATCGGGCTGCGCGGCACCGGCTATGCGGCCGAGGATTTCGACTGGGGTCGCCAGCAGGGCTGGACGGTGCTGCCCGCCGAGACCTGCTGGTACAAGAGCCTGACGCCGCTGATGGCCGAGATCCGCGCGGCGGTGGGGGATCGTCCGGTCTATCTGACCTATGACATCGACAGCCTCGACCCGGCCTATGCGCCCGGCACCGGCACCGTCGAAATGGGCGGGCTGACCACCATTCAGGCGCTGGAGATCGTGCGCGGCTGTGCCGGCATGAACCTGGTCGGCTGCGACCTGGTCGAGGTCAGCCCGCCCTACGACCCCTCCGGCAATACGGCGATGATCGGCGCCAACCTGCTTTACGAAATGCTCTGCGCCATCGCCGCCAGCCGGCCGGAGAGATAGGGTGGCCCGCGGTCCCGGACGTTGGGATCGCCCCGCCAACGGGGCTGCATGGGGCGCGGGAGACCGCTGGCGAATGCGGCCGGAGAGGTGCGGGAATGGTGCTGTCCTGGTGCCGGCGGAGGGATTTGAACCCCCGACCCCCTGATTACAAATCAGACGCTCTACCGCTGAGCTACGCCGGCCCCGGCGCCGGAGGGCGGCGCCCGGTTTCGCCTAGCGCCCGGCGCGTCGCGTTGCAAGCCTGCTGTCGGCCGCGGCCCCGCTTGCCTGCGCCGGGCAACTGCGGCAAAGCAGGGGAACCGCGGGCCGGGCGCCGGGCGGCCCGCCGCATAACGGGGTGCAGATGACGATGCAGGTTGCCTTTCATGTCGGGGTGCATGCCACCGACGAGGACCGCCTCTGGCGCAGCCTCGTCCAGAATGCCGGACTGCTGCGCGGGCAGGGCATCGAGCTCTGCGCCAACATGGTCAACGAGCCGATCCTTAACGAAGCGCTGGGCGCGCTCAAGGGCGGCACCGCCAGCCCGGAGATGGAAGAGGTCATCCTCGGCGCGCTGGTCGAATCCGATTCGCCGCGCCGGCTGGTGATGAGCCGCCCGACCTTTCTCGGCCTGCCGCGCCGCCTGTTCGGCGCCGAGGGGCTGATGCCCTATGCCGGGCCGAAGATGCTCGACCTCGCCAATGTGCTGCCCGGCACCGAGGCCGAGTTCTTCATCGCGCTGAAGAACCCGGCGACGCTGATCAGCCAGCTCGTCGGCCGCAACGACAAGAGCTATGACGAGCTGATGCGGATGAGCGACCCGCGCTCCAAACGCTGGGCGCCGACGCTGCGCCGCGTCGTGCAGGACCTGCGCGGCCGTCGGCTGGTGGTCTGGTGCAACGAGGACATGCCACTGATCTTTCCCGAGGTTCTGCGCCACCTCGCCGGGGTGGAGGCCGACACGCCGCTGAAGGGCGAGGACCGGCTGCTGCGCACTCTGCTGACCGAGGAAGGGCAGACGGCCCTGCGCGCCCGGCTGACTCCCGACCTCGACATCGCCGCCCGCCGCGCCGCGACCGAGGCGCTGCTGGCGGAGTTTCCCCGTTCCGAACAGCTGGTGCTGGATATCGACCTGCCCGGCTGGACGCCGGAGCTGGTGGAGGAGATGACCGAGGACTATCGCCGCGACGTGGCCGAGATCGCCGCGCTGCCGGGGATCGAGTTCATCACCGCCTGACCGCCGGGTCGAATTGTTTCAAGCTTGAATATTTTTTACTTGAAATGAAACGGCGCCCGTGCCAGCGTTCCGGCGTGGCGCCCTCCGGGGCGCGCCTGGGAGGGGCAAGCATGAAGATCCTGTGCCTCGGCGGTGGCCCCGCCGGTCTCTATTTCGCCATCTCGATGAAGCTGCGCGACCCGTCGCATGACGTGACCGTGCTGGAGCGCAACAAGGCCAACGACACTTTCGGCTGGGGCGTGGTGCTGTCGGACGACGCGCTGGGCCGGATGCAGCGCAACGACCCGAAATCCACCGACGCCATCCGCAGCCATTTCGCCTATTGGGACGACATCGCGGTGGTCAAGGAGGGGGTGCGCATCGTCTCCGGCGGGCACGGCTTTGCCGGCATCGGCCGCAAGCAGATGCTGATCCTGCTGCAGGAGCGCGCCCGAGAGCTGGGCGTCAACCTGCATTTCGAGACCGAGTTCAGGTCGGCCGAGGACTATCGCAAGGATTACGACCTGGTGGTGGCGGCGGACGGCCTCAACTCCACCGTGCGGCGCGAATACGAGGACGTGTTCCAGCCCGATATCGACATGCGGCTGTGCAAGTTCATCTGGCTGGGCACGCATCAGCGGTTCGACGACGCCTTCACCTTCATCTTCGAGAAGACGCCGCAGGGCTGGCTCTGGGCGCATGTCTACCAGTTCGACGACAACACCGCGACCTTCATCGTCGAGACCTCGCAGGAGACCTGGGACGCCATCGGCTTCGAGGGCATGAGCAAGGAGGAGATCGTCGAGACATGCCGCGAGATCTTTGCCGACCACCTTGGCGGGCATGAGCTGATGAGCAATGCCGCGCATCTGCGCGGCTCGGCGGTGTGGATGAACTTCCCGCGGGTGATCTGCGGGAAATGGTATCACGAGAATGTCGTGCTGATGGGCGATGCGGCGGCGACCGGGCATTTCTCGATCGGCTCCGGCTCGCGTCTGGCCTTCGACAGCGCCATCGCGCTGGCCGATTACCTGCATTCCGAACCGACCATGGAGCAGGCCTTCGAGCGCTATCAGGAGGAACGCCGCACCGAGGTCATGCGCCTGCAATCCGCGGCCCGCAACAGCCTGGAATGGTTCGAGCAGGTCGGCCGCTATCTGGATTTCGACCCGGTGCAGTTCAACTATTCGCTGCTGACCCGCAGCCAGCGCATCAGCCACGAGAATCTGCGCCTGCGCGACCCGGACTGGCTGCGCTCGGCCGAGAACTGGTTCCAGAACCAGGCCGGCGGCCAGCCCGGCCGCACGCCGATGTTCGCGCCCTTCCGGCTGAAGGACATGGCGCTGAAGAACCGCATCGTCGTCTCGCCGATGGCGCAATACCGGGCCGAGGACGGGCTGCCGACCGACTGGCATTTCGTGCATTACTGCGAGCGCGCCAAGGGCGGCGCCGGGCTGGTCTATACGGAAATGACCTGCGTCTCGCCCGAGGGTCGCATCACCCCCGGCTGCCCCGGCCTTTACACGCCGGAGCAGGAGGCGGCCTGGAAGCGCATCGTCGATTTCGTGCATCGCGAGACGGATGCCAGGATCTGTTGCCAGCTGGGCCATGCCGGGCGCAAGGCCTCGACCAAAGTCGGCTGGGAAGGCACCGACATCCCGCTGGACGCGGGCAATTGGGAGATTATCGCGCCCTCGCCGATCCCGTGGGCCGAGGGCAACCAGATCCCGCGCGAGATGACCCGCGCCGATATGGACATGGTGCGCGACCAGTTCGTCGCCGCAACCGAGGCCGCCGCCCGCGCCGGCTTCGACATGGTGGAACTGCATGCCGCGCATGGCTATCTGATTTCCGGCTTCATCTCGCCGCTGTCGAACCGGCGCAGGGACGACTATGGCGGCAGCCTGGAGAACCGTCTGCGCTTTCCGCTGGAGGTGTTCCGGGCCATGCGCGCCGCCTGGCCGGCGGAAAAGCCGATCTCGGTGCGGATCAGCGCCAATGACTGGATGGGCGAGCAGGGCGTCACCCCGGAGGAGGCGGTCGAGATCGCCCGCGCCTTCCGCGATGCCGGCGCCGACCTGATCGACGTGTCGGCCGGCCAGACCAGCCCGGATGCGAAACCCGTCTATGGCCGCATGTTCCAGACGCCGTTCTCGGACCGCATCCGCAACGAGTTGCATGTGCCGACCATGGCCGTGGGCAATATCTACGAGACCGATCATGTGAACTCGATCCTGCTGTCGGGGCGGGCGGATCTGGTGGCGCTGGCGCGGCCGCATCTGGCCGATCCCTACTGGACGTTGCATGCTGCGGTGGAGCTGGGCGATCGCGGCACCGAATGGCCGCTGCCCTATCTGAACGGCGCCTCGCAGGCGCGGCGGCTGCGCCAGCGCGCGCGCGAGCAGGAGGAGGCGATCCGGGTATGAGCCTGACGGGGCGGCATGTGCTGATCACCGGCGGCGGCACCGGCGTGGGCGCCGACCTCGCCCGCGGCTTTGCCGCCGCCGGCGCCCGGGTGACCGGGGCCGGGCGGCGGATCGCGCCGCTGGAGGCCGTGGCCGCCCGCACCGGCGCCCGTGCCGTCGAGGCCGATGTCACCGACGAGGGGTCGGTGGCGGCGATGTTCGCCGCCGCCGGGCCGGTGGATGTGGTGATTGCCAATGCCGGCGCCTCGACCTCGGCCCCTTTCGGCAAGGTGACGCTGGCCGAGTGGAACCACATGCTGGCGGTGAACCTGACCGGGGTGTTCCTGACCTTCCGCGCCGGGCTGGCGCAGCTGCCGGGCTGGGGGCGGCTGATCGCCGTGGCCTCGACGGCGGGCCTGAAGGGCTATGGCTATGTGGCGCCCTATGCGGCGGCCAAGCATGGCGTGGTCGGCCTGGTGCGCAGCCTGGCGCTGGAGGTGGCGAGGAAGCCGGTGACGGTCAATGCGCTCTGCCCCGGATTCCTGGATACCGAGATGACCGAACGTTCCATCGCCAATATCATGCAGACCACCGGCCGCACGCGGGATCAGGCGCTGGCGGCGCTGACCGCCGGCAATCCGCAGCGCCGGCTGGTGCAGCCGGCCGAGGTCACGGCGGCGGCGCTGTTCCTGTGCGGGCCGGGATCGGATGCGATGAACGGCCAGGCCGTCGCCATCGCCGGGGGAGAGCTATGACCGGACCCGTGCAACCCTTCTCCGATCCGCTGTCCAAGCGCCGTTTGCGGCTGTGGATCAGGATGCTGGCGGTCACGCGCCGGGCCGAGACGCAATTGCGCGACTATCTGCGTCGCAACCACGATACCACGCTGCCGCGTTTCGACGTGATGGCGGCCCTGTGGCGGCGGGGCGAGCCGGTGACCATGACCGAGCTGTCGCGGATGCTGCTGGTCTCGAACAGCAATGTCACCGCCATCTGTGCGCCGCTGGAAAAGGAGGGCATCATCGCCCGCCTGCCCTGCGACGAGGATCGCCGCACCATCCGCGTCAGCCTGACCGATGCCGGCCGGGCTTTGTTCGAGAGCATCGCCATCGGCCACGAGGCCGAGATCTCCCAGATCTTCGCGCCGCTGGACGAGGACGACCTCGACCAGATGCGCAGCCTTCTCAGAAAGCTTGGAAACCCATGACCGACGCCCCGGAACTGACCGCCATGACCATGGCCGACCGCCAGCCCCGGCATTTCCTGATGCAGGTGGCCGATCGCGTCGCCACCATCCGGCTGAACCGCCCGGATCGCAAGAATCCCCTGACCTTTCAAAGCTATGCCGAGCTGCGCGACACCTTTCGCGACATGGCCTATGCGGTCGATGTCGATGTGGTGGTGATCGCCTCGAATGGCGGCAATTTCTGCGCGGGCGGCGATGTGCATGACATCATCGGGCCGCTGGTCGGCATGGAGATGAAGGACCTGCTGCGATTTACCCGCATGACCGGCGATCTGGTCAAGGCGATGATCCATTGCGGCAAGCCGGTCATCGCCGCCGTGGACGGCATCTGCGTCGGCGCCGGGGCGATCATGGCCATGGCCGCCGATCTGCGGCTGGCGACGCCGGAGGCGAAATGCGCCTTCCTGTTCACCCGCGTGGGCCTTGCCGGCTGCGACATGGGCGCCTGCGCCATGCTGCCGCGCATCATCGGCCAGGGGCGGGCGGCGGAACTGCTCTATACCGGGCGGGTGATGAGTGCCGAAGAGGGCGCGAACTGGGGCTTCTGGAACGCGCTGCACCCGGCCGAGACGCTGGAGGCCGAGGCCGCGAAACTCGCGGCCCGCATCGGTGCCGGCCCGACCTTTGCCCATGGCATCACCAAGACGCAGCTCAACCAGGAATGGAACATGAGCCTCGATCAGGCCATCGAGGCCGAGGCGCAGGCGCAGGCGATCTGCATGCAGACCCGCGATTTCGAGCGCGCCTACCATGCCTTCGTCGCCAAGGAAAAGCCGGTCTTCGCCGGCGATTGAGGGGGAGCGCATGGATCGCAGCTTTCTGGACTGGCCGTTCTTCGAGCCCCGCCACCGTGACTTTGCCGCCCGGCTGGACGCCTGGGCCGCCGAGGCGCTGGCCGGCGTCGATCATCACGACACCGACGCCGCCTGCCGCGATCTGGTGGCGCGGCTGGGCGCGGGCGGCTGGCTGGAGGCGACCGGTGCCGGCGAGGGCGAGACGCTGGACGTGCGCAGCCTGTGCCTGGCGCGCGAGACCCTCGCCCGTCATGACGGGCTGGCGGATTTCTCCTTTGCCATGCAGGGGCTTGGCATGGGGGCGGTCAGCCTGTTCGGCACCGCCGGGCAACGCGAATGGCTGGCGCGCACCCGCAAGGGGCAGGCGATCGCCGCCTTTGCGCTGACCGAACCCGGCGCTGGCTCGGACGTGGCCTCGACCGCGACCACCGCCGTGCGGGATGGCACCGACTGGGTGCTGAACGGCGAGAAGACCTATATCTCCAATGGCGGCATCGCCGATGTCTATGTGATCTTCGCCCGCACCGGCGAGGCGCCCGGCGCGCGCGGCCTGTCGGCCTTCCTGATGCCCGCTGACACGCCCGGGCTGGAGGTTGTGGACCGCATCGAGGTCATGGCCCCGCATCCGCTGGCGCATCTGCGCCTGACCGACCTGCGCCTGCCGGCATCGGCGCTGATCGGCCAGCCGGGGCAGGGGTTCAAGATCGCCATGTCGGTTCTGGACGTGTTCCGCGCCACTGTCGGCGCCGCCGCGCTGGGCTTTGCCCGCCGGGCGCTGGACGAGGCGCTGGCCCGCGCCACCCGCATCCGCGCCGATGGCAGCCAGCTGGCGCAGCTGCAGATGGTGCAGGGGCATCTGGCCGACATGGCCCTGCAAATCGACGCCGCCGCGCTTCTGGTCTATCGCGCCGCCTGGACCAAGGACCAGGGCGCAGCCCGCGTCAGCCGCGAGGCCGCCATGGCGAAACTCTACGCCACCGAGGCCGCCGGCCGCGTCATCGACATGGCCGTGCAGCTGCATGGTGGCGATGGCGTCCGCGACGGCGAGGTGGTCGAGCGGCTTTACCGCGAAATCAGGGCATTGCGCATCTATGAAGGCGCCTCGGACGTGCAGCGGGTGGTGATCGCCCGCGCCGTCCTCGACGCCGCCAAGGGAGGGGCGTGATGGCCTATCGCCGCCGCTATCAGATCGAGTTCAACCATTGCGACCCGGCCGGAATCGTCTTTTACCCGCGCTATTTCGAGCTGCTGAACTCGGTCATCGAGAATTTCTTCAAGGACGGGCTGGGCCGGCCCTTCGCGCAGGTGATCGCCGAGGGCAACGGCTCGCCCACGGTGACGCTGGAGGCCCAGTTCACCGCGCCGTCGCGGCTGGGCGATCTGGTGGATTTCACCCTGCATGTGCGCGGTGTCGGGCGCTCCAGCGTGGATTTCCACACCATCCTGTGCGGTGCCGATGGCGGCATGCGCGCCGAGTTCAAGCATCGCGTGGTCTGGACCCAGGGCCTCGCATCCGCCCCCTGGCCCGACGCGCTGCGGGCCCGCCTCGAGGCCGCCATGAAGGAGGATACGCCATGACGACCGACACCCCCAGCCCGCACCAGTTCCTGAACCCGCCCGGCTGGGCCCCGGCCCGGGGCTATGCCAATGGCGTCGCGGCCTCGGGGCGGCTGGTGTTTCTGGGCGGGCTGATCGGCTGGAACGGCCAGCAGCAGTTCGAGACCGACGATCTGGTCGGCCAGATCGACCAGTGCCTGGCGAATATCGTCACCGTGCTGGCCGAGGCCGGTGGCCGGCCCGAGCATCTGGTGCGGCTGACCTGGTATGTCACCTCGAAACGCGACTACGTCGACAACCTGCGCGAGGTCGGCCGGGTCTATCGCAAGCATCTGGGCAAGCATTTCCCCGGCATGGCCGTGGTCGAGGTCTCGGCGCTGGTGGAGGACCGCGCCAAGGTCGAGATCGAGGCCACCGCGGTGATCCCCGAATGAGGGTCTGAAGCAATCGAGGGTGCGGCCCGGCGGCCAGCCGGGCCCCCCGCAAGGGAGGAACAACATGAACAACAAGACGCTTGGCCCCAGCGGCCATGTCGACACCTTCACTCGCGACAACCTGCCGCCGTTCGCGCTGTGGCCGGAGATCGACCTGGGGCAATTCTATTACCCCGACTGGCTGAATGTCGGCTACGAGCTGACCGACCGCATGGTCGAGCGCGGCTTCGGCGACCATATCGCCCTGATCGGCAATGGCCGCGTGCGCACCTACAAGGAGCTGTCGGACTGGACCAACCGCATCGCCCATGCGCTGGTCCATGACTACAAGGTCAAGCCCGGCAACCGGGTGCTGATCCGCTCGGCCAACAACCCGGCCATGGTGGCCTGCTGGCTGGCGGCGACCAAGGCCGGGGCGGTGGTGGTCAATTCCATGCCCATGCTGCGGGCGGGCGAGCTGGAAAAGATCGTCGACAAGGCCGAGATCGGGCTGGCGCTGTGCGACACCAGGCTGATGGAGGAGATGGTGCTGTGCCAGCAGCGCAGCCGCTTCCTCGGCACGGTGATCGGCTTTGACGGCAGCGCCAACCACGATGCCGAGCTGGACCGCGCCGCCCTGTCCAAGCCGGTGAAGTTCGACTGTGTGCAGACCGGGCGCGATGACGTGGCACTGCTGGGCTTTACCTCCGGCACCACCGGCGCGCCCAAGGCGACCATGCATTTCCACCGCGACATCCTGATCATCGCCGACGGCTATGCGCGCGAAGTGCTGAACGTGCAGCCGAACGACGTGTTCGTCGGCTCGCCGCCCTTGGCCTTCACCTTCGGGCTGGGCGGGCTGGCGGTGTTTCCGCTGCGCTTCGGGGCGGCCGCGGCGCTGCTGGAGAACGCCTCGCCGCCGAACATGGTCGAGATCATCCAGAAATACCGCGCCACCGTCTGCTTCACCGCGCCGACCGCCTATCGCGCCATGCTGAACGCGATGGAGGCGGGCGCCGATCTGGGCAGCCTGCGCGCCGCGGTCTCGGCCGGCGAGACGCTGCCGGCGCCGGTCTATGACGACTGGCTGGCCAAGACCGGGCTGCCGATGCTGGACGGCATTGGCTCGACCGAGATGCTGCACATTTTCATCACCAACCGCTTCGACGACCACCATCCCGGCTCCACCGGCCGCCCGGTTACCGGCTATCAGGCCAGGGTGGTGGATGACGACATGAACGAGGTGCCGCGCGGCCAGCTCGGCCGGCTGGCGGTGCGCGGGCCGCTGGGCTGCCGTTACCTCAACGACGAGGCCAAGCAGCGCGACTATGTGCGGCAGGGCTGGAACCTGACCGGCGACATGTTCAGCCAGGACGAGGAGGGGCGCTTTCACTTCGGTGCCCGCAGCGACGGCATCATCCTGTCGGCGGGCTACAACATCGCCGGGCCGGAGGTCGAGGCGGCGCTGCTCACCCATCCCGCCATCGCCGAATGTGCCGTGGTCGGCGCCCCCGACGAGGCGCGCGGCCAGGTGGTCTGCGCGCATGTGGTCCTCAAGCCCGGCTTTGCCGGCGATCCGCTGATGGTGCGGGACATCCAGGACCATGTGAAGCGCACCATCGCCCCGTACAAATACCCCCGCAAGGTGGTGTTCACCGAGGCGCTGCCCAAAACCGAAAGCGGCAAGATCCAGCGTTTCCGCCTGAAGGAGGGGGCGGTCTAGACGGCCCCGAGGCCAAGCACGAGCGGCGGCGCGGCATTGACGCTTGCGCAACCGCAAAGGAATGACGATCAATTACAAAGGCATGGGTAAATATTCGCCAAACCCGTGCATAAGGGAGGACAAGATGAAGAAACTGTTGACGCTCGGCCTGGCGGCCGCGCTGATGGGGGGCGCCGCCTGGGCGGGCCCGGTCAAGGTCGGCATGATCACCACGCTTTCGGGCGGCGGTGCCGGCCTCGGGGTGGATATGCGCGACGGCTTTGCGCTGGCGCTGAAGCTGGCCGGCGACGAGGCCGCCGACATTACCCTGATCACCGAGGACGACCAGCAGAAGCCCGATGTGGGCGTGCAGGCCGCCGACCGCATGATCCAGCAGGATCAGGTGGATGTGCTGGCCGGGATCGTGTTCTCGAATGTCGCGGTGGCGGTGGTACCGGCGGCGACCGCGCAGGGCAAGTTCTTCCTGTCGGCCAATGCCGGGCCGTCGCAGCTGGCCGGGGCGAACTGCAACCCCAACTATTTCTCGGTCAGCTATCAGAACGACAACCTGCACGAGGGCGCCGGGCAGGCGGCCAGCGACCTGGGCTACAAGAAGGTCTTCGTGATGGCGCCGAACTATCCGGCCGGCACCGACGCGATCACCGGCTTTCGCCGCTATTACACCGGCGACCTGGCCGGCGAGGTCTATACCCAACTGACCCAGACCGACTATGCCGGCGAGATCGCGCAGATCCGCGATTCCGGGGCGGATGCGCTGTTCTTCTTCCTGCCCGGCGGTCTGGGCATTTCCTTCATGAAGCAATATGCCGCCTCGGGCGTGGAGGTGCCGATCGTGGCGCCGGCCTTCAGCTTCAGCCAGGACGTGCTGCCGGCGATGGGCGATGCGGCGCTGGGGGTGCGCAATGCCTCCACCTGGTCGCCCGACCTCGACAACCCGGCCAATGCCGCCTTCGTCGAGGCGTTCGAGGCCGAATATGGCCGCATCCCCTCGATCTATGCGGCGCAGGGCTTCGATACCGCCAACCTGATCGTGTCGGCGGCCAAGGTGGCCGAGGTCTCGGATGCCGATGCCTTCCGCGAGGCGCTGCGCAAGGCCGATTTCGCCTCGGTGCGCGGCAATTTCGCCTTCGGTCCCGACCAGCATCCGGTGCAGGACCTCTACCTGCGCGAGGTGGTCAAGGCCGAGGACGGCACGCTGACCAACCGGATCGTGGCGCCGCTGATGACCGAACACGGCAACGCCTATTCCGCCGACTGCAAGATGTGAGCGTGGGGGCGGGCGGCCTCGCGCCTCCCGCCCGTGACCGGACCGAAACGGCAGGGACGGAGGTCGGATGCTGCTGGCTGAACAGCTACTCAACGGGCTGCAATACGGGATGACGCTGTTTCTGATGGCGTCCGGGCTGACGCTGGTCTTCGGCGTCATGGGCCTGATCAACCTGGCGCATGGCGCGCTCTACATGACCGGCGCCTTTGCCTGCGCGGTGGTGGCGCAGAAGACCGGCAGCTTCGGCCTCGGCGTGGTCGCCAGCCTCGCCGCCGCCGCCGCGGCCGGGGCGCTGATCGAGGTGGCGGTGATCCGCCGCCTTTACCGGCGCAGCCACCTCGATCAGGTTCTGGCCACCTTCGCGCTGATCCTGGTGCTGTCCGAGGCCGCGCGCTGGGCCTTCGGCAGCTTTCCCCTGTATCTGTCGCTGCCCGGCTGGCTGGCGCGGGCGGTGCATCTGCCGGGCGGGCTGACCTATCCGGCTTTTCGCCTCTTCGTTATCGTGCTGGGCGCCGCCATCGCGCTGGGCCTGTTCGCGCTGATGAGCAGGACCCGGCTGGGCCTGCGCATCCGCGCCGGCGAGGCCGACCGCGAGATGATCGGCGCGCTGGGCGTCGACATCGCCAGCCTCTACACGCTGGTCTTTGCGCTCGGCGCGGCCCTGGCCGGTCTGGCCGGGGCGCTGGTCGGCGCCAATACCTCGGTGCAGGTCGGCATGGGCGAGCCGGTGCTGATCCTCGCCTTCGTGGTCATCGTCATCGGCGGCATCGGCTCGATCGCCGGGGCGCTGATCGCGGCGATCCTGGTCGGCATGACCGAGGTGCTGGGCCGCGCCTTCCTGCCCGGTCTGCTGGCCCATGTCATGCCGCAAGCCGAGGCCACCGCCACCGGCGCGTCGCTGGCCTCGATGTCGATCTATGTGCTGATGGCGATCGTGTTGCTCTGGCGCCCCACCGGCCTGTTCGGAGCCCGCGCATGAGCCTGTCCCGCGAGACCCTGACCAATGCCGGCCTGCTGGTCGTGCTGATCGGTGGCGCGCTGCTGGCCCAGGCCACCGGCAATGTCTTCATGGTGACGATGGCGACCAAGGCGGCGATCTTTGCCCTGGCCGCCGTGGGGCTGAACCTGGTGCTGGGCTATGGCGGCATGGTCAGCTTCGGCCATGCCGCCTTTTTCGGCATCGGCGGCTATGTCTGCGGCATCCTCGCCAGCCACGGCATGTCCGGCCAGCCGATCCTCGCCGGCCTGCCCGGCACCAATGCCATGCTGGCGATCTGGCCGGTGGCGATGCTGGTCTCGGCGCTGGTCGCGGCCGTGATCGGCGCCATGTCGCTGCGCACCAAGGGCGTCTATTTCATCATGGTGACGCTGGCCTTCGCGCAGATGGTCTATTACTTCGCCATCAGCTGGCCGAAATATGGCGGCGAGGACGGGCTGAGCTTCTACGTCCGCAACAAGCTGGGCGGGATCAACACCATGATGCCGCTGAACTATTTCCTGATCTGCGCCGTGCTGCTGGTGCTGGCGCTGGGTTTCACCGCCGTCATCACGCGGGCCCGGTTCGGGCTGGCCCTGCAGGCGGTGCGCGCCAATCCGCAGCGCGCGCTGGCGGTGGGCATCCGGCCCTTCGCGGTGCGGCTGACGGCATTCGTGCTGTCGGGCGCCATCACCGGGCTGGCCGGGGCGCTTTATGCCGACCTCAACCGCTTCGTCGGGCCGGGGATGCTGTCCTGGCACATGTCAGGCGAGATCATGGTCTTCGTCATCCTCGGCGGGGTGGGGCGGTTGATGGGGCCAGTGGCCGGCGCGATGGCCTTCATCCTGCTGGAGCATGTGCTGGGCGGCTGGACCGAATACTGGCAGGCGCCCCTGGGCTTTTTGCTGCTGGCCATTGTGCTGTTCGCGCCCGGCGGGCTGATCGGGCTGGTTGCCGGGCGGGAGCGTCACCATGACTGAGCCGATCCTCGACATCAAAGACCTGCGCAAGAGCTTCGGCGCCCTGAAGGCCACCGATGGCGTGTCGCTGACCCTGCTGCCGGGCGAGATCCATGCCCTGATCGGTCCCAACGGCGCCGGGAAATCCACCCTGATCAAGCAGATCACCGGGGAAATCCGGCCCGATTCCGGCAGCATCCGCTTTCGCGGCGAGGTGGTGGATGCGCTGGATGCGGCGACGCGGGCGCGCCGCGGGCTGGCGCGCAGCTTTCAGGTCAGCTCGGTCATCGCCGATTTCACCGTTCTGCAGAACGTGGCGCTGGCGGTGATGGGCGAAAGCGGCGCCATCTTCCGCTTTGCCCGCCCGGTGCTGCGCGACCCGCGGCTCACCGGCCCGGCGCGCGAGCATGTCGCGCAGGCCGGCCTCGCCGGGCGCGAGGCCGTGCGGGCGGACGAGCTGTCGCATGGCGAGCGCCGCAAGCTGGAGATCGCCATGGCGCTAGCCCTGAGCCCGCGCGCCTTCCTGCTGGACGAGCCGATGGCCGGCATGGGCACCGAGGGCGCCGGGCAGCTGGTGGCGCTGCTGTCGGAGCTGCGCCGGGCCGCGCCGATCCTGCTGGTCGAGCATGACATGGATGCGGTCTTTGCGCTGGCCGACCGTATCTCGGTGCTGTCCTATGGCCGGATCATCGCCTCGGGCAGCGTCGCCGAGATTCGCGGCAGCGTCGAGGTCCGCCGCTCCTATCTGGGCGAGGATATATGAGTAGCTTGCTGGAAATGCAGGGCGTTTCGGCGTCCTATGGCACGATTCAGGCGCTGTTCGGCGTCGATCTGGACGTGGGCGAGGCCGAGGTCGTGGCGCTGATGGGCCGCAACGGCATGGGCAAGACCACCACCATCCGCACCGCTTGCGGGCTGATGCCGGCCGCGGCCGGCCGCGTCTCGGTGATGGGCCAGCCCATCGCCGGGATGCCTGCGCATCGCATCGCCCGGCTGGGTATCGGGCTGGTGCCGGAGGGGCGGCGCTGTTTCGGGCCGCTGACCGTGGCCGAGAACCTGAGCGTCGCCGCCCGCCCCGGCCCTTGGGACCGCGCCCGCGTCGAGGCGCTGTTTCCGCGCCTGGCCGAGCGCCGCAACCAGGCCGCCGCCACGCTCTCGGGCGGCGAGCAGCAGATGCTGGCCATCGGGCGGGCGCTGATGACCAATCCGCGGCTGCTGATTCTGGACGAGGCGACGGAGGGGCTGGCGCCGGTGGTGCGGCTAGAGATCTGGCGCGCGATCCGTTCGCTGAAGGCGGAGGGGCTGTCCATTCTGGTGGTGGACAAGTCGCTGCGCGAACTGGTCGCGGTCGCCGACCGCGCGGTGGTGCTGGAGCGTGGCCGCAGCGTCTGGTCCGGGCCGCTTTCGGCGCTGACCTCGGAGATGGCCGACCACTGGCTGGGGGTCTAGGCGCCTGACGACAAAACAAAAGGCCGCCCGAAGGCAGCCTTTTGTTTTTGGAGCGGGCCTGCGATGCAATGGCCGCGATGGAGCACATGGACTGGTAAAGTGTCCCATGACCCCGGCGGGGGTGGGACACCTGCCCGCACACCATCATGATATGTAACGATATTTTTAGATAAACTGGAGCGGGCGATGAGATTCGAACTCACGACCCTAACCTTGGCAAGGTTATGCTC
>JBEBVF010000068.1:0-15451 GCA_040392885.1 Paracoccus sp. (in: a-proteobacteria) | reverse complement strand
ATTCGCCGCCCTGCCAGGAATAGACCGTGCCGGTGAATTCGCGGAAATTGATCTCCGGATCGAAATTGGTGGCAAAATAGCGGCCATGGCTGCCGGCATTGATGTCCACGATGTCGATGCTGTCGATCTTGTCGAAATACTCGTCCTCGGCAAGGCGGGCATAGGCATTGACCACACCCGGATCGAAGCCGACGCCGAGGATCGCCGTCACCCCGGCCGCATCGCAGGCCGCCCGGCGCTTCCATTCGTAATTGGCATACCAGGGCGGCGTCTCGCAGATCTTGTCCGCCTCCTCGTGGATGGCGGTGTCCATATAGGCGGCGCCGGTCTCGATGCAGGCTTCCAGCACCGTCATGTTGATAAAGGGCGAGCCGACGTTGATGACGATCCCGGCCTGCACCGCGCGGATCAGCGCGATCACCGCCGGCTTGTCGGTGCCGTCCAGGGCATGCACGGCCATGTCGGTGCCGTCCAGATGGCCCTTGGCCCGGATGCCGGCGACGATCGCCTCGGCCTTGGCCGTGGTGCGGCTGGCGATATGCAGCGCACCGAATTCGGCCCGCCATTGCGCAACCTTGTGCGCCGTGACCTGGGCGACGCCACCGGCGCCGATGATGAGGACATTGGGCTTCGTCACTTCGACTGTCTCCTTGTCGAGAGGCCAGGGGAAGGGGTCAGGACAGGCTGTCGCGATAGTCGTCGTAGCCGAATTGCCTGACCGGGGTGATGGAACCATCCAGTTCGCGGATGCAGATCGCCGGCATGGCCACGCCGTTGAACCAGTTCTTCTTGACCATGGTATAGCCGGCGGCGTCGGCCACGGAAATGCGGTCTCCGACCTTCAGCGGCTGCGGAAAGCGCGCCTCGCCGAAGATGTCGCCGGCAAGGCAGGACTTCCCGGCGATCTGATAGGCGTGGGGGCCGTCCTGCGGCAGCTTGGCCTGCTCGCGATAGATCAGCAGGTCCAGCATATGCGCCTCGATGCTGCTGTCGACGATGGCCAGTTGCTTGCCGTTGTCCAGAAGGTCGAGCACCGTAACCTCCAGCGTGGTGGAGTTGGTGATGCTGGCCTCGCCAGGCTCCAGATAGACCTGCACGCCGAAGCGGTCGGCAAAGGCGAGCAGCCGAGCGCCGAGGTCTTCCAGCGGATAGCCGTCGCCGGTGAAATGGATGCCGCCGCCGAGGGACACCCAGTCGAGGCGCTCCAGCAGCCAGCCGAATTCGGATTCGATGCGGGCAAGCTGCTGGTCGAACAGGGCGAAATCGCGGTTCTCGCAATTGTAGTGGATCATCACCCCGCTGATGCGATCCAGCGCCGCCTCCAGCCGCGGCCGGTCCCATTCGCCGAGGCGCGAGAACGGCCGCGCCGGATCGGCAAGGTCGAAGCCGGAGGTGGAAAAGCGCGGATTCAGCCGCAGCCCGCGGGTGATGCCGCCGGCGCGGTCGGCAAAACGCTCGAGCTGGCCAAGGCTGTTGAAGATGATCTTGTCGGCGTAGCCCACCGCCTCGTCGATCTCGTGATCGGCCCAGGCGACGGAATAGGCATGGGTTTCCTTGCCGAACTTCTCGCGGCCCAGCCGCAGCTCGAACAGCGAGGACGAGGTGGTGCCGTCCATGGAATCGCGCATCTGGTCGAAGACGCACCAGGTGGCAAAGCATTTCAGCGCCAGCAGCGCCCGGGCCCCGGAAATCTCGCGCAGCAGGGCGATACGGTCGAGGTTGCGTTGCAGGCCCGCGCGGTCGATCAGGTAGAACGGGGTTTGCGGTTCGCGCATCTGGACACCCTTTCGTCACGGGAAGGCGGGGGCGCGCATGCAGGCGCGGTGGTCGGGGCCCGACATAAGCGCGAAGCCCCGGATACGCAAGATTGCGCGGCCGCCGCCGCCCGCAAGCCCGGCCAAGGCGGCGCAAATTTCATGGAATATTCACAAAGGCCGGGCGGAGGCGGTCGAGGGGCCGGGGCGCCCCTGACCCTGCACCAAATGCGGGGCGCGCGGGGAAACGGTGCGTGTGAACACGCACCCTACAGCGTTCGAGGCCCCGCCGCGCCGGGCAAAACCCGCAAGGTGCGTGCTTGCACGCACCGGACCCTCAGAACGCCACCCGGTCCCCGCCTTTCAGGCCCAAGATCGCCCGCGCCTCGGCCGGGGTTGCCACCGACAGGCCCAGTTCCTCGACGATGCGGCGGATCTTGGCCACCTGCTCGGCATTCGAGGCCGCCAGCTTGCCGCGCGAGATGAACAGCGAATCCTCCAGCCCGACGCGGACATTGCCGCCCAGCAGCGCCGCCTGGGTGGCGAAGGGAATCTGCTGGCGCCCCGCGGCCAGCACCGACCAGCGGTAATCCTCGCCGAACAGCCGGTCCGCCGTGGCCTTCATGAAGGTCAGGTTCTCCGGGTCGGCGCCGATGCCGCCCAGCACGCCGAACACCATCTGGATGAAGAAGGGCGGCTTCACGATGCCCTTGTCGACGAAATAGGCCAGATTGTAGAGGTGGCCGACATCATAGCATTCATGCTCGAACCGCGTGCCCTTGTCGCCCAGGCTTTCCAGCACATGGGCGATGTCGCGGAAGGTATTGCGGAAGATGCCGTCGTCGGAGGCCAGCAGGAACGGCTTTTCCCAGTCGTGTTTCCAGACCCGCTCGCGCGCGGCCATCGGGTGCAGGGCGAAGTTCAGCGTGCCCATGTTCAGCGAGGCCATTTCCGGCTCCGCCCGCATCGCGGCGGCCAGCCGCTGCTCCAGCGTCATCACCATGCTGCCGCCGGTGGTGATGTTGACCACGGCATCGCAGCCGGCCTTGATCCGGGGCAGGAACTGCATGAACAGGTCCGGGTCCGAGGCCGGGCGGCCGTTTTCGGGGTCGCGGGCATGCAGGTGCAGGATGGCGGCGCCGGCCTCGGCCGCCTCGATGGCGGATGCGGCGATCTGTTCGGGCGTGACCGGCAGCGCCTCCGACATCGACGGCGTGTGGATGCTGCCGGTGACGGCGCATGTGATGATGACCTTGCCCTTCTGGCTGGACATGATTTTTTCCTCCCCCCGATTGCCCGGCGGAGGCTGGACCAGACGCGAGACGGGATCAACCCCGTCTCAATGCCCGACGCTGTGCGAGAACAGGTTTACCACCAGCACGCCGCCGACGATCATCGACAGCCCGATCACGCCGGGCAGGTCGATGCGCTGGTTGAAGGCCAGAAAGCCGACCAGCGCCACCAGCACGATGCCGACGCCGGACCAGATCGCATAGGCGATGCCCAGAGACAGGCCGCGCAACGCCAGCGACAGCAGGTAGAACGAGGTCAGATAGAACAGCGCCATGCCCACCGTCGGCCACAGCCGGGTGAACTGCCGCGAATGCTGCAACAGCGAGGTGCCGATGACCTCGCAGACGATGGCCGACATCAGGGCGAGATAGGGACCGACCACGGGAAGCCTCCGGTCTGAATATCGCCGCCAGCAAGACCATAACCGCCGGGAACTGGCAAGCCGCGCCATGGAATGGGAACGTTCCGAAGGTCCGGTGCGTGCGAGCACGCACCCTGCGGGCATGGCCATGCGGTGGTTTTGACCGGGGACGGTGCAGGATGCGTGTTCACATGCGCCATGCCCCCGTCCTGCCGCCGGCGGGCGGACCATCCCCACCGGAGCGGGACAGCCCGGAGGACAGGCCGCCGCTTCAGCCGAACAGCGCCACCAGGTCGATGCTGGGCGCCTTGCCGATCTTGTCGGCATGGGCCTCCAGCCAGGCATCCGCCGCCGCCTGCCCCGCCGCATGCAGCCGGCCCAGCAGGCGCCGGTCCGGCAGCAGCTTGGTCTCCACCCCCAGCGAGGCCATCAGCCCGTCATCGGCGATCATGTGCATCAGCACGTCCTTCATCGCGCCCCCGGCGACCTGGCCGCCGCTGATCAGGCGCTTGACGAACTGGATCGCCCGCATCTCGCGCAGCAGCGAGGCGTTGAAGCTGATCTCGTTGATGCGGTCCTCGATCTCGGCCGGGCTGTGCGGCACCGCCTCGCGCAGCAGCGGGTTGATGCCCACCACCACGATGTCACGCGGCAGGTCGGAGGCGAACAGCGGGAACAGCGCCGGATTGCCGGAATAGCCGCCGTCCCAATAGGCCTCGCGCCGCCCGGTGGCGGGATCGTCGATCTCGACCGCGCGGAACACCGTCGGGATGCAGGCCGAGGCAAGAAGCGCCTCGACGCCGATCTCGGCACCGGCGAAGACCCGGATCTTGCCGGTGCGGACATTGGTGGCGCTCACGAAGAATTGCGGGGCGCAGTCGCGGCAGATGTCCTGGAAGGGCAGGTTCTCGACCACGGATCGCAGCGGATTCTGCCAGAGCGGGCCGAAATCATAGGGGCTGACCATCCGCGTCATCATCCCCAGCCAGCCGAAGGGCGAGGTGATCTCGGCCCAGCGCCGCGCCGCCGGCGGCAGCCAGGGCAGCATCGCCTCGGCCCAGTGGTCATTGCGCAGCGAGGGCACCTCGCCGATGCGGTTCCACAGCCAGGCGAGGTTGGCGCGCGCGGCCCGGCGCCCCTCGGCGCCGCCACCCTGCGCCAGCCCGGCCTTGAGCGCGGCGCCGTTCAGCGCCCCGGCCGAGGTGCCGGAAATCGCGTCGATCTCCAGCCAGTCCTCGTCGAGCAGCCGGTCCAGGACGCCCCAGGTGAAGGCGCCATGCGCGCCGCCGCCCTGGAGGGCAAGGTTGATGCGCCGGGTCTCGCGCCGCTTGGTCATGCTGTGGCCTTTCGGATGCAGGGGCGGAACCCCGCGCGGATGCCGGGCGAAGGATCGGGCGCCGGCAGGGGACCACCTTCTCGGAAGGGGCCGGGCGGACGATCGGGTGCACCCGGGGTTGCGGGGCGCGGACCCTGCTCGGGGGAGGGAGAGCGCGCCTCCCCCGGCCCGAGGGGGGCGGACGCAGCGCGCGCGAAGGCGGCGCACCGGCCGGGGCCGGCGCGCGGGCGCCTGTCTACATCGCCGTCCAGCCGCCATCGGCGCTGATCGTGGTGCCGGTGATCTGGTCGGCGGCCTTCGAGCACAGGAACACCGCGATGCCGCCCATCTCCTCGACCGTGGCGAACTGGCCGGAGGGCTGGCGGGCCAGCATGACCTTGGCGATCACCTCCTCGCGGCTCATCTTGTGGGTCTTCATCTGGTCGGGGATCTGCTTTTCCACGATCGGGGTCAGCACATAGCCAGGGCAGATGGCGTTGCAGGTGATCGCCTCGGTGGCGGTTTCCAGCGCGGTCACCTTGGTCAGGCCGACGATGCCGTGCTTGGCCGCGACATAGGCGGATTTGTAGGCGCTGGCCCGCAGCCCGTGCGCCGAGGCGATGTTGACCACCCGGCCCCAGCCCGCCGCCCGCATCCGCGGCAGCGCCACCGCCGTGGTGTGGAAGGCCGAAGACAGGTTGATGGCGATGATCTGGTTCCACTTGTCGGCGGGAAACGCCTCGATGGGCGCGACATGCTGGATGCCGGCATTGTTGACCAGGATGTCGCAGCCCGGCGCCTTCTCGATCAGGGCGCGGCATTCCTCGGGCCGGGACATGTCGGCCTGCACATAGACCGCCTTGACCCCGAAATCGGCGGCGATGCCGGCGGCAAGCGCGTGATCCTCGTCGCTGTCGGTAAAGCTGTTCAGCACCAGGTCGGCGCCGGCGCGGGCCAGTTCGCGCGCGATGCCGAGGCCGATCCCCGAGGTCGAGCCGGTCACGATCGCGGTCTTTCCGCGCAGGAAATCGTCAAACATCATGGTCCTCCACGAAGGAATTCACCGGCGCGGGCGGCAGCCTGCACCCCGCGTCGCGCATGCCGGGGCCGGCACCGCCGGTCCGGGACAAATCACATGTCCATGAGACAAAAAAGCGCCCGCACGAGGCGGGCGCAAGTCTTGAGGCAGGTTTCATACAGGCAAGAAACCTATCGAGCAGTGCTATGGTTATACGCCGCCCCGCCCCCGGGGCCAAGGCTAAAGTTTGCGCAAGCCTGCAACCCTCTGTAAGTTATGCGCACGCAAGGCGCCGGCAGAGCGCCGCAACCACAAAAGCCCCGAGGCCCGAGCATGTCGCGAATCTTCAAATTTCCTAACGATTCCGTGTCCCGACGCGGATTCCTGTGGCTGGGCCCGGCCATGGCGAGTGTGGCATTGATGCCGCGCGCAAGTCTTGGCGCAGGCTCGGAAACCGCGCCGCCGGGGCCCGCGCACGGTATCAGCATGGTCGGCCAGCCGGCCCTGCCCCCCGGCTTCCTGAACCTGCCCTACGCCAATCCCGAGGCGCCCAGGGGGGGGACGATTCGCCTCTCGGAACCGGGCAGCTATGATTCGCTGAAACCCTGGGTGCTGAAGGGCAATGCCGCCTGGCCGGTGACGCTGCATGTCGCCGAAACCCTGATGTATCGCAGCATCGACGAGCCCTTCACCCTCTATGGCCTGCTGGCGGAAGGCGTCACCGCCGACGAGAACCGCAAATGGATCGAGTTCACGCTGCGCGAGGGCACCCGGTTCTCGGACGGCGACCCGCTGACCATCGCGGACGTGATGTGGTCCTACGAGACGCTGGGCACCCAGGGCCATCCCCGCTATCGCGGCGCCTGGGAGCGCGTGGCCGGCATGGAGCAGACCGGCGAGCGCAGCCTGCGCTTCACCTTCGAGGCCGAGGACCGCGAGATGGCGCTGCTGATGGGCCTGCGCCCGATCCTCAAGAAGGCGCAATGGGAGGGCAAGGATTTCGCGGAAAGCGGGCTGGAGGTGCCGATCGGCTCCGGCCCCTATGTGATCGACGGTTTCGAGGTCGGACGCTCGATCACCTTCCGCAGGAACCCGGACTGGTGGGGGGCCGAGCTGCCGGTCAATCGCGGCCTCTACAATGCCGAGGTGCTGCATTACGACTATTACGGCGACAGCACCGCCATGTTCGAAGCCTTCAAGGCTGGCGAGTTGGACATCTGGCGCGAGCAGAACTCTGCCCGCTGGACCCGCGACTTCGACTTTCCCGCCGTGCAGGACGGCCGCATCCTGAAATCCGAGATTCCGCACCGCCGCCCCTCGGGCATCGTCGGGCTGGTGATGAACACGAGAAACCCGCTGTTCGCCGACTGGCGGGTGCGGCAGGCGATGATCGAGATCTTCAACTTTCCCTTCATCAACCAGACCCTGGGCGGCGGCGTCGATCCGCGCATCACCTCCTATTTCGGCAATTCCGAACTGGCCATGCGCCCCGGCCCCGCCTCGCCCGAGGAGGCCGCGCTGCTGGAGCCTTTTGCCGACATCCTGCTGCCGGACACGCTGGAAGGCTATACCCTGCCCGCCGGCGACACACGGGTGGTGGACCGCCGCGCCATCCGCAAGGCGCTGGCGTTGCTGGCCGATGCCGGCTGGACGGTGCAGGAGGGCGGGCTGATGAACGAGCACGGCCAGCCCTTCACCTTCGAGATCCTGCTCAACCAGACCGGCACCGCCATGCGGTCCTCGTCGGAGACCCAGCAGATCGCCTCGATCTATGCCGATGCGCTGAAGAATGTGGGCATCACCCCGGCGATCACCCAGATCGACAGCGCCCAGTATGTCGAGCGCACCAACAACTACCAGTTCGACATGACCTGGTACGAGCGCGGCCTGTCGCTGTCGCCGGGGGTCGAGCAGCGGCTCTACTGGGGCTCCGAAGGGGTGACGGCGCCGGGAACCCGCAACTGGATGGGCGCCGCCTCGCCCGCCATCGACGCGATGATCGACCACATGGTGCAGGCCCGTACGCGCGAGGAATTCGTCACCGCCGTGCGGGCGCTGGACCGGCTGCTGATGGCCGGGCGCTATGTGATTCCGGTCAGCTTCGCCCCGGTCTCGCGGCTGGCGCATCGTGCGACACTGAAGCACCCCGAGACCGTGCCGATTTATGGTGACTGGCCGGGCTTTCTGCCCGACACTTGGTGGATCGAGTCCTGAGGCGCGGCGGGAACCCGTGCCGCGCACCGGGGTTTGATCCATGACCGCCCGTTGACAGCCGAAAGGAGGGGCCGCGATGCGTTGGCAGCATGTTCAGGATAACTGGTCGGCCTTCTTCGACGCCATCCAGTCGCGCTGGCCGGAGGTGGATTTCGACCAGCTGGACGAGATCGACGGCGACCAGCGCGCCTTCATCGCCTATATCGCCGAGATCGAGCAGATCGAGCGCGTCGAGGCAGTCGAGGAGATCCGCGAATGGCTGGCCGGCGAGATTCCGGCCGATGTGGTCATGGACCCGCTGCACGACAATCACTCCATCGCCATGTCGCGCAAATATGTCGGCATCGGCGAGGAGGAAAGCGACGACGATTCCCGCTTCGGCGACGATGACGAGATCCGCGGCGACGGCGACCGCACCGGACGCGACGACAGCTAGGCCGCCCGCCGCCCCCGGCCGGGGCTGTGCGGCGCCGGTTCTGCCCGATGGCGGCGACCCGGCCGCGCCCGCGAGATCAGGGCGAACAGCGGCCTGATTTCGTGCGGTTTTGCCGGCCTCGCGCGCCTTTTTCCGGGCGAAACCGCGCGGGCCGCGCCTTTTCCACTCGGCCGCGGGGCGCCGAGATCGGGTCACGGATCGGTCAGAAGGGGAATTGCCCCTTTTTACCTTGGCCGGGGCTGGTGTATCCTGCCCGCCGACAAGGCTGCGGCATAAGCGGCCGCAAGCCACACGAGCAGCACCGATGACCCAACCGCCCCGCAGCCGGCGCCTTTCGGCCGAACCGCGCCCGACCCCTCCGGCCGAGCCGCCGAAACCCGGCCGCCGCACGCCCCGGCGGCCCGAGAAGCGGCGCGGCAATGCGCTGACCTTCGGCATCGCCGGTCTGGTCTCGCTGATCTGGCGGATGATCTGGGGCTCGGTCTGGCGGCTGGTGGCGGTGGTGGCGCTGATCGTCGGCGCCGCGACCTTCTTCTATTATGCGCAGCTGCCCGAGCCCACGGCGCTGTTCGACGCCCGCCAGCGCGGCTCGGTCACCATGCTCGACCGCGACGGCAATGTCTTCGCCTGGCGCGGCGAGACCTTCGGCGCCGTCACTGCCGACAAGATCGCGCCGGTGCTGCGCGACGCCGTGGTGGCGACCGAGGACAAGCGCTTCTACTATCACCTCGGCATCGACCCGCGCGGCATCGCCGGCGCCATCCGCACCAACCTCGCCGCCGGGCGCGGGGCGTTTTCCGGCGCCGGCGGCTCGACCATCACCGTGCAGGTGGCCAAGCTGCTGTGCCTGGGCCAGGAATTCGACCCGATCAAATACGAGAACGAGGCCGCCTACGAGGCGAGCTGCCGCGAATCCTCGCTCTGGCGCAAGATCAAGGAGGTGCCCTTCGCCTTCGCGCTGGAGATGAAGTATTCCAAGCAGGACATCCTCAACATCTACATGAACCGCAGCTATCTGGGCGCCGGCGCCCGCGGCTTCGAGGCTGCCTCGCAGCGCTATTTCGGCAAGCCGGCGACCGAGGTGACCCCGGCCGAGGCCGCGATGCTGGCCGGCCTGCTGCGCGCCCCCTCCTATTTCTCGCCGACCTCGAACCTGTCGCGGGCCCAGGACCGCGCCGACGTGATCCTCGGGCTGATGCGCGAGCAGGGCTACCTGACCAAGGAGGAATACGACAACGCCATCGCCCACCCGGCCGAGCTGTCGCGGGCCGCGGCGGCGCGCGCCGGCGGCTATTTCGCCGACTGGGTGATGGAGACCGGCCCCGGCTTCCTGACCACCGAGACCACCGAGGACGTGACCATCAAGACCACCTTCGACCAGCGCATGCAGCGCGCGGCCGAGCGGGCACTGGCCAAGGTCTTCGCCGAAAAGGTCGACGAGGGCTCCAAGGCGCAGGCGGCGGTGGTGGTGATGTCGGCCGACGGCGCGGTGCGGGCGATGATCGGCGGCCGCGACACCATGGTGGTCGGCGCCTTCAACCGCGCCACGCAGGCCAAGCGGCAGGTGGGCTCGTCCTTCAAACCCTTCGTCTATGCCGCGGCGCTCGACCAGGGCATGTCGCCCAACGACATGGTGCTGGACGGGCCGCTGACCATCCGCATGCCGGGCGGGCGCTCGTGGTCGCCCGACAACTATACCCGCACCTACAAGGGCATGATCACGCTGACCTCGGCACTGGCGAATTCGATCAACACCGCCACCATCCGGCTCCAGGAGGCCGCGGGCCGCGACAATGTCCGCCGCATCGCCACCGATTTCGGCGTCGGTGACAACCTCGCCTCCGGGCCGGCCCTGGGGCTGGGCGCCTCGGAATCGACGCTGCTGGCGATGACCGGCGCCTATGCCGGCATCCGCAACGGCGGCACCGCCGTCACCCCCTACGGCCTGATCGAATTGCGCATCCAGGGCGATGACACGCCGCTGATGGGCCAGGCTGGCGGCATGGGCAAGCGGGTGATCAGCCAGAAATCCGCCGTCGAGCTGATCTGGATGATGCGCCAGGTGATCGAGCACGGCACCGGCGGCCGGGCACGGCTGCCCGGCGGGCGCCAGGTCGCCGGCAAGACCGGCACCACCTCCAACTATCGCGATGCCTGGTTCATCGGCTTTTCCGAGCAATATGTGACCGGCGTCTGGATGGGCTATGACGACAACACCCCGCTGAAGGGGGTGACCGGCGGCGGGCTGCCGGCCGAGATATGGCAGGCGGTGATGGCCGAGATCCATGAGGGGCTGCCCATGGAATCGCTGGGCGCCAGCATGCCGCAGGGCGGCGGCAATGTCGTCGATCCGGTGGCGGTGCAGCAGCAGGACGGCAGCGCCGACCCGCTGGCCGCCGCGCTGGGCCAGGCGCTGGGCCGGCCCCAGCAGCAGGGCGGCGCCACCGCCCCGCAGACCGAGGGCGCGGTGATGTCCAGCGACGACCTGCCGGCGGATGGCGGGGCGCCGCGCGGCCCGCAGGTGGTGCCGCAGGGCGGCGCCGGGGCCGAGCCCGACCCGCTGGGCGATGCCCTCAGCCGGGCGCTCGGCGGCGGCTGAGCCGGTTTAGCGGATAATTTACCCCTGCGCGCGTAGCCTGCCTTCGGTGGGCTGCGAATCGCCGCCCGCCTTCGCCCTCGGCACGGAAAGGCGGCGCGCATGACGGCCCTGTCACCACATGCTCCCGGCAAGGGGGAGCTTCGCGCCGCGCGCCGGGCCGGCTGGCCGGCGCTGTCGGCGGTGGCGGCGTTCTCGCTGGCGGTGAATGCGCTGATGCTGACCGGGCCGCTGTTCATGCTCCAGGTCTATGACCGGGTGCTGACCAGCCGCTCGGTCGAGACGCTGGTGGCGCTGTTCGTGCTGGTGGTCGGGCTGTTCCTGCTGATGGCGGTGCTGGACATGGCCCGCGGCCAGGTGATGCGGCGTCTGGCGGCAAGGTTCCAGACCGGGCTGCAGATCCGGGTGCTGGAGGCCGGCCTGCGCGAGCCGGACGGGCCGGAGGGGCTGGCCGATCTCGACGCGGTGGTGCGGGCGCTGGGCGCGCCGGTGATGCTGGCGCTGTTCGACCTGCCCTTCGCGCCGCTGTTCCTGCTGGCGGTCTTCGCCCTGCATCCGCTGCTGGGGCTGGTCGCGCTCGCCGGCGGCGCGGTGCTGGTGCTGCTGACGCTGGCCAATCAGACGCTGGCGCGCGGTGCGCTGGACCGCGCCACCCGCGAGGGTATCCGGGCCGGGCAGATGGCCGGGCGCTTTCGCGACGAGGGCGAGGCGATCGCCGCCCTCGGCATGCGCGGCGCCGTCGCCCGCCGCTGGCTGGCCGCGCGCGACGCCGCCACCGCGGCGGGGCTGCGGGCCGGCGACATCACCGGCGGCTTTGCCAGCCTGGCCCGGGCGCTGCGGCTGCTGCTGCAAAGCGCCATGCTGGCGGCCGGCGCCTGGCTGGCGCTGCGCGGGGCGGTGACGCCGGGGGCGATGATCGCCGGCTCGATCCTGATGGGCCGGGCGCTGGCCCCCGTCGACCAGATCACCGCCGGCTGGGCCCAGATCCAGCGGGCGCTGTCCGGCTGGCACCGGCTGGCCGGCCTGCTGGACCGGCAGCGCCCGGCGCCGCCGCGCACCGCGCTGCCCCGGCCCGAGGCCCGGCTGGAGGTGACCGGCCTCGCCATCCGGCCGCCCGGCGCCACCGCCCCGATCCTGCACCGGATCGGCTTTTCGCTGCCGCCCGGCAGCGCGCTGGGGGTGATCGGGCCCACCGGCGCCGGCAAGTCCACCCTGGCCCGCGCCCTGGTCGGCGCCCTGCCGCCCGCGGCGGGCGAGGTCCGGCTGGGCGGCGCCAGCCTCGATCAATACGACCCCGACATCCTCGGCGGGCTGATCGGCTATCTGCCGCAGCGCCCGCTGCTCTTCGACGGCAGCGTGGCCGAGAACATCGCCCGCCTCGCCGGCAATCCCGACCCGCAGCGGGTGGTGGCGGCGGCGCAGGCCGCGGCCGCGCATGGCATGATCCTGGCCCTGCCCAAAGGCTACGACACCCCGATCGGCCAGATCGCCGGCCGGCTGTCGGGCGGCCAGATCCAGCGCATCGGCCTGGCGCGCGCGCTCTATGGCATGCCGGTGCTGCTGGTGCTGGACGAGCCCGACGCCCATCTCGACCACGAGGGCACGCAGGCGCTGGGCGCCGCCATCCGCGCCGTCAAGGCGCGCGGCGGCAGCGTGGTCGCCATGGCCCACCGCCCCGGCGCCATCGCCGAATGCGACTGGCTGCTGGTCCTCCGGAATGGCGGCCAGGCCCGGTTCGGCCCCCGCGAGGCGGTGCTGCGCGACAGCCTGCACCAGGCCGGGCCCCTGCCCGGCGCGGGCCGCACGCTGCAGGGGGTCATGGCATGACAACGCCGGCCTGCGCCCTCCCGCGCCACCGGCATGCGGCGGATGCACCGCCGGCGCAGATCCTGCCGGCACCGCCGCCGCTGCCGCTGCCCGATGTCGGGCGCTGGCCGCTGCGCGGTACCCTTCGGCTGGGGCTGGCGGCCTTGCTGCTGCTGGTGCTGGGCCTGGGCGGCTGGGCGGTGTTCGCACAGCTTTCCGGCGCCGTCCTCGCCCCCGGCCGGGTCGAGGTCGAGGGCCATCGCCAGCTCCTCCAGCATCCCGATGGCGGCACCGTCGCCGAGATCCTGGTGCAGGAGGGCGAGGCGGTCGTCGCCGGCCAGCGCCTGCTGCGCCTCGACGGCAGCCTGTTGCAGGACGAGCTGGCGCTGGTCGAGGGGCAGTATCTCGACCTCCTCGCCCGCCGCGCCCGGCTGGAGGCCGAGCGCGCAAACCATACCGGGATCGCCTTTCCCGCCGCGCTGACCGCGGCGGCAACGGCCGATCCGGCGCTGGCCGAGCTGGTCGCCGGCCAAGCCAGCCTGTTCGCCGCCCGCCGCGAGCTGCTGGCGCAGGCGCAGGCGCAGCTGGGCCAGCAGGAAGCGCAGATCGCGGCCCGAATCACCGGCATCGGCGCCCAGTCCGCGGCGCTGGCCGTCCAGCGCGACCTGATCGGGCGCGAGCTGGCGGATACGCAGGCGCTGTTCGGCAAGGGCCTCGCCCAGGCGCCGCGCCTGCTGGCGCTGGAGCGCGAGGCCGCCCGCCTCGACGGGCAGCTGGCCGAACTGGCCGCCGCCCGCGCCGAGGCCGTGGCGGCGCTGGCCGAGCGGGCGATCCTGCGCCAGCGCCAGGCCAGCAGCCGCCGCGAGGAGATCGAGACCGAGCTCGCCGCCCTGGCCGAGCGCGGGCTGGACCTGGCCGAGCGTCGGCGCAGCCTGACGGCGCGCATCGCCCGGCTGGACCTGCGCGCCCCCGAGGCCGGCATCGTGCATCAGCTGACCGTCACCGCACCGGGCGCGGTGCTGCGCGGGGCCGAGCCGATCCTCGCCCTGGTTCCCCGGGACCGGCCGCTGCGGGTGGTGGCGCATATCGCCCCCGGCGACATCGACCGCGCCGCCCCCGGTCAGGCGGTCGGCCTGCGCTTTTCGGCCTTCTCTGGCCGCGATGTCCCGGAACTCACCGGCCGGCTGACCGGCCTCGCCCCGGATGCGGTCAGCGACCCGGCGACCGGCGCCGCCTATTACCGGGCCGAGATCAGCCTGCCGCCGCAGGAGGTAGCGAAGCTGGGCGGGCTGCGGCTGATCCCCGGCATGCCGGTGGAGGTGTTCATCCGGACCGGCGCGCAAAGCCCGCTGCGCTATCTGCTGAAACCCTTTTCCGACCACCTGTCCCGCGCCCTGCGCGAGGATTAGCCGGGCCGAGGGCCGGCCGGGCCCACAGCGGCCGGCCCGGTCGCCTCTCGTCTCCGCCACCGAGACCGCCGCGATAAGCAATCGCCCGCAACGGCCGGGGCCGATGGACTTAGCCGAGCGGGCAGATGCGGGCTCGGGCGGGTGCCACTTCGTGGCCGCAGCGGCAGGCCCGGCCGGCTGTCGCTTCAACCACCGCCACCGCCGCGATGATCCATCGCCCGCGGCGACAGAGGGCGACGGCCAAGGCCGGGGACCCAGCCCTGGCCGCCGGCCACGAAACCCTCAGACCTCCAGGCACCAGCGCATGATCGCCTTCTGCGCATGCAGCCGGTTCTCGGCCTCGTCCCAGATCACCGATTGCGGACCGTCCATCACCGCCGAGGTCACCTCGTCGTCGCGATGCGCCGGCAGGCAATGCATGAACAGCGCATCGGGCTTGGCATGGGCCATCAGCGCCTCGTTGACCTGATAGGGGCGCAGCTGGTTGTGGCGGCGCTCGCGCGCCGATTGCGGGTCGTGCATCGACACCCAGGTATCGGTCAGCACCAGGTCGGCACCGGTCACCGCCGCCACCGGATCGCGCACCACCTCGACCTTGACGCCCTGGGCGCGGGCGAAATCCAGCCACTCGGCCTCCGGGTCCAGCGGCTGCGGGCCGGTGAAGGTGAAGTCGAAGCCGAACTGCCCCGCCGCCTGGATGAAGGAGGCGCAGACATTGTTGCCGTCGCCCGACCACACCACCTTGCGGCCGGCAATGGGGCCGCGATGCTCCTCATAGGTCAGGATATCGGCCATGATCTGGCAGGGATGGGTGCGGTTAGTCAGCCCGTTGATCACCGGCACCGTGGCATGCTCAGCCATCTCGTGCAGGGTCGCCTCCTCATAGGTGCGGATCATGATCAGGTCGACAAAGCGCGACAGCACCCGGGCGGTATCGGCGATGGTCTCGCCATGGCCCAGCTGCAGGTCGGCGCCCGACAGCACCATGGTCTGCCCGCCCATCTGCCGCACGCCGAGATCGAAGCTGATCCGGGTCCGCGTCGAGGGCTTCTCGAAGATCAGCGCCACCATGCGGTTCTTCAGCGGCTGCTCGTTGTCGGCGGTGCCGCGGGGGGCGTCGCCACGCGCCGCCTTCATGCGGCGGGCGGCGTTCACCATGGCGCGCAGGTCGGATTTGTCGGTGCTGTGGATGTCGAGAAAATGGCGCATCATCTGGTCTTTCGGAACAATCATGGTCAGCAAGCCTGCC
>JBEBVF010000067.1:0-15857 GCA_040392885.1 Paracoccus sp. (in: a-proteobacteria) | reverse complement strand
GGCAGGCCTGCATCGACTCGGTGCACGAGAACCACCGCTCGCTCTACATCGTCGATCTGGCGCCCGTGCTCGATGGCGGCGCGATGTTGAAAGGCGTGTGATCCGCGCCCCTGCCGCGAGGCCGCAGGCACGATCCGGGCGGCGGCGGGTGCCACCGCCGCCCGGCCCTTCCAAAACACCGGCTTCGACACCACGCGCCCGGCGGCCAGCAACCGCCGGGCGCGCCATGCTTCCGGCCACGGCAATCCTACGCAACCCGCCTGCTGCTCTCCGTTCCATGAGATACGGCGCCCGTTCCCCGCTGCGCAGAGCGGCGTCCAATCCTGCATCCAAAGGCCGGTGGCGGCTACCCGCGGCGCTTGGGGACAAGCGATCCAGGTTCCCCGGTCACTCCCAGCTTTCCGCGCTGACCCGCCATGAGGTTTGGCGCAGGCTGCTGCTCCAGCGGGGAGAGATTTGCAAGCCTGCGTCCCGCCTTCCGACAAGCTTGTGGAACCGGCAACCTGCTGCCCTCCCCCGCGGGCTCTCGCTTGTTGCTTGAAAGGCTTCCAGACGAATCCGGCGCCCGAGAGGGGTGACCACAGTCCGATCGCAACCGGAGGCGGCCCTTGCGGTGAGGGTGCAGCCACACCGGGAACGCCAGCACCCTGCCCCGCCCGTCCGCCCCGGCCCGGGCCGCTGGCCAAGGCGCGCCGCGCGCCCTACCCGGCCATCCCGTCCCGCTCGCCGGCGCGGGCCGCCCGGCGGCTGGCGCGGAAGCCGCTCGGGGTCTGGCCGAAGGCGGCGCGGAACTGGCGGGCGAACTGGGCCTGGTCGCCGAAGCCGAAGCGATAGGCGACCTGGGCCAGCGGCAGGTCGCCCGGCAGCGCCAGGAAATCGCGCGCCGCCGCCAGCCGCACCCGGCTGATGAAATGCGCCACCGTGGTCTCGGTATCGGCAAAGATCTCGTGCAGATAGCGGCGCGAGATGCCGCAGGCCCGGGCCACCGCCTCGGGGCCGAGGGCCGGGTCATGCAGATTGGCGCGGATCATGTCCTGCGCGCGCTTCAGATGTGCGGCGCGGATCGGGGTGGCGGCGCCGGCCTCGGTCTCCGCGGCGCGGTCGAGGGTCAGGGCCAGCAGCTCGACCAGGTGCCGGCCCAGCACGTCGCTATCGGCCAGGCTGCCGCCCATGGCATGGGTACGCCGCACCGTCTCGACGAACAGCCCGCCCATGTCGCTGGTGCCGTCGAACAGCGTGGCGCAGAAGCGGTCGGGCTGGCGCAGCCGCGCCGCCAGCGCCGGGCGCGGCAGCTTCATCACCAGCAGGTCGTTGGAGACGTCATAGGCAAAGCGATAAGGCTCGTCCCCGCGCTCGATCAGGAAGCCGCCCGGCGCGCAGCTGACCTCGCGGCCGAGCTGGCGGAAGGTCACCGGCGCCGTCGCCGGCACGGTGATGAGATAGTCGGCGCTGTCGCATTGCCGGATCTGGTCGATGTCGCGCTCGTAGCTGGCCGGCCCGGTACGCAGCCGCGACAGCGAGGCCGGCCCGGCTTGGCGCCGCTCGACCCGGCCATGGAAGCGCGCCGGATCGCGATAGGTCAGCGTCAGCGGGAAATAGGTTTCGGCGATGATGCGCGACCAGTGCCGCACCCGCTCGGGCGGGGCGATCGCGGCGGTGCTGTATGTCTCGACAACCATGGGCGCCTCCCTAGCACCGGCTGTGATTCGCCATGTTAGCGCGCGACCGGCGCGAAAGGAAACGCCGCCATGCGCCGCGGAGTGCGCGCAGCGACAAATCTTCGCGCACTCAGCGCCAAGACCGCCCCGCCCCGCCGCAGGCATCATCACCGCCATCGGCACGAGGACCGCGACAAGACGGCCGCGCCAGGGGAGGAACATCACGGCCAGCCGGAGTCCCGGCTGCCTTTCCCTGACGCTTTCCGGCCGGCGGCCAGCAGAAGGGAAATGCCATGACCAGACAGAAACCCGACCCGATCACCTTGTCCGTCGTGCGCGGGGTGCTCGAGACGGCGCAGCGCGAGATGACGCTGACGCTCGAACAGACCGCGCGCAGCTCGGTCTTCAACCTTGCGCATGACTATTCGACGGCGTTGTTCAACCACACGCCGGAGATGATCCTGCAGGGCCAGGACATCCCGATCCATCTGGGCAGCCTGATCCCGGCGATGAAATCGGTGGCCCGGTTCTTCGAGGGCGACATCCACGAGGGCGACCTGATCCTGCACAACGACCCCGCCTATGGCGGCAGCCACATCATCGACACCTGTATGTATTACCCCGTCTTCTACGAGGGCGAGCTGGTGTTCTGGACGGTCTGCAAGGGCCACCTGACCGATATCGGCGGCCCGGTCCCCGCGGGCTACAACCCCAATGCGACCGAGATCTATGCCGAGGGGTTGCGCATCCCGCCGGTCAAGCTGTGGGACAAGGGCAAGCCGCGCGACGACGTTCTCAACCTGCTGCTGACCAACATGCGCGCGCGGCGCGACCAGGAGGGCGATTTCAAGGCGCTGATCGGCGCCTGCCAGGTCGGTGCCCGCAGCCTGATCCGGCTGATGGACAAATACGGCAAGCAGCTGGTGCAGGACTGCATCGCCGAACTGCTGGACATGGCCGAGGCGCATATGCGCAAGCTGATCGAGGCGGTGCCGGACGGCACCTATACCGGCACCGCGGTGCTGGAGGATGCCGGCCACGGTTTCGGCGACATGGATATCACCGCCACGGTGACGATCACCGGCAGCGATTGCCATATCGCCATCGAGAGCCCGCCCCAGGTGCCCTATTTCATCAACAGCTACGAGGGCAACAGCCATTCCGGCGTCTATCTGGGCCTGATGATGTTCGCGCAACTGCCGCCGCCCTACAACGAGGGGCTGTATCGCTGCGTGACCACGGACATGGGGCCCAAGGGCACGCTGTGCAACGCGAAATCGCCCGCGCCGCACATGAACTGCACCACCACGCCGATGGAGACGCTGACCGACGCGGTGCGGCTGGCCTTCGAGAAGGCGGCGCCGGCCAAGGTCTCGGCCAGCTGGGGCCATGCCAATGGCTGCAACATCGCCGGCTGGGACACCCGCCATGACGAGGAATACGTCACCATGGTGCTGGCCACGATCATCTCGGGCGCCGGCGCCACCTCGACCCAGGACGGCTGGCACAGCTGCGGGCCGCTTTGCTGTTTCGGGGCGCTGATGAGCGGCGATATCGAGATGCTGGAGCACAGCTATCCGATCATCATCCACCGCTATTCGCTGATGGAGGATTCGGGCGGCGCCGGGCGCTATCGCGGCGGCTCGGGCACCTGCTGGGAGGTCGAGCCCCTCGACAAGCCGATGACGCTGATCACCTTCGGCGAGGGCCGGCGCATCCCGGCCATGGGCGCGGCGGGTGCCGCCTCGGCGCTGATCCCGCCCAAGGTCGGGCGGCTGGAGGTCACCCGCAACGGCCAGACCGAGATCATCACCGAGAACGTCATCGAGACCATCAATCCCGGCGAGCGCGCGGCCAACCGCAATCCGGGCGGCGGCGGCTATGGCGCCCCCTTCGAGCGGCCGGTCGAGAAGGTCGTCGAGGATGTCCGCAACGGCCTGGTCAGCCTGGAGGGCGCGCGCCTCGATTATGGCGTCGTCATCACCGACCGCGACAGCCTGACCGTCGATCACGACGCCACCGCCGCGCTGCGCGCAGCCTGATTGGGAGGGGATATCATGCAACATCAATATCGTCTGGGCGTCGATGCCGGCGGCACCTTCACCGACTTCATCGTGGCCGACCGCAGGGGCGACCTGCGCATCTTCAAGGCGCTCTCGACGCCGCAGGACCCGACCCTCGCCATCCGCAACGGCCTGGCCCTGATCGAGGAGGAGCTGGGCATCAGCCCGCGCGAGCTGATCTCGAATGCCGATCTGTGCATCAACGGCACCACCGTCGGGCTGAATGCGCTGATCACCCATACCGGCGCCCGCACCGGGCTGATCGCCACCCAAGGCCACGAGGACAGCATCGAGATCCGCCTCGGCCACAAGGAGGACGGCTATCGCTATGACCCCGACTATCCGCCGGCGACCATGCTGGTGCCGCGCTATCTGCGCCGCGGCGTGCGCGAGCGGGTGCTGTCGAGCGGCGCGGTGCATACGCCGCTGAACGAGGATGATGTGCGCGAGGCCTGCCGGCACTTCCTCGCCGAGGGCGTGGAATCGGTGGCGATCAGCTTTGTCTGGTCGGTGTTGCGCCAGGAGCACGAGCTGCGCGCCGCCGAGATCGTGCGCGAAATGATGCCGGGCGTGCCGCTGACCATCGGCAGCGTCCTCTATCCGCAGATGCGCGAATATACCCGCACCTCGACCGCGATCGTGAATGCCTATCTGGCGCCGATCCTGTCGCGCTACGTGCGGGCGGTGGACGGGTATTTCCAGGAGTTGGGCGCCCGCCAGCCGGTCCGCTACTTCCAGTCGAACGGCGGGCTGGCGCAGGGTGCGGTGGTCGCCGATCAGGCGGTCTATGCGATCAATTCCGGCCCGGCCTCGGCGCCGCGCGCGGCGCTGAACCTGGGCGAGCCCTACGGGCTGCGCAACATCATCACCGTCGACATGGGCGGCACCAGCTTCGACATCACCCTGACCCGCGACGGCCAGGCCAACGTGTCCAAGGACATCGACTTCCTGCGCTATCGCATCGGCATCCCGATGATCCAGGTCGAGACCCTGGGCGCCGGCGGCGGCTCGATCGGCTGGATCGACAGCATGGGCCTGATGCAGATGGGGCCGCAATCGGCGGGGTCCGAGCCCGGCCCGGCTTGCTACGGCAAGGGCGGCACCATGCCCACCACCACCGATGCCAACCTGGTGCTGGGCTATCTCAGCCCGGCGGGCCTGGTCGGCGGCCGCCTGCCGCTGGACGTGGAGAAGGCCCGCGCCGCGATCCGCGAGCATCTGGCCGAGCCGCTGGGCATCAGCGTCGAGCAGGCCGCGCATGGCATGTTCACCATCGTCAACAACAACATGGTGAACGGCATCCGCCGGGTCTCGGTCGAGCGCGGCTACGACCCGCGTGATTTCGTGCTGAACTGCGCCGGCGGCGCCACCGGGGCGCATGTCACCGCGCTGGCGCGCGAGATGGGCATCGACACGGTGCTGATCTCCAAGCTGGCCTCGGGGCTCTGCGCCTTCGGCCAGGTCATCTCGGATGTGAAGTACAACTACATGGCCACCATCGCCACGCGGCTGGAAGGGGCGGAGGCCGCCGGCCGCCTGAACGACACCTTCCAGCGGCTGGAGGAGAAGGGCCGCGCCGACCTGGCCGCCGACGGCTTTGCCCCGGAGCGCATCCATATCCGCCGCAGCCTCGACATGCGCTATGTCGGGCAGGTGCATGAATGCACGGTCAGCGTCGATCCTTTCACCATCGACGGCCCGGCGCTGGAGCGGCTGAAGGCCGCCTTCCATGCCCGGCACGCCGAACTCTATACCTATGCCGAGCCGAACAGCCCGGTCGAGGTGGTGAATGTCGAAAGCGCCGTCTCCGGCGCGGTCGACCAGCCGGCGCGCATGGTGATCGCCGCCGGCAAGGGCGCGGCGCAGGCGCTCCGCGGCCATCGCCGGATGATCTTCGACGCCTCGGGCCGCTTCCACGACACCCCGGTCTACGAGGGCGCCCGGCTGGGCGCCGGCGACCGCATCACCGGCCCGGCGGTGATCGAGGAGGTCACCACCACCATCGTGATCGAGCCCGGCTGGACGGTCGAGCTGGATCGCGGCGGCGTCTATGTCGCCACCGCCGACCGGGCGGCGCGGCCCGCCGGGGCGCGGGTGGCCGAACTGGCCGAGGCGTGACGCCGGCAGGGCGGGTCCGGCGCGGACCCGCCCTTTTTCATCGACGGATGACGAATGAAGGGGAGGAACAGCCATGGCTGGAAGGAATGATACTGCCGAAGAGCTCGTCTTTTCGGATCGCCCGGTCCCGCATGACCGGCGCGTGGCGCGGATGCCGCTGACGATGGCCTGGTGGGGCGTCTGCTCGGCGATGTTCTATCTGGTGATCGCGGCCTCGCTGGCGCTGGCCTATGGCGCGCGCAACGCCATCGCCGGCATGGTGCTGTCGGTGATCTGCTACGGCATCATCAACGGCATCCTGGTGCGCCATTCGATCCGCACCGGGCTGAGCGTGTCGCTGCTGTCGCGCTCGCTGCTGGGGCATGGCGGCGCCGCGGTGGCGACGCTGATCTTCTTTGCCACCGCCACCTATTACGCGGTCTTCGAGGGCTCGGTGATCGCGGTGGCGCTGAAGGAATATGCCGGCATCTCCTATCCGCTCGCCGCGCTGATCGTGGTGGTCAGCTCGGTGGCGCTGATCTTCGGCTCGATCCAGAACTGGCTCGACAAGTTCAACGGCGTGCTGCTGCCCTTCTATCTGCTGGGCGTGGTGGCGGCGGTGGTGCTGGCGATCTCGCAATACGGCTATTCCAGCGCCTGGCTGGACCTCGGACCCGCGACCGGCCCGGTTGCCGGCGGCTGGTGGCATTGCTTCACCGCCTATATGGGGGTGTGGATCCTGATGATGTACACCTATGACTACGGCCGCTTCGGCCGCGAGGAGGATGCGGATTACCACGCCCGCTTCAGCTTCGGGATGCCGTTCTACCTGGTGACCTTCCTGCTCAACGGCGTGGTCGGCATCTTCCTCGCCGCCAGCCTGCCGACCGAGGGCGGCGTCAGCGAGATCTCGGTGGTGCTGGCGCTGATCCAGCTGATGGGGCTGGCGGGCCTGCTGTTCGTGTGGATCTCGCAGACCCGGATCAACACCGCGAACTTCTATCTGGCGGCGGTGAACCTCGAAAGCTTCATGGAGACCGTGCTGCGGCTGCGGCTGCCGAAATGGCTCTGGGCCTGCGTCGTCGGCGCGATCAGCTATGTGCTGATGATGGCCGACGTGTTCTCCTATATCCTGCAAGCCCTGGCCTATCAGGGCATCTTCGTGGTGGCCTGGGTCGGCATCGCCCTGGTGCATGTGATGGCGGGACGCGAGAGCCGCGGCCATCTGGCCGGCGCCGGCCAGGCGGTCTATCGCCCCGGCCTCGGCGCCTGGCTGCTGGCCTCGGGCGTCGGGCTGGTGCTGCATTTCATCCCGTCGCTGGCCTCGTTCTCGGCCCCGGCCACCTTCGTGGTGGCGGCGGCGGCCTATGCGGTGCTGGGCGCCGGGCTGCGCACCAGGCCGGTCGCCTCCTGACCGGCCCGCCGGGGCGGCGGCGCGCCGCCCCTACCTGCGAACAAGGGGGGAGGCTCGTCGCCGCCCCCTTTCAGGTCCGGGACGCCTTCCGGCGGGCTCGGACCATCGGGGAACCAGTTTCCGCACTTCGCGCTTCGGAAGTCCGGGCCGCTTTCCGACAGGCGCGCGCCCGGAACCCCATGCGGCCAACCCGCCCCTGCCCTTCGGCGGCCCGCGCCACCCGGCGTCAGCCCGGAACCCCGCCCTCTCCCTTTAACACAGCGACCCGTCCCGGCCCGCTCTGCAACCGAATGTCGCGTCGGGCGGGCGGCGGCCGTCCTGCATCCGGCTTGCGCCTTGCGGGCCGCTCACCTACATCTGCCCATACAGGACCTCAGCAACAAGGATCGCGCCATGGCGATGGAAGCCAGAGACATCGAAGCCCTGATCCGCGTCGCCTTCCCGAATGCGACGGTCACGATCACCGACCTGGCCGGTGACGGCAACCACTATGCCGCTGAAGTCGTGGACGAAAGCTTCCGCGGCCTCAATCGTGTGCAGCAGCAGCGCGCCGTCTATGCCGCGCTGCAGGGCAGCATGGACGGCCCGCAGGGCCAGTTGCACGCTCTGGCCCTGACCACCAAGGCGCCGGACTGAGAGACCGCCGGCCCAAGCGAGGAAGACAAATGAGCAATGTGCGTGACCGTATCCAGAGCATGATCGACGACAATGCCGTCGTGTTGTTCATGAAGGGCACCAAGGAGATGCCGCAATGCGGGTTCTCGTCCCGTGTCGCCGGCGTCCTGAATTACATGGGTGTCAGCTACAGCGACGTGAACGTGCTGGCCGACGAGGAAATCCGCCAGGCGATCAAGGACTTCTCGGAATGGCCCACCATTCCCCAGCTCTATGTCAAGGGCGAGTTCGTCGGCGGCTGCGACATCGTGACCGAGATGACCCTGTCGGGCGAGCTGGACCAGCTCTTCGACCAGAAGGGCGTCACCTATGACAAGCAGGCCGCCGACAAGATCCGCGAGGCCAATGCCTGACCCCTGCCCCGGTCCCTGACCGGGCGCCGCCGGAACGACAGGACCCCGCCAGCCCGGCGGGGTCCTTCGATTTTCGGTGCTGCGCAGGCGGGCGGCTCAGGCTTCGTCCTCGCCCCCGTCGTTCTCATCATCGCCCCCGAACAGATTGGCCAGTGCCAGACCGACGGCAAAGGCGCTGACCAGCGCCACGCCGGGGGCCGCGCGGCTGCGGGCGAACTGCTCGGCCATGTCGCGGGCATTGTGCAGCACATCGCCCAGCGGGTCCTGCGGCGGCACCCCGCCCGGCCGGCTACCGGACCCGCCACGCCCCGCCGCGCCGCGGCCGGTGGCCCGCGAGGCGGTTTCGGCCACCGTCTCCGCCACCTTGGCGGCGGTGGTGTCGAGGCCCTCGGCAGCGCGGTCGGCGCGATAGCGCACCCGGTCCCAGAGCCCGTGCAGGCGCTGCTCGGCGGCGCTCCTGGCCTGATCGGCGCGGGTCTTCACCGCGCCGATGGCCGCGCCGGTGGCCAACTTGGCGCGGGCCTCCAGCTCGGCCTGGACATCGCCCGCGGTCGGCATGTCATGCTGCGCCTTGCGCCCCGCCAGCACCAGCACGCCGGCAATGACCACGCAGAGCGCGCCGATGGCCAGCGAGGCCAGCGCCGGCCCCCAATGCAGGCCATGCGCCAGCCAGGACCACAGCGCGGCCAGCAGGAAACCCGCACCGACCAGACCGGCCAGGCCGGCACCCGCCATCAGCCCGGCCCGGCGGCCGAGGTCGGACAGCGCGAGGTGGAAGCGGCGCGTGACGTCCAGCATGGCTCAGCGGCGCGCGATCAGGATGCCGACCAGAAAGCCGATCCCGGCGGCGATGCCGAGGGCGGCGGCCGGCTGGCGGCGCACCATTTCCGACACCTCGTCATAGTAGACCTCGGCCTCGCTGGAGGCCTGGTCGGCGAAATGCGACACCCGGCGCTCGCCCTTGCGATACAGGCGTTCGGCCTCGTCGCGGACATTGGCGGCCATGTCGGCGGCACCCTGCTTGGCGGCGCCGAGCGCCTCGGCCCCGCGGCGCCGGGCCTCCTCGACCGCTTCGGCACCGTGGCTGATGGCGTCGTCGAGCTTGTCGCGCATCCCCTGCGCCTGGTCGCGCACCGCCTCGGCGGCGTCGTCGGCAGCCTCGGAGACCTTGTCGGCAGTCTTTTCGGCGGCCTTGCGGATATCCTGTTGAGCCATGATGCAACCCTTTCGATGTCATGTGTCCTCCTACAATGCGCAGCGGCGGGATTCTGTTCCCGGAGCGGCGCGGATCGGCGGACCGGCGTCGATCGCTCAAATGCCCGGCATTTGCAGTCTCGCCAAAGTAGGGGAACCCCGGATATATACACCCCATGGTTGTTCAGGGGTGATGGCATGCGGAAGATGCGGTGGGTTTCGATGGCGGCGGGTGTGGCGGGGCTGGGATTGCTGGCCGGATGCGGCGGCTCCGCCTCGACGCCGATGACGGCCAAGGACGCCCATGCCATGCAGCTGATGGATCCCGGCATCGCGCAATGCCCGGCCTCCAGCCCGGCCGATGGCCAAGCGGTGGCAGCGGCGACCAATGCCATGCGCGCCAGCCGCGGCCTGCCCCCGGTCAGCGCCAATGCCACGCTCGGCCGGGTAGCCGCCGCCCATGCCTGCGACATGGCCCGGCGCGGGCGGATGACCCATATCGGCACCACCACCACCGGCCCGGCGCAGCGCGTCAAGGCGGCGGGCTACCTGCCCGCGGTCACGGCCGAGAACATCGCGGCGGGCCCGTTCTCGCGCGGGCGGGTGCTGGAGGAATGGAACGCCTCGCAGGGGCACCGCGCCAATATCCTGATCCCGCAGATGCGCGATGTCGGCATCGGCCACGCCATCGGCCCCGACGGCAAGACCGTGTTCTGGGCCGCCGTCTACAGCGTACAGCGCTAGCGCAGAGCCCGCGCCGCGTCCCTACCGCAAGGCGCGAGTCGGCCCTCCCCGGCGGGCGGGCTCCGGGTTCGCTCCCCCGGCTGAACCCTGCTACACCGCGGCTCTCACGCCCCGCCATTGCGGCGCCGGTTCGCGTGAGGCGCCAGCGGGCACAGACCGAAAATCCAGCGGATCGGCTCTCCGTCTTGCCCCGGCATCGCCCGCCGAGACCGGGGCGGCGTCGGCCGCGCTCGCGGTCCGCGATCAGCGTCGGGGGCGGTTCTTCGGCTTCGGTTTGCCGGGGCCATGGCCGCCGCCGCTGCTGGCGATGGCACGGGCGGCCTCGGCCGCGGCCAGCAGTTCCTCGGCGATCTCGGCCGCTTCCTCGGGGTCGAAATCCAGCGGCAGGTCGATGCCGTCGCCCTCGACATAGATGCGCACCATGCCCTGATCGGTCGGGCCGATCTGGATGTTCGCCGCCACGTCGCTTTCGCTGTTGATGCCCATTGCTGTCTCCCGCCCGGCCCGCGGCCGGGGCTCTGCTATGCGTCGCCGGCCCCGTTCGACAGGTAGCGCGTGGCGTCCTCGGCCGCGCGCATCAGCGCCCGCGACTTGTTCACGGTTTCCTCGAACTCGGCGGCCGGGTCGGAATCATGCACCACGCCGCCGCCGGCCTGCACATAGAGCACGCCGTCCTTCACCACCGCCGTGCGCAGGGCGATGCACATATCCATGTCGCCATCGGCCGAGAAATAGCCGACGCCGCCGCCATAGACGCCGCGCTTCTCCGGCTCCAGCTCGTCGATGATCTGCATGGCGCGGACCTTGGGCGCACCCGACACCGTGCCCGCCGGCAGCCCGGCCAGCAGCGCCGACAGCGCATCCTCGCCCTCGCGCAGCTCGCCCACCACGTTCGAGACGATATGCATGACGTGGGAGTAACGCTCGATCACGAATTCCTCGGTCGGGCGCACCGTGCCCATCTCCGCCACCCGGCCAACATCGTTGCGGCCGAGGTCGAGCAGCATCAGATGCTCGGCGCGTTCCTTGGGATCGGCCAGCAGTTCGGCCTCCAGCGCCCGGTCATGCGCCAGGTCGCGGCCGCGCGGGCGGGTGCCGGCGATGGGGCGGATGGTCACCTCGCCGTCGCGCAGCCGCACCAGAATCTCCGGGCTGGCGCCGACGATGTGAAAGCCGCCCATGTCCAGATAGAACATGAAGGGCGAGGGGTTGGTATGGCGCAGCGAGCGGTAGAGGGCAAAGGGCGGCAGCGGGAAATCCGCCGCCCAGCGTTGCGCCGGCACCGCCTGGAAGATGTCGCCGGCGCGGATGTATTCGCGGGTCTTTTCCACCGCCGCCATATAGGCTTCGCGGGTAAAGTTCGAGCGTGGCTCAAGATGCAGAGGCGGTGCCAGATCCGGCCGGCGCGCCTCGCTGACCGGGGTGTCCAGGGCGGCCAGCGCCGCCATGATCCGCGCCTCGGCCTCGGCGCGGGCCGCCGCGGCGTCCAGCCCCGGCCGCGGCCAGGCCGGCACGCAGAGGGTGACCTCGCCGCGCACCCCGTCCAGCACCGCGACCAGCGAGGGGCGCAGCAGCATGGCATCGGGCAGGTCCAGCGGGTCGGGCCGGGTCTGCGGCAGGTTCTCGACCAGCCGCACCATGTCATAGCCCAGATAGCCGAACAGGCCGGCGGCGATCGGCGGCACCTCCGGCGGCAGGTCCAGCCGGCTTTCCGCCAGCAGCGCCCGCAGGCTGTCCAGCGCCGGCGCCGGATCGGCCCGGAAGGTCCCGCCCCCCTCGGCGGCGGCATCGCGGTTGACCTCCACCCGGCCGTCGCGGCAGCGCCAGATCAGGTCCGGCGCACAGCCGACCACCGAATAGCGACCGCGCACCTCGCCGCCGGTGACGCTTTCCAGCATGAAGCCGTAGGGCGTGCCGGGCGGCGCCAGCCGCAGCATCAGCGAGACCGGGGTGTCCAGATCGGCCGGCAGGGTCAGGGTGACCAGCTGGCCGCGGCCCCCGGCCCAGCCACGGGCGAAATCCTCGGCCGAGGGCCGGATGGAGGCGGCGAGCGTCATCATTGCACCAGGTTCTCGGCGCGCGTCATGGCGGCGGCGTCGATACGGGCACCATGCGCGTTCATCGCCGCGCGCAGCCAGGCATCGGCCACATCGTCGGCCAGCGATTGCTGGAGCCGGGCCGCGATGGCCTCGCGCACCGCCTCGGCCTCCTCGCTGGCGAGGTCGGCGGCATGGATGGCGCGCAGCGTCACCAGCAGCACCCGGCCCTCGGCATCGACGATGTCGGTCTCGCCCTCGGTCGCCAGCGCGAAGGCCTGCGAGACCAGCGCCAGCGGCGCCCCCTCGACATAGCCGTCGCGCAGCAGCCCACGCACCTCCTGCATGGCCGGCGCGGCATCGTCGGCCGGCTCGTCCTCGGTCGCGGCCGCCGGCTCGGCCGGGGTTTCCGGCGGCGTCTCGGCCGGCGGCTCCACCGGGGCCTCGGCGATGATCGCCTCGCGCCGCGATTCGGCCAGCGCCAGCAACCTGCGATGGGTCTCGGTCGCCAGCCAGTCCTGTTCGACGGCGGCACGGGCCTCCTCGAAGGGGATCAGCGTCGGCGGCGTCACCGAATCGAGGCGCAGCGCAAAGATGCCGCCATCATCCAGCGGCTCCAGCGCCGGGAAGGCGTTCTCCTCGGCCACGGCGGCGGCATCGCGGAAGGCGGGATAGGCGGCGATGCTGCCATGTTCGGCCTCGTCGCCGGCCCGCCAGTCGACGGTCTCGACCTTCATCCCGGCGGCTTCGGCCAGGTCCTCGATGGCGGCCCCGCCCGCCACCAGGTCGGCGGCCTCATCGGCGCGCTTCTCGATCACCCGGCGGGCCTGGTCGGCGGCGGCCTCGGCGCGCAGGTCCTCCCGGGCCTCCTCGAAGCTGATATCCACCGGGTCGAGGATCGCGTTCACCGAAAACAGCGCCGGGCCCAGATCGGTCTGCACCGGCCCGACGATGCCGTTATCCGGCGCGGCAAAGACTTCGGGGCCGGCGGCGCCCAGCTGGGCCTCGGTCATCTCGTCCAGTTCCGTATCCGCCAGCGTCAGCCCGCGCGCGGCCGCCAGATCGGCAAAGCTGGCGCCGGCATCGGCCTGGGCCCTGGCGGCCTCGGCCGCCTCCTGCGAGGGATAGACCAGCCGGCCCAGCATCCGCCGCTCGGGCTGCTGGTATTCGTCGATATGGGCCTCATAGACCTCGCGCAGCGCCTGCTCGTCCACCATGACCTCGTCGGCCAGCATCTCCGGCACCAGCCAGGCGACGGTGAAATGGCGCACTTCCGGGGCGGTGAACTTGTCGCCATTGGCCTCGTGCCAAGCGCGCAGCGCGGCCTCGTCGGGCAGGGCCACCGGCTCGGGCAGGTCGGCGGCGGTCAGCTCCAGCCAGTCGATGTCGCGGCTTTGCAGCAGCCAGCTGGTCGAGCGGTCGACCAGCGGCCGCGGTGCGTCGACGCCGCCGGCAACGGCCTGGATCAGGATGGTCTGGGTCTGGTCTAGGCGCAGGTTGCGCTCGAATTCGGGCGCGGTCAGGCCCTCGTTGCGCAGCACCTCGTCATAGCGGTTGGCATCGAAACTGCCGCCGAGGCCCTGGAAGGCCGGCTCGGCCATCAGCGCCCTGGCCACGCTGGTATCGCCGACCGAGAGGCCCAGCACCCGGGCCTCCTCGGCGATGGTGGCGCGGGCCAGCAGCTGCTGCTGGGCCATCTGCGGCAGGCCCATCTCGCGCGCCTCGGCCAGCGGCACGTTGCGGCCGAACTGCATGGCGGCCTGGTTCAGCTGCCGGCGCAGCAGGCGGGTATATTCGGCGCCGGTGATCCGGGTCTCGCCCACCGAGGCCACGCCCGACATGCCCGCCGAGGAAAATTCCGTCACCCCATAGCCGCCGAGGCCCAGCATCAGGAAGCCCATCAGCACCCAGACGAACATGGACCGGCTAGATCTGCCCTTAGCCATCAATCCCCCTTTGCGCAGGCAAAGGCCCGCTCATGGTTTTCAGCGTGTTTAGGCGCAGCCGGGGAAAGGGGCAAGTTTCCCGTCCCGGCTTTTTGCATCACGGTCGCGCGCCGGGCCCTGCGCCCGGCCTGCGCCCCGGATCAGCCGGTGAATTGCGCCAGCCGCTCCGCCAGTTGCGCGATGCCGGCGGCATCGACATTGGCAAAGGCCACCCGCAGATGGCGGGCCCCCTGCGGGTCGCCCTCCGGCGTGAACATGGTGCCCGGCAGCAGCAGCACCGCCTGCTCGGCCACCAGCCGCCGCGCCAGCTCGTCCGAACCCATGGCGAAGGGATGTTCCAGCCAGGCGAAATAGGCGCCGCAGCCCTTCACCACCCAGCCCGGCAGCGCCGCGGCGGCCGCGGCCATGGCGGCGCGGCGGGCGAGAATTTCGGCGCGCTCGCCGGCCAGCCACTGGTCGAGATGCCCGATTCCCCACAACGCGCCGATCTGCCCCATCTGCGGGGCACAGATGGCGATGGTATCGAGGATCTTCTCGATCTCCGCCAGACGCGCGGCCGAGGCGGTGATGGCGCCGACGCGATGCCCGGTCAGCCGATAGGCCTTGGAAAAGCTGTAGAGTTGGATCAGCACCTCGCCCCAGTCGGGATCGGTGAACAGGTCATGCGGCGCCTCGCTGCGCGAATCGAAGTCGCGATAGGTCTCGTCGAGGATCAGCGCGATACCGCGCTGGCGGCACAGGTCGCGGAAGGCGGCAACCACGCCGGCGGGATATTCCGCGCCGGAGGGGTTGTTGGGGGTGATCAGCACGATGGCGCGGGTGCGGTCGGTGATCAGCCGGGCGGCATCCTCGGGGCGCGGCACCACGTCCGGGCCGCAGACCAGCGGCACGGCGCGATAGCCCTGCATGTCCATCCACATCTTGTAGTTGAAATACCACGGCACCGGCAGGATGATCTCGTCCCCGGCTTGGGCGACCGAGGCGGTGGCGGCACAGAAGGCCTGATTGCACCCTTGGGTAATGGCGATGTTGGCGGCCTGCACGCGGCCGCCATAGAGCGCCTGCCAGCGCGCCGCCAGCGCCTCGCGCAGCGCGTCCATGCCGAGGACCGGGCCATAGAGATGCGCCTCGGGCCGGTTCAGCGCCGCCTCGGCCAGCGCCTGGCGCAGCCCCTCGGGCGGCGGGTCGATGGGCGCGGCCTGGCTGACATTGATCAGCGGCCGGGCCGGGTCGGGGGTCATCGCCGCCAGCCAGCGGCGCGCCTCCATCACCGGGGGGACGAAGGTGGCGGCCAGGTCTGGGTTCAGGGGAAGCATCAGGTCGGCCCTCCGGGGCGATGGGTGAACAGATCGGCGATGCCGGGCGGAATGGTCAGGTCGGGCGCCGGATAGCGCGGGCGCGCGGGGGCGGCGCCAGCGGATTCCGGCGGCAGGGGCGCGGCGGCCGGGGGACTTTCCGCGGCGGGGGGTGGTTCGTCGGGCGAATCGGATGGCTGTGCTGTCGGTTCCGCAGTGGTATCGCCCGGTCCGGCGGCACCATTGCTGCCGGATTCCGCTTCGGCGGCCGGGGTCGAGGCCGGTTCACCGGCTTCTGTCATTGCAGCATCATCGGCGGGTGCCGGGGTCGTCACCGTTTCGGCCGCTGCGCTGTCCGGCTGGGGCGCGACAACCCCGGTTG
>JBEBVF010000066.1:0-15907 GCA_040392885.1 Paracoccus sp. (in: a-proteobacteria) | reverse complement strand
CACGCTTGCCCCGCGCACCCGAGGGTCGGGAGGTGGCGCCCGATCCGTTGCCGGACCTCCGGGCCGCCTCGCGTTGATGAGTGGCGGTGTTCATTCCCCAAGGCGTGATTGTTCCGCGCACCTGACGGGCTGGGGATGGTGTCCGACCACGCGCCGGCCCTCCGGTCCGCCCTGTGCGTGACGACCGGAGGCGTCCTTGTCTCCCGCTCGATACCCAAGGCGCGGTTGCTCCTCACGCCTGACAGCCGACGCGCCCCCGGATTGGCGGTGCCCATGCGCCCGGCCACGGCGCCCGCAGCCCCCGCGCATGACGGCTTGCCCAGCGCCGGCGGCGCGGTCATAACCCCCGGCCATGACCGATGCCGCCTCGCCCCATCGCCAGCTTGTCTTCGACCTCGCGCTGCCGCCGGCGCTGGGGCGGGACGATTTCCTGCCCGCGCCCGCCAATGCCGACGCGCTGGCCATGCTGGGCCAGAGCGACCGCTGGCCGCAGGGCCGCCTGCTGCTGATCGGGCCGGAGGGCGCCGGCAAGAGCCATCTGGCGGCGATCTGGACGCATGAGGCCGGGGCGGCGACCCATCAGGCCAGCAGCCTGCGCGTGGCCGGGGTCGATGCGCTGGTGCCGGAGGGCGGCGCGCTGGTGATCGAGGATGCCGATTGCGCCGCCGGCATTCCCGAGGCCGAGGCGGCGCTGTTCCACCTCGCCAATCTGGCCGCCGTGCGCGGGGTGCGGCTGCTGCTGACCGCGCGGGCGTCGGTGCGCGACTGGGGGCTGGTGCTGCCCGACCTGCGCTCGCGCATGGAGGCGGTGACCACCGTGACCCTCGGCCGCCCCGACGAGGCGCTGCTGGAGGCAGTGCTGGTCAAACTGTTCGCCGACCGCCAGTTGGCCCCGGCGCCGGGGGTCATTGCCGGGCTGGTGCGGCGCATGGACCGCGATCTGGGCCTTGCCCGCCGGCTGGCCGCCGCCATCGACGCCGAGGCGCTGGCCTCGGGCCGCGCCGTCACCCGGCCGCTGGCCCAGGCGGCGCTGGCGCGACTTTCGGCCGAGTGAGGCCGCCGCGACAAAGACGCCGCGGCAGCCGGGTTGACCCGAATCCGCTTTCATGGGCAAAACCCCCTCGACGCAACAAGATCCTGGAGATGCTGCGATGTCGGGCGTAATGACCAGCACCGGCGACCGGATCGACCCCTTCGCCCAGTTCCGCCTCGATGCCGCCACCCGCGCGCTCAGCCGCGTCGGCGTGGTCGATGTCGGCTCGAACTCGGTGCGGCTTGTGGTGTTCGACGGCGCCGCCCGCAGCCCGGCCTATTACTACAACGAGAAGGTGATGGCCGGTCTGGGGGCCGGGCTGGCCCGCACCGGCCGCCTCAATCCCGAGGGCCGCCGCCGCGCCATGGCGGCGCTGCGCCGCTTTGCCGCCGTGGCCGAGGGCATGGGCATCGGCCCGCTGACCTGCGTCGGCACCGCCGCCATGCGCGAGGCCGAGGACGGCGCCGAGTTCTGCGCCGCGGTCGAGGCCGAGACCGGCCTGCGGCTGCTGGTGGTGGACGGTGCCGAGGAGGCGCGGCTGTCGGCGCAGGGCGTGCTGCTGGGCTGGCCCACCGCCCGCGGCCTGGTCTGCGACATCGGTGGCAACTCGCTGGAACTGGCCGAGATCGACGGCGGCCGCATCGGCCGCTGCACCAGCTCGCCCCTGGGGCCGTTCCGGTTGCAGCAGGTGCCACCCGACCGGCTGGATGCGATGATCCGCGACACCGTCGAGGGGCTGAAGACCCAGCTGGGCGGCGATTATCCGGTGATCTACCTGGTCGGCGGCTCGTGGCGGGCCATTGCGCGGCTGGACATGCAGCGGCGCGACTATCCGATGACGGTGCTGCACGAATATCACATGGACCGCGCCGCCATCGCCGCCACCGTCGCCCGGGTGCAGGACCCGGAGGGGCTGGCCCGGCTGCGCGCCGGCACCGGCATCAGCGGCTCGCGCATCGAGCTGGTGCCGCTGGCCTCGCGGGTGCTGGCGCAGCTGGCCGAGAGTTTCGCGCCCGAATCGTTCTTCGTCTCGGCCTATGGCATCCGCGAGGGGCTGCTCTACGAGCTGATGCCGGAGGAGCTGCGCGCCCGCGACCCGCTGATCGAGGCCGCCCGCTGGGCCGAGCGCCATTCGGCGCGGCTGCCCGGCTTCGGCAAGCGGCTCTACCGTTTTCTGCAACCGCTGTTCGACGATGCCGACCCGGCCCGCGACCGGCTGGTCCGCGCCGCCTGCCTGATGCATGACATCACCTGGCGCACCCATCCCGATTACCGCGCCGATGCCTGTTTCGACACCATCACCCGCGCCAACCTGTCGGCGCTGACCCACCCCGAGCGGGTGTTCCTGGGCGTGGCGCTGCTGCATCGCTACAAGTCCAGCCGGGCCAACTCCGGCTTTGCGCCGCTGTTCGGGCTGCTTTCGGAACGCGAGCTGCGCGAGGCCGAGGTGCTGGGCCGGGCCATGCGCTTCGGCGCCATGTTCTCGATCCGCGATCCCAATGATGCCGGCCGGCTGACCTATGACCGCGCGCGGCGGCGACTGCGGCTGGATCTGGAGGAGGTCGGCCGCGACCTGTTCGGCGAGGTGGCCGAGGCCCGGCTGCGCGCGCTCGGCCAGGCGCTGGGCGCCGAGGTCGAGGTCCGCTAGGCTGCTGGCTCAGGCCAGCGCCGCCAGCAGCAGGCGCAGCGCGTGCTCGACCGCCGCCTGCCGCACCTGCGCGCGGCCGAGGGCGCCGAATTCCACCGTCTCGGCCCGCACCCCGGCCGCATCGGCCAAGCCGAAGCAGACCCGGCCCTCGGGTTTGTGCTCGGAGCCGCCCGGCCCGGCGATACCGGTGGTGGCCACCGCCAGCTGCGCCCGGCTATGGGCCAGCGCGCCGGCGGCCATGCCGCGCGCCACCGCCTCGCTGACCGCGCCGAATTCCGCCAGATCGCCGGGGGATACGCCCAGAAGCTCGACCTTGGCGGCATTGCTGTAGGTGACGAAGCCGCGCTCGACCACCGCCGAGGAGCCGGCGATGTCGGTCAGCGCCGCCGCCACCAGCCCGCCGGTGCAGCTCTCGGCGGTGGCGATCATCACCCTGCGCGCCTGCGCTGCCGCCAGCACCTGCGCGGCGAGGCTCACAGCATCGGCTCCAGCACGGCGTGATAGAGCCCGGCCAGCAGGACCGACACCAGCCCGGCGAACAGCCCCGCCCAGAGGTCGTCCAGCATCACCCCGGCGGCATCGCCGCGCCGGTCGGCCCGGCCGACCAGCCAGGGCTTCCAGATGTCGAACAGCCGAAACAGCAGGAACGGCACCACGAAGGCCGGCCAGGCGGCAAGAAGCGGGACGCCGTGCCGGGCCAGCGGGATGAAGGTGAAGCACAGCGCCAGCCATTGTCCGGCCACCTCGTCGATGACGATCTCGGACGGGTCGGGATCGTCGGCATGCGCCAGCGCCACCGGCACCGCCCGAAAGCCCAGCAGCACGGCGGCCGCCACCGCCAGCGGCAGCAGCATCGCCCCCCCGGCCTGATAGAGCGCCACGGCCAGCGCCACCGCCGCGGCCGAGCCCCAGGTGCCCGGCGCCGGGCGCAGCCGGCCGACGAAGAAGAAGGTGGTCAGGATTTCCGCCATCCGCCGGTTCATCGCCGCACCCTTCCTCAATCGGTCAGCAGCAGCACGCTGGCCATGGCGGCGATGCCCTCGCCGCGGCCGGTGAAGCCCAGCCGCTCCGAGGTGGTGGCCTTGACCGAGACGCGCCCGGCCTCCACCCCCAGCACCGCGGCCAGCGCCGCGGCCATGGCATCGGCATGGGGGCCGATCTTGGGCTGCTCGCAGATCAGCGTCACATCGGCATTGCCCAGCCGCAGGCCGCGCGCCCGGATGCGCTCGGCGGCATGGGCGAGGAAGACGCGGCTGTCGGCGCCCTTCCATTGCGGGTCCGAAGGCGGGAAATGCCGGCCGATATCGCCCTCGGCCAGCGCGCCATAGATGGCGTCGGTCAGGGCATGCATGCCGACATCGGCATCGGAATGCCCGGCCAGCCCCCGGTCGAAGGGGATCGTCACCCCGCACAGCACCACATGCCCGCCCGGCCCGAAGGCATGGACATCGAAACCATTGCCGATCCGCATCTCGCCCTCCATGGCATTGCGCTGGCGGATGATCCGCTCGGCCCGGAGGAAATCGCCGGGCCAGGTCAGCTTGATGTTGCTGTCGTCGCCCGGCGTGACCAGGATGTCGAGCCCCGCCGCCAGACCCAGCGCCACGTCGTCGGCGGCGGTCTCGGCCCCCGGCGCGCGATGCGCGGCCAGGATCGGCGCCAGCCGGAAGCCCTGCGGGGTCTGGGCGCGGAACAGCCCGTCGCGGCTGGCCAGCCGCGTCACCCGCTCGCCGGTGGCGCGCCAGAGCGCATCGGTCACCGCCAGCCCGGGCGCGGCGCCGTCGGCGCCCTCGCGCAGCGCCGCCACCACGCCCTCGATCACCTCCGGGGTGACCAGCGGCCGGGCGCCGTCATGGATCAGCACATGCGTGGCGCCGGTGCCGGCCACGGCCTCCAGCCCGGCCCGGACCGAGGCGGCGCGGGTCTCGGCCCCGGCGACCAGCACCACCCGGCCGCCGAATTCCTCGACGGCGCGGGCCATGTCGTCGGGATGCACGACCAGGGTGACCGGCCCGTAGCCGGCAAAGCCGTCGATGGCATGGGCCAGCACCGGCCGCCCGGCCAGCATCCGCCATTGCTTGGGGATGTCGCCACCCGCCCGGGTGCCGCGTCCCGCGGCGGTGATGATGATGGCAAGCTGGAAGCGCATGTCGCCCCATAACCCGCCGGTGATCCTGCCACAAGCGCCGCGCAAGCGGCATTCGCGCCACAGGCGGCCCGCCCATCATCTGGTGGTGCTGCGGCGTCCTCTACCCAAAGCATGGCCGGCGCCCTATAAGGGCAGGGGTAACGGGGCACGCCCGCCCCAGATATGGCGATGGGGGACAGGGGATGCGCTGCCCGTTCTGCGGCAACAACGACACCCAGGTGAAGGATTCGCGCCCGGCCGAGGATGGCGCCGCCATCCGCCGCCGCCGCTATTGCCCCGCCTGCCAGGGCCGTTTCACCACCTATGAGCGCGTGCAGCTGCGCGACCTCGTGGTGGTCAAGTCCAGTGGCCGGCGCGAGGATTTCGACCGCGACAAGCTGGCGCGCTCGATCCGCATCGCCATGCAGAAGCGCCCGGTCGAGCCCGACCGCATCGAGCAGATGATCTCCGGCATGGTGCGCCGGCTGGAGAGCCTGGGCGAGACCGACATCCCGTCGAAGCAGATCGGCGAGATCGTGATGGAGACCCTGGCCCGCATCGACACCGTGGCCTATGTGCGCTTCGCCTCGGTCTACAGGAACTTCCAGGAGGCCGGGGATTTCGACCGCTTCGTGGCGGAATTGCGGCCCCGGATCGACGAGCCGTGAACCCGGCCTTCGACCTTGCCATGATGCGCCACGCGCTGCGGCTGGCGCGGCGCGGGCTGGGGCAGGTCTGGCCGAACCCGGCGGTAGGCTGCGTGCTGGTGGCCGAGGACCGCATCGTCGGCCGCGGCTGGACCCAGCTCGGCGGGCGCCCGCATGCCGAGGCGATGGCGCTGGCCCAGGCCGGGGCGGCCGCGCGCGGCGCCACCGCCTATGTCACGCTGGAGCCCTGCGCCCATCAGGGCCGCGCGGGGCCCTGTTCCGTCGCCCTGGCCCATGCCGGGGTGGTGCGGGTGGTCAGCGCGATGACCGATCCGGATCCGCGCACGCTGGGGCAGGGCCATGCCCGGCTGCGCGCCCATGGCGTCGCGGTCGAGGTCGGGCTGTGCGCCGACGAGGCCGCCGAGATCAATCGCGGCTTCCTGCTGCGCCTGACCGCGAACCGGCCGCTGGTCACGCTGAAGCTGGCGACCAGCTTCGACGGCCGCATCGCCACCGCCAGCGGCGAGAGCCAGTGGATCACCGGCGAGGCCGAGCGCCATTACGTGCATTTTCTGCGCCTGACCCATGAAGCGATCATGGTCGGCGGCGGCACCGCCAGGGCCGATGCGCCGCGGCTGACCGTGCGCGGCTATGGCCCGGTGCGCCAGCCGCTGCGGGTGGTGGTCTCGGCCGACCCGCCCGCCCTGCCGGAGGGCGGGCCGGTGGTCGATCTCTCCACCGTCGCCCGCGGCCCCGAGGGACTGGAGGTGGCCGCGGTGCTGGCGCATCTCGCCGGTCTCGGCATCACAAGGGTGTTCTGCGAGGGCGGCGGCCGGCTGGCGGCCTCGCTGCTGCGCGCCGGACTGGTCGACGAGCTGGTCGGCTGCACCGCCGGGCTGGCTCTGGGCGGCGATGCGCGCGCCGCGGTCGGGCCGATGGGGCTGGCGACGCTGGCCGAGGCGCCGCGCTTCGAGCTGGTCTCGACCCGCAGCATCGGCCGCGACGTGCTGCATCACTGGCGCCGCGCCGCGCCATGAGCCACCCGCCCGAGGTTCCCGCCATCCATCCCCACAGCCTGGCCGAGGATGCGCAGGGCCTGGCCTTCGGCGTGGTGATGACCGGCTTCGGCGCCGTGCTGCTGGGTTCGGCCGGGCTGATCACCGGGCAACTCGCCGGGCTGGCGCTGCTGATCGCGCAGGCGACCGGCTGGCCCTTCGGCCCGGTCTATGCGGTGCTCAGCCTGCCCTTCTACGGTTTCGGCTATCGGCGGCTGGGCTTGGGCTTTGTCATCCGCACCGCGATTGCCGTGGGCCTGCTGGTGGTGGTCACGCTGGCGCTGCCGCATCTGATCGGCTTTTCGCATCTGGCGCCGGGTGCGGCGGCGGTGCTGGCCGGCATGGCCTCGGGCGCCGGGCTGATGGCGCTGTTTCGCCACCGCGCCTCGCTGGGCGGCATCGGGGCGGTGGCGCTGGACATCCAGGACCGTTTCGGCTTTCGCGCCGGCTGGGTGCAGATGGGCTTCGATGCGGTGCTGTTCGCCACCGCCTTCCTGCTGATGCCGTGGCGGCTGGTGCTGTGGTCGGCGCTGGCGGCCCTGGTGACGAATCTGGTCATCGCCATCAACCATCGCCGCGACCGCTATCTGGCCTGACGCCAGAGCCAGCTCTGCGAGGCCAGCAGCCCCTGCAGTTTGGACAGCAGGCGCAGGGCCGGCGGGTGCGGCAGCCCGGCCTCGATACGGTCCAGCGCCAGCTCGACCGTGCAGGGGCGGCCGGTGACCGGATCGGTATAGCGCGGATAGGCGATCAGCGCGGCATGGACCAGGGCGGCGAGGTCGGGCCGGGCCCGGCGCCGCGCCGGCACCGGCGCCAGATCCTCGGTCAGCCCCCAGCCGGCATAGAAGGGCACGCCGAGGCAGGTGACCGGACGGTCCCGGATCAGCGCCTCGAAGCCCAGCGTCGAGGTCAGCGTCCACACCCGGTCGGCGCGCGCGATCAGCGCCATCGGATCGGCCGCGACAGCGATCAGGTCGGCCTCGGGGGCGGCAATGGCGCCGGGCCGCAGGCCCGCCTCGACATCCGGATGCGGCTTGTAGATCAGGAAGGCATCGGGATGGGTGGCGCGGGCGGCGGCCAGCAGCGCGGCATTGCCCTGCACCATGCCGGTGGCGCCCAGCCGGATCGAGGCGTCATCGGCGACCTGGCCCGGCACCAGAATGACCTTTTGCCCCGGTTTCGCGGCGATTTCAGGATCTTGCCCGCCGAGATTGTACTTGCCGACGCCTTCCACACGCAGCCGCGCGATCAGCGCCTCGGCCCGCTCATGGCCGCCGGGCGGCAGCGGCGCGGCGATCAGCGCCTCCAGCCGCGACGGTTGGCCGGGGTCGTAATAGATGCCCAGATCATCGGCGACCAGCGACAGCGCCGGGGTCAGCGCCGCGCCCAGACCGCGCGAGCGGATGAAGCCGTCCTCGACCAGGGCCGGGCCGGGCGGCCCCGTCCAGCTTCCCGCCCAGGCCAGAGTCGGGGTGGCGCGGTCGTCGAAGCGCACGCCCTTGCCATTGCCGAAGCTGCGGGCGATGCCGGCGCGCTTCCACAGCCGCATGCCATGGGCGATATGGCCGCCATGATCCTGCCGCCAGGCGCGGGCCTCGGCCTCCAGCTGCCGGGCGGCGGTCTCGAAATCCGTCAGCCGGTCGCGGCAGGGGTCGTACCAGGTCGGGCCGGTCAGATGCGAGGCGGTGAACAGCGCCGCGATGCCGGCCTTGCCGCGGCCGATGCGGGGCAGGGGGTCCTCGTCATCCGACAGGTCCCAGCCGGCATAGAAGGGCAGGCCGAACAGCCGTGGTCGGTGCCCGGCCAGCATCGCCTCGTAGCCGAGCTGGCTGGACACCGCATAGACCCGCGCCGCCCGCGCCAGGATCTGCCAGGGATCGGCATCGGCATCGTGAAACAGCTCGCCCGGGCGCAGGTCGGCGGCGGTCAGATGGCCGGGGCGCAGCCCGGCGGCGGTCTCGGGATGGCTGCGGATGACAATGCAGGCGCCGGGATTTTCAGCCCGTGCCGCCTCCAGCATGTGCAGGAACCGCTCGCGCCCCGCGCCCATCAGCGAGGCATCGCCGCGGGTCTGATCGACGACCAGCACGCAGCCCTGCGGCGGCAGCGCCGCGCCGGGCAGGTGGCGGTTGTACTTGCTCAGCCCGGCGGCGCGCAGCAGCGCGATGCCGGCCTCGGCGCGGGCGCTCTGCGCGGGTGTGGTCTCGACCAGATGCTCGAACAGGCTGGGGCGGGTGGGGTCGAAATGCAGGCCGAACGGGTCCAGCACCAGCCCGACCGGTGCCCGGCGCGCCAGCCGCCGCCAGCCTTGCGGCGCCGCCCGGTCCCGCGCCAGCCGCGCCGGCAGCACCGAGCGCAGGAAGGCATCCTCGATATGCAGCAGTCCGGCGCCGCTGCGCCGCGCCACGGCCAGCCCGCGCCAGGCGGTGGGCGAGGCGCCCCAGATGCCGATGCAATCCCCGCGGCCCGGCCAGCCGGTGCCGACCTGCCAGCCCGCCAGCATCAGGATGCGGCGGGCCGCGCCGGTCAGCAGCCCGCCATTATAGACCCGCAGGCGGCGGCTCACGCCCCGGCCCGCCCGGTCAGTTGGCCAGTCGCTCCACCTGGGCGGCGGAGGCGGCCGAGCCGGTGATCGCGCTCAGGGTCTTTTGCCACTGCACGAAGGGGGCCTCGGTGACATAGACCGTATCGCCGTCGCGGATCAGGAATTCGCGGGCGGTGAACAGCCCGCTGGGCTGGGTCAGGTCCAGCACATAGGTCATGCGCTGGGTGCCGTAGACCTGCCGGCCCAGCACGCGGCTGGCGACGTTTTCCGGCTCGTCGCGCAGGATGAAGACGCCGGTCGGGTCGGCGGTGTTGGTCGACAGCCCGCCGACCAGGGCGATGGCCTCGATGGCGTTGATGGTCTCGGAGCCCAGCGGCACCAGCGTCTGCCCGCCCAGCGCGCCCAGCGCGGTGAAGTTGCGGGTGTCCTCCTCGACCAGGATCACGTCGCCGGGGCGCAGCGCGATGTCGTTGCGCGAATTGGAATAGAGGTCGCGCAGCCAGATCTTGCCGCTCTGGCCGCCGCGCTTGACGGTGATCACCGCCACCTCGGGATCGACGGCGACGCCGCCGGCCTTGGCCAGCATGGCCGACAGGGTGCGGGTCGGCCGCTCGATCGGGTAGACGCCCTGGCCGCTGACCTTGCCCATGATCGACACCGTGGCGCCGTCGCCGGCGAGGCGGGTGACCATCACCTGCGGGTCGGGGGTCTGGTCGGCCAGCTTCTGGGTGATGATGCGGCGCAGCCCGTCGGGGGTGTTGCCGGCGGCGCGGACCCGGCCGGCATAGGGCACGAAGATGAAGCCCTCGCCATCGACCTGCACCTGTTCCAGCTGGGTGGCGCCGACCGGGCTGCGCGACAGCAGCCCGCTGTCGACGTTTTCCCAGATCGACAGGCCCAGCACGTCGCCCGGCCGGATCTCGTCGGCGCCGATCGAGCCGGCGGCGAGGAAGGATTGCGAGAAGCCCCAGCTGGGCTGGAAGCTGGCGGCGCGGGCGATGGCGGTGGTGACGTTCACCACGTGGGTATCGCCGCCCTTTTCCACCGCGCCGGCCATGATCTCGGATTTCGAGGGGCCGGAGCGCGGCAGGCCGCAGGCCGCCAGGACCAGCACCGAGGCGAGGATCGTCAGACGGCCCAGCCGGCCGGTGGCGGAAACGGGGCTGCGGGCGGCGCCCCGCGGGGCTTGGGCGATTGCGGTCACTGTCGCGCTCCTGTCGATTTTGGGCGATTATGCACCCAAATCCTGCCAAATCCATAAGGGCGGCCGGAAAATTGCGGCTGCCTTGCGGTTCTGATGCGCATAGGCCACGCCGCCCTGGCAATGCGAGCAGAAAACGCCGGCCGCGATGCAACCGGGCGGCTTCCTGCCGGCGGCGCGATCAGCCCTCGTTGCGCTCGACATCCAGCAGTTGCGCGGCGAGGTCGTTGAGCATCTGCAACCGGCGCCCGGCATCCGACTCGGCGGCGGCGCTGTCCAGCCAAGCCAGCCGGCGCTCGAACTCGGCCAGGCGCTCGGCGGCCTGGCTGGCGGTCACCGCCTGGTCGTCGAAACGGCGGGCGACCTGGGTGGCGGCCATCGCCGCCAGGTTCAGCGCCAGCGCATGGCCGGGATGGTCGATGGCCCATTCGCGCGCGGCGCGGGCGGCGGCCTCGAAGGCATAGGTTCCGCCGCCATGCTGGCGCACGGTCTGCGCCAGATCGGCAAAGGCGGGGGGCGGGGCGGCGTCCATGGCGTTCTCCATCGGGTCACGGCAGAGCAGGTCATAAAGCGTTTCGCAGGCGATTTCAAAGTCCCCCATCGCCATCGCCTCGTCGGGATTGTGGCTGCCATTGGCATTCCGGACGAACATCATCACCACCGGCACCCCGGCCTGCGCGAACATGGCCGCATCATGGCCGGCGCCCGAGGCCATGGTGACCGGGCGGATGCGCCGGCGCAGCATCGCCAGCTTCATCGCCTCGACCAGTTCCGCGTCGCAGGTGGCGGGGCGGGCGCGCTGGATCGCGTCGGGGACGAAACGCACGCCGCGGCGGGCGGCGATGGCGGCCATCTCGGCCTCCATCAGCGCGTGGAACCGGGCCAGCACCGATTCGTCGAGGCTGCGCATGTCGGTCGAGAACGCCACCTCGTCGGGAATCCGGGTCAGCGCATGACGCGCCGGGTCGGTGCCGATCATGCCGCAGGTGAAGACCAGATCGGCGCCTTCCCCGGCCCAGTCCAGCGCGTGCCCCTCCATCAGCGCCAGCAGCTCGGCCACCGCCAGCACTGCGTCATGGCGCATGTCCTGGGGCACGGCGCCGGAATGGCCGGCCACGCCCTCGCACAGGATGCGGTTGTGGCGCAGGTTGCCGCGGATGCCCGAGACCGTCGCCACCGGCGCGTCGAGGTCGATCAGCACCGGTCCCTGCTCGATATGCAGCTCGACATAGCCGGCGATGCGGCTCAGGTCGATCATCGGCCGGCCGGCACGGATTTCCGCGACCGGGATGCCGAGACCCTCCAGATGCGCCGAGAGCGGCCGGCCGTCGTCGCGATGCGGGCGGTCGAGATCCTCCGCCGTCATCTGGCCGGTGACGATGCGCGAGCCCAGATAGGGCAGGCCGAACCACGGGCTTTCCTCGCCGCGCAGGGCGATCAGGTGGATCGGGCGCGGCGGGGTGACGCCCTCGCGCATGGCGCGCACCAGCACGCAGAGCCCGGCGATCACCCCGGCCAGCCCGTCGAAATTGCCGCCCTGCGGCACAGAGTCGGCATGGCTGCCGACCAGCACCACCCCCGCGGCCTCGCGTGTGCCGGGCAGGCCGGCATAGAGGTTCAGCGCCGCATCCTGCCAGACCTCCAGCCCCTCGGCGCGGGCGGCCGCGGCCAGATGCGCCAGCACCGCGGTCTCCACCGCCGAATAGGCCGGGCGCGACACGCCGCGGATATCGGGCGACAGCGCGGCGATTTCGTCGAACAGCCGCGCGGCCAGGGCGGGCACCGGCTCGTTCCTCATGGCGCGGCCTGCATGAACACCACGCCCTCCGGCTCGGCCGCATCGTCCAGCGTGCCGACATAGTCGCGGATCGCCGCCAGCCCGTCCTCGCGCGCCCGCGCCGCCAGCCCCTCGATGATGCGGGGCATGGCCAGCGGGTCGATGAAGGTCTCGGTGCCGACCTGCACCGCGCTGGCGCCGGCGATCATGTATTCCAGCGCATCCTCGGCACTGGAGATGCCGCCGCAGCCGATCACCGGCAGGCTTGTGGCGCGGGCGCATTGATAGGCCATGCGCAGCGCGATCGGCTTCAGCGCCGGGCCGGACATGCCGCCCATCAGGTTGCCCAGCCGGGCGCGCCGGGTGCGGGTATCGACGGCCATGGCGAGGATGGTGTTGGCGACCACCAGCGCATCGCCGCCCGCGGCCTCGACGGCGCGGGCGACCTCCGGGGTCTCGCCGGTATTCGGGGTCAGCTTGGCCCAGAGCGGCAGGTCGGTGGCCTCGCGCAGCCGCGCCATCACCTCATGGGTCGAGCTGGGGCGGATGGCGAAGGCCTTGCCGTCCTCCTCGATATTGGGGCAGGAGATATTGGCCTCGATCGCCGCCACGCCGGGCAGGCTGACGGCGCGGGCCAGTTCCGCGAAATCGCGCGCCGTGGGGGCCGAGATCGACACCACCAGCGGCACGTCGAACCGCTCGTAGAAGGGCAGGGTCTTGTCGATGAAGGCCGCCAGCCCCTTGGACGGGATGCCGATGGCGTTGAGCATGCCGCCCTGCACCTCGCAGACCCGCGGGGTGGGGTTGCCGAGGCGGCGCTCGCGGGTGATGGTCTTGAGGACATGCGCGCCGAGGCAGTTCAGGTCGAAGACCTCGGCCATCTCCTCGGAAAACGTGCCCGAGGCCGGCATCACCGGATTCCGCAGCCGCAGGGTGCCGATCTGCACCGACATGTCCACCGGGGGCAGGATGCTCATGCCATGGCCTCCTCGATGCCGAAGACCGGCCCGTCGCGGCAGACCCGCAGCGACAGCACATGGCCGTCGCGCTGGAACGGGCGCACGCAGCACTGGCACATGCCGATGCCGCAGGCCATCTGCTGCTCCAGCGCCACCTGGCCGGGCACGCCATGCGCGGCGCATTGGCGCTGCAGCAGCCGCAGCAGCCGGGCGCTGCCGCAGGTGAACACCGCATCCACCGCGCCCGAGGCCAGATAGTCCTCGATCAGCGGCTCCACCCGCTCGACGCTGGCGCTGCCGTCGCTGTCGAGCAGCGTGACCACCGTGGCGCCCTCGGCCTCGAACAGTTCCAGCGACATCAGGAATTCCGGCGCCCGGGCCGAGCAGAGCGCGGTGACCCGGATGCCGCGCTGGCGGGCGGCGCGGGCCAGCGGCGCCAGCGTCGCCAGCCCGACGCCGCGCGCCAGCAGCAGGATATGGCGCCAGCCGGCCTCCAGCCGAAAGCCCTGGCCCAGCGGCCCGACCACCTCCAGCCGGTCACCCGGCGCCAGCGTGGCCAGTGTCGCCGTGCCCTTGCCCGCCACCTTGTAGAGGAAGCGCAGCGTGCCCTCGTCGGCGCCGTAGATGCTCATCGGGCGGCGCAGCACCGGGCCGCCGCGGGTCAGCGCCGGGCAGAGCAGGTGAAAGAACTGCCCGGGCCGGCAGGCCTCCAGCAGCGCCGCCGGCGCCTCCAGATGCATCAGCCGGTAATCGGGGTTCACCGGCACGTTCGACAGCACCGGCAGCGCCAGCGTGTGGATGGCGGCGTCGCGGGTCAGCAGCTCCAGGCTCATTTCAGCAACATCGGCAGGAAGGTGGAGAGCGTCGGGATGTAGCTGACCAGAACCAGCACCACGAGGTTGACGCCCACGAAGGGCCACACGCCCTGCACGATGGTCAGCACCGGCTTGCGCAGGGTCGAGGAGGCCACGAACAGGTCCAGCCCGAAGGGCGGGGTGATCATGCCGATGGTGATGTTCAGCGTCACGATCATGCCGAAATGCACCGGGTCGATGCCCAGCGACACCGCTACCGGATAGAGCGGCGGCACCAGGATGATCAGGGCGCTGTTGGGGTCGATGAACATGCCGGCGATCAGGAAGACCACGTTCAGCATCATCAGGAACACCACCCAGTTGGCGCCGATGTCGTTGAGGAACATCAGCAGCATGTCGGGCAGCCGCGCCAAGGTGATGAAATAGGCCAGGATGCCGCCCACCGCCAGCAGGATGAAGATGATCGCCGTCGACACCGCCGCCCGCTGCGTCACCGCGATCAACCGGGAAAGGCCCATCGAGCGATAGATCAGCGTCTCGACCAGGATGGCATAGACCACGCTGACCGCCGCCGCATCGGTGGGGGTCAGATAGCCGGAATAGATGCCGCCCATGATGATCAGCGGCATGCCCAGCGCCCAGGCGGCGGCGCGGACGGCCTGCCAGCGCTCGGCCCAGCCGGCGCGGGGCCGGGCATGGGCCTTCAGCCCGCGCGCCACCCACCAGGTATAGATGGCGAAGGCCAGGCCCAGCACGATGCCGATGGCGAGGCCGGCCATGAACAGGTCCACCACCGAGGTGCCGGTCATCCAGGCATAGATGATGATGGTGATCGAGGGCGGGATCAGCAGCGCGGTCTCGGCCGCCGAGGCGATCAGGCCCAGCGAGAACTTCTCGGAGAAGCCCTCTTTGCGCATCTCGGGATAGACCAGGTTGCCCAGCGCCGCGACCGTGGCCGGGGCCGAGCCGGAGACCGAGCCGAAGGCCATGGCGCCGCCGATGGCGGTATAGCCCATGCCGCCGGGCAGGTGGCCCAGAAAGGCGCGCATGGCCCCGGTCAGGCGGCGCGCGATCTGGCCGTCGCCCATCAGCTCGGCGGCGAGGATGAAGAAGGGAATCGCCAGCAGCGTCGAGTGGTTGACCGCGCCGACCATCTTCTGGACCATCGCCGTGTCGACGATATTGGGGAAGAAGGCCAGTTTCGCGCCCAGCCCGGCGGCGCCGAGGACCAGGAACATCTCGAAGCCGCCGACCAGCAGCAGCGCCGCCAGACCGGCGACAAGGGCAATGCGGATCATTCGCCGGACTCCAGCATCTGCGGGGAAAAGCGGTCATAGGCGCCGAACAGCGAGGCGGCAAAGCGCAGCACCATCAGCAGGAAGCCGACCATCGGCGCCACATAGATCCATTGCGCCGAAATCTGCAGCGAGGTCATCACCTGGCCGCTTTTCGCCACGAACAACACCGATTTCAGGCTGATCCAGGCGAAATAGAGGCACATCGCCAGCCCCACGAGGTCGATCAGCGGCCGCAGCGGCAGGCCGGTGCGCCGGGTGATGCGGTCGCGCCAGGCATAGACCCCGACATGGCGCCCCTGTTGCAGTGCCAGCCCGCAGGACAGGAACACCAGATAGAGCATCATCAGCCGCACCGCCTCGTCGATCCAGAACAGCCGGGTGGCGAGGCCGGGCAGGAAACTGCGCGCGGCGACGTTGATCGTGAACAGCGCCACCATGGTCAGGAAGGTCAGCGCCATCGCCAGCCCTTCCAGGCGGGCCAGATGGTGAAGGAAACGGGACAAGGGGGCCTCCGATGGGTTGCGATCGGGTCCGGGTGCGGTTGCGCCGGCCGGGCGGCGGGGCGCGGGCGGGTCCGGGGGCCGCGGCACCCCGGAGGAGGATCGGGCCGGCACGGGCGCCGGATGCGGGGCCCGGACCTGGCCGGGCGCCGCGAAAGGTCGCTGCCGGGTCCGGCGCGGTGCCGGGCGCTGCAGAAGGCGGACATGATGTCCGGCAGCGCCGGGCATCGCGGAAGGCGGGTGCAGATCCGGCGGCGGGCCGGTGCTGCGGAAAGCGGCGGCGAGGTCGGTCGACCGGACG
>JBEBVF010000065.1:0-16515 GCA_040392885.1 Paracoccus sp. (in: a-proteobacteria) | reverse complement strand
AAGGGGGCGGGTCCTTTGGCGATCCCGGTCCTCTGCCGCCGGAGCCGTGCAGGGCGGGCTTGCGTTGCCCGTTCCGGGAGGGCGAGGGGGAGCGATCCCTCCGGTCCGGTCTGCCGCCTTCAGCCCGATCACCTGCATCGAGCTTCCGTAGGGCGCCATGCCCGTGGCTGCGCTCCGGTGCAGGGGCTGGGAATTGCCGGGCGTATGGGCGGCGGGCGGTGATGCTTCCACCCGCCGCCCGGCGCGCGCCTGCCATGCACCGGGTGGATCAGTGCGCGGGTGCCCGGATCGGGCACCCGTCTGGTCGCGTCGCTCAGAACGTCTTGGTCAGGAACAGGTTGACCGAGCGTTCCGCCCCCGGCATCTGGTCATAGGGCTTGTAGCTGCGGTCGGTCAGGTTGTTCAGCTCCACCGTCAGCGTCAGGTCATTGGCGAAATTGACCTCGCCCAGCAGGTTCAGCGTGGCATAGCCGCCGACCTTGTCGACCAGCGTGCCGGCGTCGTTGCGCAGTGCCGCGCCGCTCTCCGCGCGCAGGAACAGGTCCAGCGAGCCGGCGATCTCGCCCCGCTGCCAGTCCTTGCGCATGCCGATCCGTCCGGAAAAGCGCGGCGTGCCGCTGTCGGCGGTGGTGTAGCCGTTGGCATAGCCCAGCTCGCGCCGCATCACCGCGCCGGTGACATAGGGGGTCAGCTCCCAGGCGTCGATGCGGTGCTCGGCCATCAGCTCCAACCCCCAGCTGCGGGCCTCGTCGACGTTCTGGTACTGCTTGAGGCGGGCGGTGCCCATCTTGGCGATGTAGTCGGTGGCATCGGCATAGAACAGCGTCGCGTCGATCAGCGTGCCGCCGCGGCTCAGCCGCGCGCCCAGCTCGAACGTGGTCGAGCGCTCGGGGCGCAGGTCGGGATTGCCGAGGATGTTGGCGCTGTCGGCATAGCTTTCCAGGAACAGCTGCGACAGCGTCGGATAGATATAGCCCTGCGAGACATTGGCCCGGAAGGCCAGATCCTCGGCCGGCGACCAGACCAGCCCGGCCGAGAACAGTGCCCGGCTGTCCTTGTTGGCATGCAGGGGGTTGGCGACGCCGTTGGTGGTGGAGGCCTGCTGATCGGCCCGCACCCCGTACCAGCGGCCGCCCAGGGTCAGCGTCACGTCGCGGCCCAGTTCCATCTCGTGCTGGGCAAAGGCCGAGATGGTGACGATCTTCGCCTCGTCATGGCGGTTCTCGGCCACTGCGCTCATCGGTTTCAGGGTGAACTTGTCGGCGGTCAGCCGGTCGTCCTCGTATTCGAGGCCGAAGACCGTGCGGCTGCGCTCGGAAAAGCGCATCTCGGCGCGCAGGTTGGCGCCGAAGGTCAGCTGCCGGTCGTCGGAATCCGAGACCAGCCGCATCAGAGGCAGCGGGCCGAGGGTCGCCCGCGTCTCGAACAGCCGGTCGGTGGTCTGGCGATAGATGTCGAAGCTCAGCCGGTCCAGCCACGGGGTCAGGTTGGTGCCCTCGTAGAAGGCCGAAACCTTGTCCAGCTGCCGCTTGGGCAGGCTGATGGTGAAGTCCGGGTTGGGGCTGTAGGTTTCCGTGACGGGATCGAATTTCTCGACATAGTTGTTGGCGGCCAGGTCGAAACGCTGGACGCGCAGGCCGAAATAGTGGTCGCCCAGCCGATAGCCCAGATGGGCCGAGGCATTGCGGTCATGGATGTCGGAGGGCGCCAGCACCCCGTCCGGACTGTGGCGGTCGCCCTGCGACATGCGCCCCAGGCTCAGCCGGTAGTCCAGCATGCCGGCCCCGGCCTCGACGCTGCCGGAGGCGGTGGCCGACCAGCGATAGCCGTCGGTGGCCGAGAACCAGCCGGCGGTGGTGGTCAGCGCGAAGGGACGGTCGGCGCCCTTCTTGGTGATGATGTTGATGACGCCGCCGATGGCGCGGCTGCCCGAGACCACCGAGGACGAGCCGCGCACCACCTCGATGCGCTCGATGGTGGTGGGGTCGACCAGCACCGGCTGGCCGTAATCGGTGTGGTCGGTCAGCTTCTGCCCGTCGACGAGGATGGCGACCCGGCGCGAGCTTTCGCCGCGGATCACGATGCGCTCGATACCCTCCTCGGAGATCTGCAATCCCGGCACCTCGCGCAGCAGCGAGGCGACCGAGACCGGGCCTTGGCGCCGGATGGTCTCGGCGTCAAGGATGCTGACCGAGGCCGGGTTCTGCATGACCTCGGTGGGCAGGCCGGTTCCGATCAGGGTGACGGTGTCGAGCTGGATGACACCGCCATCCTGGGCGGCCGCCGGAAGGGCGCAGGCCAGGACCGCGACGGTCAGCGCCGAGGCCGTTTTGATGTTTGCGGGCATTGAAAGCTCCTGCCAGATGCCTAGTTCCTGGCCGCCGGCGCCCGGGGGGACCCGATGCGGGGCGGCCTTGGCGCAGGGAAAACATATTCGCGGAACGATACCCTTGACCAAAGTCAACGGCCGGCGCGCTTGCCCCGCCGCAGGCCGGTTCCCGGATGCGGCATTTCCCCGCAGCCGCCCCTTGCAGCGCAGCGGGGGCTGCCGTTTCGCCGCCGGCATGGCGGGGCGAGGCGGGCCGGCTCCGTGGTTTCGCCGCCCACCGTTCCCTTCCGGTGTGTTCGGCAGGGGTGCCTTCGCGGCGACCGTCACCCCGGTGCGGCCGAGAAGGACAGAACCGGTGCCGCCGGCCACCCGCTCGGTCGCGCGGCGGCCCGAAGGAGTCGTCCCCGGCATTGCCGTTCACAAGATGTTGTGCGGAGCCTGCACCCGGTCCCCGGGCGGCGGTGCCGCTTCGCCCCCTTGCGTGGCCCGGTTTTCGCCATTCGCCGGCCTTTTGGCGTCCCGCCGCGGCGTCCCGGTTGCAAGCCGTCGCGGGCCGCGTGCGGCCTGACCGGCCATCGCGCCTTGCCCCGACGCGGGAAGCTGTGGCAAGAGGGGCGGGATTATTGACGGAGCAGTCGGATGGTCGATTTCTCGCAAGCCCGCGTGACGATGGTCGATACGCAGGTGCGCCCCAGCGATATCACGCGTCTTCCGGTGATCGAGGCCATGCTCTCGATCCCCCGCGACGCCTTCGTGCCGGCCTCGCTCAAGCCCATGGCCTATGCCGGCGGCAACGTGCCGCTGGGCGAGGACCGGGTGCTGCTCGATCCGCGCACCCTGGCCAAGATGATCGACGGCATCGGCCCGGGACCCGAGGATCTGGTCCTCGATCTGGGCTGCGGCCTGGGCTATTCGACGGCGATCCTCGCCGCCATGGCGCAGGCGGCGGTCGGCATCGAATCCGATCCCGCGCGTGTCACCGAGGCCCAGGCGATTCTCGCCGGGCTGGGCGTGGACAATGCCGCGGTGATCGCCGCGCCCCTGACCGAGGGCGCCGCCGGGCAGGGGCCCTATGACGCGCTGCTGGTCAGCGGCGGCGCCATCGAGGAGCTGCCGGCGAACCTGGTCGCGCAGCTGCGCGAGGGCGCCCGCATCGCCGCGTTGTTCATGGAGGGCAATCTCGGCGTGGTGCGTTTCGGCCATGTCCACAAGGGCCGCGTCTCCTGGCGCGACGCCTTCAACGCCAGCGCGCCGCTGCTGGCCGAGTTCACCCGACCGCGCGGCTTCGTGTTCTGAACCAATCGGAGGCCCGGATGCGCCTGTCCCCTCGTCGCCTGGCTGCGGCCCTTGCACTCACCACCAGCCTGCTGTCGCCGGCGGCCTGGGCGGAATCGCTCGCCGATGCGATGGTGTCGGCCTATCGCCACTCGGCGCTGCTGGACCAGAACCGCGCCCTGCTGCGCGCCGCCGACGAGGACGTGGCCACCGCGGTCTCCGCCCTGCGCCCGGTGGTGCAATGGGTGGCCGAGCACCGCTACAGTCAGGTCGAGCAGGTGGACAGCACCCAGACCAGCCTCAGCCTGGTGGCCCAGCTGACGCTGTTCGACTTCGGCCGCCGCCAGATCGCCATCGACGCCGCCAAGGAAACCGTGCTCGCCACCCGCGAATCGCTGATCGGGGTCGAGCAGGACGTGCTGCTGGGCGCCGTGCAGGCCTATCTGAGCGTGCGCAGCGCCGCCCAGCAGGTGGCGTTGCAGGAGAATTCGGTCAACCTGCTGACCCAGGAGGAAAAGGCCGCCCGCGACCGTTTCGACGTCGGCGAGATCACCGTGACCGACGTGTCGCTGGCCTCGGCGCGGCTGGCGGCGACGCGGGCCGGGCTGGCCGCGGCGCGCGGCAATTACGAGGTGGCGGTCGAGGCCTATCGCGCCGCCACCGGCCAGGCGCCCGGCGACCTGTCCGCGCCGCCGCCGCTGCCGGCGCTGCCGGCCTCGCTGGAGGCCGCCCAGGCCACCGCCCAGGCCACGCATCCCTCGATCCGGCAGATGCAGCGCCAGGTGGCCGCGGCCGAGCTGGGGGTGGCGGCGGCCCAGGCCGAGCGCAACCCGACGCTGTCGGGCAATGTCAGCGTCGGCACCACCCGCAGCCCCGATACCCGCACCGGCGACAGCGACTGGCGCGACAGCGCCTCGGTCGGGCTGAGCATGTCGCAGACGATCTATTCCGGAGGCCGGCTGTCGGCGGGCCTGCGCCGGGCCATGGCCACCCGCGACGCGGTGCGGGCCGGGCTGCTGCAAAGCTCGCGCATGGTGGCCCAGCAGGTCGGCACCTCCTTTGCGCGAATCGAGGTGGCGCGCGCCCAGATCCGCGCCATCGAACAGCAGATCGAGGCCGCCCAGCAGGCCTATGACGGTGTGCGCGAGGAGGCCACGCTCGGCGCGCGTACCACGCTCGATGTGCTTGATGCGGAACAGGATCTGCTGACGGCGCGGGCGGACCGCATCTCGGCCGAGGCCGATCTACAATTAGCACATTATCAACTTTTGGCCGCTATGGGTTTGCTGACGGTAGAGCACCTGAAGCTGGGGATTCCCACCTATGACCCATCGGCCTATTACAATGCGGTGCGCGACGCGCCCTATACCAGTTCGCAAGGCGAAAGCCTGGACCGCGTGCTGCGCGCCATCGGCAAGGGCGACTGACGCCCCCAGCAAGGGGGGCGCGGCATGAGCGAGATGCTGCACCCCGATTCCGGCACCGCGGCGCCCGGCGCCGATGTGCTGGCCGCGATCCGGCGCCTGCTGGCCGAGGATGCGCGCGAGGATGACGGCGCCCCCCGCCACGGTGCCCTGCGCCGCCGGCTGATCGGCACCCGCCGCCCGGCCCCGCCGGCCCCGGTCTGCCACGAGGCGCCCGAGCCGGAGGCGATGGCCGCGAGTGGCGATCCCTGGCTGTGGACCGCCCCGCAACCGCTGCGCCTCGCCGATGCCCAGCGCGTCGCACCAGCCCTGAGCGATGTCGAGGCCGAAGCCGGACCGGATGGTGCGGAAGCCGGGCTGAAGCCCGCGCCCGCAGAAACCCTGCCGCAGGGGCCGGAGCCGGATATGTCCCCGGCCGAGGCGGCGTCGGAACCCGCCGACACCTGGCCCTTCGCCGCCGGGCATCCGGCCGCGCGGCTGCGGGAATTGCTGACCTTCCAGGCCTGGATCGCCGAGGACGCGGCGCCGGATTCGGCCCCCGACACGGCAACCGCTGCCCCGGTGGCACCGGCATCCGTCGCCGCTCCCGGGGCGGAAGCCGCCCCGTTGCCGGCACCGGCCGCCATGCCGGCGGTACTGGCCGGGGCGCCGGCGGCCGAGGCGGTGCCGCTGCTGCGGACGGTGATTCGCGACACGCTGCTCGAGGAACTCGCCGGCGAGACCGGCGCGCATCTCTCCGCCGCCATCAACGCCCTGACCCGCCGCGCCGTGGCCGGTGCCCTCGCCGATCTGGCGCGCGAGATGGGGGCGCTGCACAGCGCGGACGGCACCGACCTGCATTGACCACGCCCCGCCGCGCCCCCACCGGCGCGGCGGGTGCCGCGCGGCCGGGCCGCCATGGGGCGACGGGCGCTGCTTACAGGTAATCCGCCGGATCGACGCTTTCGAAGCCCTGGCGGACCTCGAAATGGACCATGCCGTCCGGGCGGGTCTTGCCGATGGCCTGGCCGGCGGTCACCGTATCGCCCTTGGACACGCTCAGCGCGTCGATGCCGGTATAGACGGTCATCAGCTCGCCCTGGTGGCGGATCACCACGATCGGCATGCCGTTGGTGTCGCGGGTGATCGCGGCGACGGTGCCGCCGGCGGCGGCCTTCACCGCGCTGCCCGGCTCGGCCTTGATGTCGATGCCGTCATTGCTGCCCTTCTTGTAGGCGCGCGCGATCGCGCCGCTGGCCGGCATGGCGAAATGCCCGCGCGCGGAGGCGGCGGTGCGGGTCGCGCCCAGATCCGGCCCGGCCGGTGCCGCGGCCTGCCGCGCCGCGGGCGGGACGGTGGCCTCGCTGGGCAGGGCGGTCGCGGCCGAGGGCGGGCGCGGCGTCGGGCTGCCGGCGCCGGGGGCGGTCACTGCCTGGGTGCCGGGCCGGGCGCCGGCGACCGGGATGGTCAGTCGCTGGCCGGGGCGGATGGTCATGTCGGCCGCCAGCCCGTTCCAGCTGGCCAGATCGGCCACGGTGACGCCGTATTTGCGGGCGATGGACCAGGCGGTCTCGCCGGCCTGCACCTGGTGCTGGCGCGGGTCGGGGCCGGAGGCCGCCGCCGCTGCTGCCGGGGCAGGGGCCGCGCTGGCGGTGCCCGCGGCCGGTGCCGCGCCGCCGCCGGGGATCTCGTAGGGCTTGACGCCCTGGCCGGCGAAGGGATCGACCACCTGCACCGAGCCGCCCGGCCCGCCGGGCAGGGTCAGCACCGCGCCGTGGCCTAGCCGGGCATTGGGATCGACCGCATTGTGGCTGGCCAGCCGGCCGCCATCGATGCCCAGCCGCTGCCCGATCGAGCTGGCGGTCTCGCCCATGCGGGCCACCACCAGCTGGAAGCTGGGAAAGCTGATGATGCCGCGCTGGTCCGGCGCCGGGCGCGGTGCCGCCGCGGTCTGCGCGCCGCCGCCGGCGCCACCGCCCGGCCAGCCGATGCCGGTGCCCGCCGCGCAGCCGGCCAGCGCCGCCAGCGCCGCCCCCGCTGCCAGCAGCGCCCGCAGCCGGGCCGCGCCGCGGCGCGGGGCCGCAATCCCGATGCTTGCCGAATTCGTCATTGCCCGTCCTCGCCTCGATCCTCGGGGTGGCCGGTGCTGCCGGCCGTCATCGTGCCGCGATCATCCGCGCGGCTTGCGGAACCTATGCCTGGCCCAGCCCCTCGACCAGTGGCACGAAGCGCACCTGGCGCAATTCGTCATAGTCGAAGCCGCGCTCGGTGCGGGTGACCTTGATCAGGGTCTGCACCGCATCCGACTGGCCGACCGGCACCACCATGATACCGCCCGGCTTCAGTTGCGCCAAGAGCGGGCCGGGCGGGTCCTCGGCCGCCGCGGTCACGAGGATGCGATCGAAGGGCGCCTGTTCGGGCAGCCCGTGCGAGCCGTCGGCCAGCCGCGCGGTGATGTTGGTCAGGCCCAGTTCGGCGAAGATCGCCTCGGCCTCGGCCATCAGCCGGCGGTGGCGCTCGACCGTATAGACCCGCCGGGCCAGCAGCGACAGCACCGCCGCCTGATAGCCCGAGCCGGTGCCGACCTCCAGCACGGTGTCGCGCGGCCCGACCGCCAGCGCCTGGGTCATCAGCCCGACCACCGAGGGCTGGCTGATGGTCTGGCCGCAGGGAATGGGCAGGGGCGTGTCCTCGTAGGCGCGCTCCTGGAAATGGCCGCGCACGAAGCGGCCGCGGTCGATGCGCTCCATCGCCTGCAGGACGCGCGGGTCGGTGACGCCGCGGGCGCGCAGCGCCAGGACGAAGCGCATGGCGCGCTCGGCAGGGTCGGCGGCGTCGTCCTCGTCCTCGTTCATCCTCACCCCCAGTCGAGCGCCTGCGCCAGACCCCCGAGGGAGGCATGGCAGGTGAAATCGGCGCGCAGCGGCGTCACCGAGACATAGCCGTTATGCAGCGCATCCACGTCGCTGCCGGGCCGGGCCGGCAGGTTCTGCGCCCCACCGCGCACCCACAGGAAACGCCGGCCGCTGGGCGAGATCTGCGCCTCGCTCTGCATGCGGGCGTCGCGGCGCAGGCCCTGGGGCGCCACGCGCAGGCCCTTGACCTCGGTCGCGGGGCAGGGCGGGAAATTGACGTTGTAGAACACGCGATACTCATTGCCCGGCTGCCAGTCGCCATGTTCGAGCAGCGCCCGCACCACCGCCGGGCCATGCACCAGGGCGGGCTCGAACGGGTCGATCTGGTCGGCGGCAAAGGGCCCCCAGTATTGCGACAGCGCGATGGCCGGCACGCCCTGCAGCGCGGCCTCCATGGCGGCGCCGATGGTGCCGGAATAGGGCACGTTCTCGCCGGCATTGTTGCCGCGGTTGACCCCCGACAGCACCAGGTCGGGCGGCGCCTCGGCCAGCACGTCCGACAGGGCCGCCAGCACGCAGTCGGCCGGGCTGCCCTCGGCGGCATAGCGGCGCGGGCCCAGTTCGGCGATCATCGTCGGATGGGTGTAGGAGATCATGTGCGCCACCCCCGACTGCTCGAAGGCGGGGGCGACCACCCAGACCTCGCCCTCCGGCCCGGCGACCTCGCGGGCGATGGCCTCCATCGCGGCAAGGCCCGGCGCGTTGATGCCGTCGTCATTGGTCAGGAGGATGCGCATGTCGTCTTTCCGTGGTCGGGGCCGTGGTCGGGATCGTCGCCTCCCTGATTAGCGATGCGGCGCGGGGCGGGCAACCTCGCGTCACGCGATGGCGGGGCGGGTGTGCGCCCGCGCCGGCCGCCGGTGCCGCCCTTCCGGTCGCGCCGTGGTCGCGGGGCCGGGATTTGACCTGCGCCGGCACTGGCGGCAGAGTGGCCTCAGGGTCGCGTGGCGCTGCCGGGAGGGTGGCGAATCGCGGGTCGGTCCAGCGAAGGGAGGGGCGCGCCGGTGCAAATCTATCTGCCGATTGCCGATGTGGGGGTGAATGCGCTGTTCCTGATCGGCATCGGCGGCTTCGTCGGGCTGATGAGCGGCCTGTTCGGCGTCGGCGGGGGCTTTCTGCTGACGCCGCTGCTGTTCTTCATCGGCATTCCGCCGGCGATCGCCGTGGCCACCGGCGCCAATCAGGTCGTGGCCTCCTCGGTCAGCGGCGTGCTGGCGCATCTGAAACGCAAGACCGTCGATTTCCGAATGGGCTGGGTGCTGCTGGCCGGCGGGCTGGTCGGCTCGTCCTTCGGCGTGGTGATCTTTGCGGCGCTGGAGCGGATGGGCCAGGTCGATCTGGTGGTGCAGCTCTGCTATGTCGGCCTGCTGGGCGTGATCGGCGCCATGATGCTGCAGGAGAGCATCCGCGCGCTCAGCGCCTCGCGCAATGCCCGGCCGCCCAAGCGCAAGCAGCATGGCTGGGTGCATCGCCTGCCGATGAAGGTCAAGTTCCGCGCCTCCGGCCTCTATATCAGCGCCATCCCGCCGCTGCTGGTCGGGGTGCTGGTGGGGGTGATGGCGGCGATCATGGGCGTCGGCGGCGGCTTCATCATGGTGCCGGCGATGATCTATATCCTCGGCATGCCGACCAAGGTGGTCATCGGCACCTCGCTGTTCCAGATCACCTTCGTTTCCGCCTATACCACCTTGATGCATGCGGTGAATTCCAACACCGTGGACATCATGCTGGCGGTGCTGCTGATCGTCGGCGGGGTGATCGGCGCGCAGATCGGCACCCAGCTCGGCGCCCGGCTGCGGGCCGAGCAGCTGCGCTTCCTGCTGGCGCTGATGGTGCTGGCTGTGGCGGCCAAGCTGGCGGTGGACCTGGTGCTGAGGCCGCAGGACCTGTTCTCGCTGGGCGTGCGGCAATGACCGGGCCGGGCCGCCCGGCGGTGCTGGCCGCGCCCCTGCTGCTGCTGGGGCTGCTGGCGGCGGCGGTGCAGGCCCAGCAGGCCGCCGTCACCGTCGAGGAAACCCCGACCGCCCCGGTCGTCGTGAACCCGTCCGAGGACGCGCCGGCGGTGGCGGAACCCGCGGCGCCTGGGGCCGAGCCGCTGCCCTCGGCGGTGCCGGACTATCCCAGCTATCCCCAGCTGGGCGAGCCGCGCGGCCCGGCGCTGGAGCCGCCGACCCCGCAGACCGCCAAGACCGAGCGGCTGGTGGCCGGGCTTTCGGTCGATGCCGTCGGCATCACCGCCGCCTTCGACGGCTCGGACATCCTGATCTACGGCGCGGTGGCGCGCGAGGCGCCGCTGCCGCCCGGCCCGCCCTTGCAGATCATCGTGACCGTCGAGGGTCCGTCCGAACATGTCACCATCCGCAAGAAGAACCGGGTGCTGGGCATCTGGGTGAACACGCAATCGGTCTCGGTCGGCGCGGCGCCGGGCTTCTATGCGGTCTCGACCTCGGCGCCGCTGGACCAGATCCTGCTGCCGCCCGAGGATACCCGCTTCCGCATCTCGGTGCCGCTGGCGATGCGGGCGCTGGGCGATGCCAGCGGCGTCGAGGATGCCACCCCCTTCACCGAGGCGCTGATCCGGCTGAAATCCAGCGATGGCCGTTACCGGCTGGACGAGGGCAATGTCCATATCGTCGAACAGACGCTGTTCCGCGCCGATGTGGCGCTGCCGGCGCAACTGGTCGAGGGCGATTACAAGGCGCGGGTGTTCCTGCTGCGCGAGGGGCGGGTGATCGACGTACAGCGCGCGGCGATCGCGGTCCACAAGGTCGGGCTGGAACGCTGGCTCTACCGCCTGGCGCTGGACCAGCCGTTCCATTACGGGGTGCTGTCGCTGGTGCTGGCGGTGGCGGCGGGCTGGGGGGCCTCGGCCGCCTTCGCCTTCGTTCGCAGGAAATAGTCGCAAGTCGCTGGAATTGCGATTGTTTGTGGGCGCTGATGCCGGTGGCGAGGGACGCCCGTGCGCCGGAAGCCCACGCCATTCGGTCGCGTTTCCGGCGCCGCTGAAAAATTCCAAGAAAGAAGGCTAATATGTTGAATCAGCGGGCGACGCCCTGCGCCGCCCGCCATTCCGGAACCTCAGGCCAGTTCCGCGATGACCCTCGCCGCCGCCTCGACGGCGCCCGGCCCGTGCGGGATGTGGAGCGCGGTCAGCCCGGCCTCCATCACCGCCAGCACGCCGAGGATCATATGCGCCGAGGCCGCGCCCATATGGCCCAGCCGCAGGCCGGTATCGGGATCGGCCAGGCCCAGCCCGACGCCGAGGGTGACGCCGGCCTTGTCCTCGCACCAGGCGCGCAGCGCGTTCGAGCCGGGCAGGAAGGCCGCGGTCACCGAATGCGCCCGCCCCGCCGGGTCGGCCACCCGGCAGCGGATGGCGGGGTTGCCCGCCTCCCAGGCGCCGAAGGCCGCCCAGACCGCCCGCGCCAGCCCGGCATGGCGGGCATAGAGCGCCGGCTTGCCCTCGGCCTCGATCAGCGCCAGCGCCGCATCCAGCGCCCAGATGGAGTGCACCGGCGGCGTGCCGCCCCAATGCCGCCACAGTTCCGGCTGATGCTCGCGCGGGCGCCAGTCCCAATAGGGGCCGGCCGCGCGGGTGCGGGAATCGGCGCGGTCGGAGAACCAGACCAGCCCGACGCCGGGCGGCGCCATCAGCCCCTTCTGGCTGGCCGCGACGATCACGTCGACGCCCCAGGCGTCCATCTCCAGCGGCTCGCAGCCCATCGAGGCGATGGCGTCCACGGCCAGCAGCGCCGGATGCTCGCCCATCGCCCGGCGCATGGCCGGGATGTCGGCAAGGATGCCGGTGGTGGTCTCGACCTGGGCGATCAGCACCGCGCGGATCTCGTGGCCGGTGTCCTGCGCCAGACGCGCCGCCAGCGCCGCCGGGTCCGGGGCGGCGTCGCGGGGCTGCGGCAGTTCCTCGACCACGGCGCCCAGCTCGCGCGCCATCTGGGCCCAGCCTTCGCCGAAGCCGCCCGAGGTGATCACCAGCGCCTTGTCGCCTGGCGCCAGCATGTTGCGGGTGGCGGCCTCCCAGCCGGCATGGCCGTTGCCGATATAGGTGGCCAGGTTCTGCCGGGTGCCGGCCAGCCATTTCAGCCGCTCGCGCAGGCGCAGGTCGGCCTCGACCACCGGCCCGGCATAGATGTCGGCGCCGGCATGGTGCATGGCGTTCAGCACCGCCTCGGGGACGGGCGAAGGGCCCGGAATGGCAAGGGCCTTCGGGCCGGCGGCAAAGCTCATCGTGAACCTCCGAGATTGGGCTTTCGCAGGTGCTAGGCCCGCCACCGTGCCCCGTCAAGCACCCGTGCCGATTGCCGCGCTGCGGCGCCGGCCGGGCGATTTTTCCTTGCCCGCCGGGGTGCTGGCGGGCTATGGCCTGCCGCGCGCGGCCCGCTGCGGCCGGCCCGGAACGGAGCCCGTCTTGAGCGCCACGACCCCCGCCACCGATCCCGTCACCGAACCCGGCCCGCCGCGGCCGCCGGCGGCGGCATCGCATTATGCCTCGGGCCAGCTGGCGGCGCGGCTGTGGCGCGATTACCTGCGGCCGCACTGGCCGCGCATGGCGCTGGCCGGCGGGCTGATGGTGGTCGAGGGCTCGACGCTGGCGGTGCTGAGCTGGATGCTGCAACCGCTGTTCGACCGGGTCTTCGTCGGCGGCGACGCCTCGGCCATGTGGTGGGTCGGCGGGGTGATCTTTTCGCTGTTCCTGATCCGGGCGCTGACCTCGATCGCCAATCGCTGGCTGATGACCTCGGTCTCGCTGGGGGTTGCGACCCGCATCCAGATCGACCTGCTGGCGCATATCCTGACGCTGGACGGGCGCTTCTTTCAGGCCAACCCGCCCGGCGCGGTGATCGAGCGCATCCAGGGCGATACCGCCGCCGTGCAGGGGGTGTGGACGGTGTTCATCACCGGGGCCGGGCGCGACGCGATCTCGCTGGTGGCACTGTTCGGGGTGGCCCTGGCCATCGACCCGATGTGGACGCTGGCGGCGCTGGTCGGCGTGCCGATCCTGATCCTGCCCACCGCCTATGTGCAGCGTTATGTGCGCCGCAAGACCCGGCAGACCCGCCAGCATGCCTCCGACCGCGCCACCCGCATCGACGAGGTGATGCACGGCATCACCGCCGTGCGCCTCAACCGGCTGGAGGGCTATCAGACCGGCCGCTTCGCCCGGCTGGTGGACCGCATCCGCGAGGCGACGGTCAAGGTCGAGACCATGAACGGCCTGGTGCCGGCGCTGATCGACGTGGTGACCGGCCTGGGCTTCGTCGGCGTGCTGGCGCTGGGCGGCGCCCAGGTCACGAGGGGCGAGCGCACGGTGGGCGAGTTCATGTCCTTCTTCACCGCACTGTCGCTGGCCTTCCAGCCGCTGCGCCGGCTGGGCGGGCTGGCCGGCACCTGGCAGACGGCGGCGACCAGCCTCGAACGCATCTATGCGGTGCTGGACATGCGGCCGAGCATCCGCTCCGGCCCGCGCCGGGCACCGCCCGAGGATCTGTCGATCGAGCTGCGCGACGTGCGGCTGGCCTATGACGGGCACGAGGTGCTGCGCGGGCTGAGCCTGCGGGCCGAGGCCGGCCGGACCACGGCGCTGGTCGGGCCGTCGGGCGCGGGCAAGACCACGGTGTTCAACCTGCTCACCCGCATCGTCGACGCCGATTCGGGGCAGGTGCTGCTGGGTGGGGTGCCGGTGCAGGATTACGACCTCGCCACGCTGCGCGACCAGTTCTCGGCGGTGTTGCAGGATTCGGCCCTGTTCGACGAGACCCTGCGCGAGAACATCGCCCCCGGCCGCGACATCGACCCCGCGCGCCTGCGCGCCGCCACGCTGGCCGCGCATGTCGCCGAATTCGCCGACATGCTGCCGCAGGGGCTGGAGACCCGCGCCGGTCCGCGCGGCCAGGCGCTGTCGGGCGGCCAGCGCCAGCGCGTCGCCATCGCCCGCGCCCTGGTGCGCGATGCGCCGATCCTGCTGCTGGACGAGGCCACTTCGGCGCTGGACACCGCCTCCGAGCGGCTGGTGCAGCAGGCACTGGACCAGCTTTCCGAGGGCCGCACGACGCTGGTGATCGCGCACCGGCTGTCCACGGTCCGGAATGCCGACCGCATCGTGGTGATCGAGGCCGGCCGCGCCGTCGAGGAGGGCACCCATGCCGAGCTGATGGCCCGGGGCGGTGCCTATGCGCGGCTGGTGGCGATGCAGTTCGGCGATGACGGGCAGGCGTAAGCGCCGCCCGACCGTCCCGACCACGCAGACTTGTCCATGCCCGCAGACCCAAGGGAGTCGGAGGGGGGTGGGCAAGTCGGGCAACCCGCGCCGCGCCTCGGGGAACGGGCGATCCTGGTCGCGTCCGGCCCGCCGACCGTCACGTTCTCCCGCGTGCCGCCACCGGTCCCCTGCAGAAGGCCGGGCGTTCTGCGGCGGGCGCCGCCCGCCATCCGCTCCGCTCCACATCGTAATACCGGCATGGCACCTGCGCGCACCTGTCCCGCACCCCGGCAAACCGCGCGCAGCGTCCGCTCCCAACACCACGGCGGCCCGTATGCACCACGGCAGCCGCCGCAGCGCGACAGCCCCAAGCACCACGGGAGCCCCGCACCGCGTCCGCCCCAAGCACCACCCACGCGCCTGCAAACTGCCCGCCCGCACGGCAGGCCTCCCGCCGGGACCTCCCCCTTGCGCCGCCGCCGCGGAGGCCGCATCTTGGCGCCATGGAACGCAGGCTCATTTCCGTCACCGGCCCCGATGCGCGCAGCTTTCTGCAGGGGCTGGTCACCAACGACATCGGCAGGGTGGACCGCGCCGGCATCGCCTGGGCGGCGCTGCTGACGCCGCAGGGCAAGTATCTGGCGGATTTCTTCGTCACCCGCTGGCCGGATGGCTATCTGCTGGACGTGCCCGAGGCGCAAGCCGACGACCTGACCCGCCGGCTGGGCCTGTACAAGCTGCGCGCCCGGGTCGAGCTGGGCCGGCCGGCGATCGGGGTCGCCCGCGGCACCGGCCCGGCGCCCGCCGGCGCGCTGCCCGATCCCCGCCACCCCGAACTCGGCTGGCGCCTCTACGGCACCGACCTGCCGGAGGATGACGGCACCGACTGGGACGCGCTGCGGGTGCGGCTGCTGGTGCCCGAATCGGGGATCGAGCTGGTGGCCAATGACAGCTACATCCTCGAAGCCGGCTTCGACCGCCTCAACGGTGTCGATTTCCGCAAGGGCTGCTATGTCGGGCAGGAGGTCACCGCGCGGATGCGCCACAAGACCGTGCTGCGCAAGGGGCTGGTCGCCGCGCAACTGGACGGCGCCGTCCCCCCCGGCACCCCGGTCACCCGCGACGGGCGCGAGGTCGGGCAGGTGCTGACCCAGTCCGGTGGCCGGGCCATCGCCTGGCTGCGCTTCGACCGCATCGGGCCGGGGATGGAGGCCGCCGGCATCCCGGTGACCGCCGAGGCGCCGCAGGCCGGCACAGAGCCGGGCTGATGCCCGATGCAGGCGCCCGAGGAACCCCCGGTCCGGCGCATCATCCATGTCGACATGGATGCCTTCTATGCCTCGGTCGAGCAGCGCGACGATGCGTCCCTGCGCGGCCGGCCGCTGGCGGTGGGCCATGACGGGCCGCGCGGCGTGGTCGCCGCCGCCAGCTACGAGGCCCGCGCCTTCGGGGTGCGCAGCGCCATGCCCTCGGTCCGGGCGCGGCGGCTGTGCCCGGATCTGGTCTTCGTCCCGGCCCGGTTCGAGATCTATCGCGCGGTCTCGCGCCAGATCCACGCGATCTTCGCCGACTACACGCCGCTGATCGAGCCGCTGTCGCTGGACGAGGCCTATCTGGACGTGACCGACCACCTCGCCGGCCGCACCGCCACCGCCATCGCGCAGGAGATCCGCGCCCGCATCCGCGCCGAGACCGAGCAGAACGGCCGCGGCCTGACCGCCTCGGCCGGGGTCAGCTACAACAAGTTCCTGGCGAAACTGGCCTCCGACCAGCGCAAGCCGGACGGGATCTTCGTGATCACCCCGGCGGAGGGCCCGGATTTCGTCAGCGAATTGCCGGTGGGGCGGTTCCACGGCATCGGCCCGGCCACGGTGGCGCGGATGGCGCGCATGGGCATCCATACCGGCGCCGACCTGCGCGCCATGGAGCAGGTCGAGCTGCTGCGCGCCTTCGGCAAGGCCGGGGCGCATTTCTGGCGCATCAGCCGGGCGCTGGACCCGCGCGAGGTCCGCCCCGACCGCGAGCGCAAGTCCATCGGCGCCGAGACCACCTTCGCCGACGATTTGCGCGACGGCGCCGAGGCCGGGCGGCGGCTGGCGCCGCTCTCGGCGCGGGTCTGGCGGGCGGTCGAGCGCGCCGGTCTGCAGGGCCGCTGCGTGACGCTGAAGGCGCGCTATGGCGATTTCCAGACCGTCACCCGCGCCCATACGCTGCCGCATGCGGTGGGCTCGGAGGTCGAGCTGCATGCCATCGCCTGCACGATGATCGCCACCATCCTGCCCGACCCGCGCGGCATCCGTCTGATCGGCGTGACGCTTTCCGGCTTCGAACAGCGCAACGACGACCCGCGGCAACTGGCGCTGTTCGGGGAGTAGG
>JBEBVF010000064.1:0-16745 GCA_040392885.1 Paracoccus sp. (in: a-proteobacteria) | reverse complement strand
TGCCGACGATCCAGGTGACCTCGCGCGGTGCCTTGTAGGAGCCGTAATAGAGGCCACGGAAAATGTGCAGATAGACCGCGAAGAAGAACAGCGAGGCGCCGTTCGCATGCAGGTAGCGCAGCAGGTAGCCGCCGTTCACGTTGCGCATGATATGCTCGACGCGGGCGAAGGCGATCTCGCTGTTGGCGGCGTAATGCATGGCCAGGACGACGCCGGTGGCGATCATCAGCACCAGGCAGAAGGCCAGCACGATGCCCCAGATCCACATCCAGTTCAGGTTGCGGGGGGTGGGGATCATCAGGGTGTCATAGACCAGCGACACCACCGGCAGACGGCGGTGCAGCCAGCGCTCGAAGCCGGTGCGGGGCTCGTAATGGTCGTGGGGAATGCCCGACATGCTTGCCTCCTCAGCCCAGCTTGATGGTGGTGTCGTCCACGAAGGACGCGACCGGAATATGCAGGTTTTGCGGCGCCGGACCCCGGCGGATGCGGCCCGCGGTGTCGTAATGGCTGCCGTGGCAGGGGCAGAACCAGCCGTCATAGTCGCCCGCCCCGTCGCCGATCGGCACGCAGCCCAGATGCGTGCAGACCCCGATCATCACCAGCCATTCGCCGGCCTCGTCGAGGGTGCGGTTCTCGTCCGTGGCCGGTTCGCCGGGCTTGTTGGCGTTCTCGGCATTCTGGTCGATCAGCTCGCCCAGCGAGACGGCGCGGCCCTCCTCGATCTCCTTCTCGGCGCGGCGGCGGATGAAGACGGGCTTGCCCAGCCACTTCACCGTCAGCTGCGTACCGGTCTCGACGCTGCTGACATCGACCTGGATCGAGGCCAGCGCCTGCACGTCGGCCGAGGGATTCATCTGGTCGATCAGGGCCCAGCCGGCGGCGCCGGCTGCGACGGCGCCGGCACCGGCGGTTGCATAATACAGAAAATCGCGGCGCGTGGCCTCATACTGGCCATCGGCGCCGGTCCCGTGGCCGATGGGCCGGCCGCCTGCGTGTTCTTCTACGTTGGGCACGGGTTGTTACTCCAGTTCGGGTGCGGCCGGGCGGGCCGATACGACAAACCGGGCCGCGGATTGTGCGACCCTTCCGAAGGCGTTGTAGCGTTCAAGAAAGCGTCAGTCCAGCACCCCGACCGGCCCGAAAGTGCGCAAAACGCCGCGCCTGCGCCATTTTCCGGGCGGGTGATGCGCGGGGGTCGCGCCGCTGCGGCCGGGGCCGCCGGCCGGCGGCTCACAGCAGGCCGCTGGCGCGAAAGCTGGTTTCGCGGCCCTTGCCGATCACCAGATGGTCGTGGACGGCGATGCCCAGCACCGCCGCCGCGCCGGCGATGCGGGCGGTCATGCCGATATCGGCCTCGCTGGGCGTCGGATCGCCGGAGGGGTGGTTATGCACCAGAATCAGGGCGCTGGCGTTCAGCTCCAGCGCCCGGCGCATGACTTCGCGCGGATAGACCGGCACATGGTCGACGGTGCCGCGCGCCAGCTCCTCGTCGGCGATCAGCACGTTCTTGCGGTCGAGATAGAGGCAGCGGAACTGCTCGACCTCGCCATGTGCCATCGCGGTGTGGCAATAGTCCAGCAGCGCATTCCAGGAGGACAGCACCGGCCGCTGCATCACCCGCGCCCGCGCCAGCCGCCGGGCGGCGGCGGCGACGATCATCAGCTCGCAGATCACCGCCGGGCCGACGCCCTCGACCTCGGTCAGACGGGCGGGCGAGGCCGACAGCACCCGGTTGAAATCGCCGAACCGGTCCAGCAACCGGCGGGCCAGCGGCTTCACGTCCTGGCGGGGGATGGCGCGGAACAGCACCAGTTCCAGCATCTCGTAATCCGGCAGCGCCCCGGCGCCGCCCTGCATGAAGCGCTCGCGCAGCCGGGCGCGGTGATCGGCGATATAGGAAGGCAGCCGCGCCCGGCCCTGCGGCAATGGCAGCGGCGCGGCCTCGTCGCCGGCCACGGGCGTGGCCGGGCCGGAGAACAGCGGCAGCGGGGCCTCGGAGAGGATGCGATTCGGGTCCATGCCGGCAGGCTGGCACGGCGCCGGTAAACAAATCCCTAACGCCGGCCGGGGGGCCGGGGTCGAATCAGCCGGTCATGCCCTCCCAGAACTCGCGCACCTTGCGAAAGAAGCTCTGGCTGTTGGGGCTGTTGTCGGCCTGGATCTGGTCGAATTCGCGCAGCAGCTCCTTTTGCCGCGCGGTCAGGTTGACCGGGGTTTCCACGGTCAGCTCGATCAGCATGTCGCCCGGTTCGGCAGTCAGGCCGGCGCCGTGGCGCAAGGGCGGCATGCCCTTGCCGCGCAGGCGCATCTGCCGGCCCGACTGGCTGCCCGCCGGCACCTTGACGCGCGAGCGGCCGCCATCGATGGTCGGCACCTCGATCTCGCCGCCCAGCGCGGCGGTGGACATGCTGACCGGCACCCGGCAGGCCAGCATCTTGCCGTCGCGGATGAAGATCGGATGCTCGCGCACCTCGACGAAGATGTAGAGGTCGCCGGGCGGCCCGCCGCGCAGCCCGGCCTCGCCCTCGCCGGCCAAACGGATGCGGGTGCCGGTCTCCACCCCGGCCGGGATGTTGATCGAGAGCGTACGCTCCTTCTCGACCCGGCCCTGGCCGCCGCAGGACTTGCAGGGATTCTTGATGATCTGGCCCTGGCCGGCGCAGGTCGGGCAGGTGCGCTCGACCGCGAAGAAGCCCTGCTGGGCGCGCACCTTGCCCATGCCGGCGCAGGTCGGGCAGGTCACCGGCTCGGTCGCGCCCTCGGCGCCGGTGCCGTTGCAGGCGTCGCAGGGGGCCGAGCCGGGCAGGTCGATGGTCTTGCGCAGGCCGACGAAGGCCTCCTCCAGCGAAACCGACAGGTCATAGCGCAGGTCCTGGCCGCGGCTGGCACGCGAGCGGGGGCCGCCACCGCCGCGCCGGCCCATCATGTCGCCGAACAGGTCCTCGAACACATCGGCAAAGGCGGCGCCGAAATCGCCATGGCCGCCGGCCGAGCGCCCGCCGCCAAAGCCGCCATTCTCGAAGGCGGCATGGCCGAAGCGGTCATAGGCCGCCTTGCGCTGCGGGTCCTTGAGGCATTCGTAAGCCTCGTTCACCGCCTTGAATTCCGCCTCGGACCGGGTGCAGTCCGGGTTGTGGTCGGGATGCAGTTGCTTGGCCTTCTTGCGATAGGCCCGCTTGATCTCCTCGGCGGAGGCGCTGCGGGAGACCTCCAGAACCTCGTAGAAATCCCGTTTCGACATCATCCGTCCATCCTTGCGCCCCTGGGCGCCAGCAGGGCCGATCCTGCGCCCCGTGCCCTTCCGTCAAAGAGAGGACCGGCCCGCGAATGCGAGCCGGCCCCCGATCCCCGCGCCGTTACCGGCGCTTGTCTTCGCCCAGATCCTCGAAATCGGCGTCGACGATGTCGTCATCCACGCTGCGCGGCCCGGCCTCGCGGTCTTCGTCGGCCGCGGCGCCCTCGGTCTGGCTGGCCTTGTAGATGGCCTCGCCCAGCTTCATCGAGGCGTCCATCACGTTCTGGATGGCGCCGCGGATCTTGCCGGCATCCTCGGACTTGACGGCCTCCTCCAGCGCGCCGACGGCCAGCTCGATCGCCTCGACGGTCGAGCCGTCAACCTTGTCGCCATGCTCGTCCAGCGACTTACGGGTGCTGTGGATCAGGCTTTCGGCCTGGTTGCGCAGCTCGACCAGCTCGCGGCGAGACTTGTCGGCCTCGGCATTGGCCTCGGCGTCGCGGACCATCTTCTCGATCTCGGCATCCGAGAGGCCGCCGGAGGCCTGGATGGTGACCTTCTGCTCCTTGCCGGTGCCCTTGTCGCGGGCGCTGACCGAGACGATGCCGTTGGCGTCGATGTCGAAGGTCACCTCGATCTGCGGCAGGCCGCGCGGCGCCGGGGGGATGTCCTCGAGGTTGAACTGCGCCAGCAGCTTGTTGTCGGCCGCCATCTCGCGCTCGCCCTGGAAGACACGGATGGTGACCGCGTTCTGGTTGTCCTCGGCGGTCGAGAAGACCTGCGATTTCTTGGTCGGGATGGTGGTGTTGCGGTCGATCAGCCGGGTGAACACGCCGCCCAGCGTCTCGATGCCCAGCGACAGCGGCGTCACGTCCAGCAGCACCACGTCCTTCACGTCACCCTGCAGAACGCCGGCCTGGATGGCCGCGCCCAGCGCCACCACCTCGTCGGGGTTGACGCCCTTGTGGGGCTCCTTGCCGAAGAAGCCGGTGACCTCCTCGATGACCTTGGGCATGCGGGTCATGCCGCCGACCAGAACCACCTCGTCGATGTCGCCCTTGGACAGGCCGGCATCCTTCAGCGCCTCCTGCACCGGCTTCATCGTGCGCTTGATCAGGTCGGCCACCAGGCTTTCCAGCTTGGCGCGGGTCAGCTTCATCACCATGTGCAGCGGGGTGCCGCTGTTCTTGTCCATGCTGATGAAGGGCTGGTTGATCTCGGTCTGGCTGGCGCTGGACAGTTCGATCTTGGCCTTCTCGGCGGCTTCCTTCAGCCGCTGCAGGGCCATCTTGTCCTTGGTCAGGTCGACGCCGTGTTCCTTTTTGAACTCGTCGGCCAGATAGTTGACGATGCGCATGTCGAAGTCCTCGCCGCCGAGGAACGTGTCCCCGTTGGTCGATTTCACCTCGAACAGCCCGTCGTCGATTTCCAGGATGGTGATGTCGAAGGTGCCGCCGCCGAGGTCATAGACCGCGATGGTCTTGGTGTCCTTCTTGTCGAGGCCATAGGCCAGCGCGGCCGCCGTCGGCTCGTTGATGATGCGCTTGACATCGAGGCCGGCGATCTTGCCCGCGTCCTTGGTGGCCTGGCGCTGGGCGTCGTTGAAATAGGCCGGAACGGTGATCACGGCCTCGGTCACCGTCTCGCCCAGATAGGCTTCGGCGGTTTCCTTCATCTTCTGCAGGATCATGGCGCTGATCTGGGCGGGGCTGAACTTTTCGCCGCGCACCTCGACCCAGGCGTCACCGTTGCCGCCGTCCACGATCTTGTAGGGGACCAGGTCCTTGTCCTTCTGCACCTCGGCATCGGTGACGCGGCGGCCGATCAGGCGCTTGACGGCGAAGATGGTGTTTTCCGGGTTGGTCACGGCCTGGCGCTTGGCGGGCTGGCCGACCAGACGCTCGCTGTCGGTGAAGGCGACGATCGAGGGCGTGGTGCGGGTGCCCTCGGCATTCTCGATCACCTTGGGCTGGCTGCCATCCATGATGGCGATGCAGCTGTTGGTGGTGCCGAGGTCGATCCCGATGATCTTGGACATGGATTGTAACCTTTCTTGCGGCGTATCGGCTTTGCGGACCCGTTGCGGCCTCCGCGGCCCGATCCCTGGGTTGAAATACTGTCGGCGCCAGGCGGGTCTGCGGTCGGCGCGCCTGGCTTCGGGGGGTATATAGGAAGGGCATTTTCACGCTGCAAGCGCGTCGAGGGCGGATGAGGCGCGCAATTTTCGCCCCTTCGTGGCGCCCCGGGGCCCGTGCGGGCCGCGACCGGGCGCCCAGCCGCGTCAGTGCCCGGCCGACCAGCTGAGCGATTCGTGCTTGCGGGTGACGAATTCCAGGATCAGCCCCAGCATGGCGATGACCAGCATCGCATAGAAGGGATAGGTCAGGCTGGTGCGCATGGGGGTGTAGTTGACGAAGGCATAGCCGCGGCTCTGGTCGATGATGTGGAACAGCGGATTCCACGAGAACATCGGCAGCATGAAGCTGGGCATCAGGTTGGCCAGGAACATCTTGCCGGAGAACACCATGTTGGCGCGCTGGAAGACGGTCATCGCCATGGTCGCCGCATCGGGCGCCCAGGGCCGCGCCGCCAGGATCACCAGACCGATGGCGACGCCCACCCCCCAAGCCAGCAGGAACATCTTCACGCAGCCCAGCGGATATTCCAGCGTGAACGGCTGATAGACGTAATAGGCCGACAGGATCACCAGCGAGGCCAGCGTCTGCCGGTAGAGGACCGCCAGCGCCCCGGCGCTGATCGCCACCGCCGAGGTCATCGGCCCGTGCAGCGACATGGTCTTGGCCTGCCGGCCGCTCATCGCCACGGCCGAGATGGCCTGGATATGGGTCATGTAGAGGAAGATCCCCGACATCATGAAGATCAGGAAATCCCCCCGCACCGGTGACGAGCGCAGCCCCATGAACAGGAACAGCACCATGAAGGCGGCGATCATCATCATGGATTGCAGCACCGTCAGCGCCAGGCCGACGATGGCGTTGCGATGGCCGCGACGCAGGTTGAACACCGTCTGGTGATAGATCAGCATCAGCTGGGCCAGCGCCGCTTCCAGCATGTTGCGGTTCTGGCGCGGGGTGAAGATCATCGGGGCGCATTCCTGCTGTGGCGGTCTGGTTCGGGCCGGCGCGGCCCCGGCAACGGTCTGGCGGCCGCGCGGCCATCGCCCCCGCGCCATGGCGGGTGCGGCAGCCGGTCCCGGAGCGGGGCCTTGCCCTGCCACCTGCGGAACAGCATAAATGGGCCAAGCGTTGCGATCAAGGAAGACGCAGCCTTGTGATGACGAGGTAGGAATGGACTTCGAACGCCTCACCGCCGAAATGCGGCGCCTTGCCATCGAGGCCGGTGCCCGGATCATGGAGATCTATGCCGCCCCCGATTTCGCCGTGCGCGCCAAGGCCGACGCCTCGCCGGTGACCGAGGCCGACGAGGTGGCCGACGCGCTGATCGCGGCCGGGCTGCGCGCCGCCTTTCCCGATGTCGCGCTGGTGACCGAGGAGCAGGCCGCCACCCATGCCGGCACCGCCCCGGACCGCTTCCTGATCGTCGATCCGCTGGACGGCACCAAGGAATTCGTCCAGCGCCGCGGCGACTTCACCGTCAACATCGCCTATGTCGAGAACGGCGTGCCGCTGCGCGGCGTGGTCTATGCCCCGGCGCGGCAGCGGCTTTTCTATACCACCGCCGACGGCCGCAGCGTCGAGGAACTGGCGCCCTTCGGCGACCAGCCCGGCCAGACCCGCCCGATCGGCGTCAACCCGATGCCCGACAATCGCGGGCTGATGGTGGTGGCCTCGAAATCGCATCGCGACCAGGCCACCGACGACTATATCGGCCGCTACAATGTCCGCGACATGACCTCGGCCGGCAGTTCGCTGAAATTCTGTCTGGTGGCGACGGGCGAGGCCGATCTGTATCCGCGCCTGGGCCGCACGATGGAATGGGACACCGCCGCCGGCGATGCCGTGCTGCGCGGGGCCGGCGGCCGGGTGGTCGGCTTCGACGACCAGGCGCCGCTGCGCTATGGCAAGCCGGGCTACGGCAACCCCTTCTTCATCGCCTATGCGCCCGGCGTGCTGCTGGTGAGCGAGTAGATGTCCGTCACCATCATCATTCCCGCCCGCTATGCCTCGACCCGCTATCCCGGCAAGCCGCTGGCGGAACTGCGCGGCGCCTCGGGCCAGGCGCGCAGCCTGATCCGGCGCAGCTGGGACGCCGCCCGCGCCGTCCCCGGCATCGACCGGGTGATCGTCGCCACCGAGGATGCCCGCATCCGCGACCATGCCGAGGCTTTCGGGGCCGAGGTGGCGATGACCTCCGACCGGCCGCGCAACGGCACCGAGCGCTGCGCCGAGGTGCTGGAGGTCATGGCGCTGGATCCCGGGATCGTGGTCAACCTCCAGGGCGATGCGCCGCTGACGCCCGCCTGGTTCATCGAGGCGCTGGTCGAGGGTCTGCGCGCCGACCCTTCGGCCGCCTGCGCCACGCCGGTGCTGCGCTGCTCGGGGCGGATGCGCGCCGACCTGCTGGCCGACCGCGCCGCGGGTCGGGTTGGCGGCACCACGGCGGTATTCGGCGCCGACCATCAGGCGCTGTATTTCTCCAAGGAAGTCATCCCCTTCGCCGCCGGCAGCTTCGGCCCCGACGATCCCACCCCGGTCTTTCACCATGTCGGTGTCTATGCCTATCGGCCGGAGGCGCTGGCCGCCTATGCCGCGGCGCCGGAGGGGGTGCTGGAGCGGCTGGAGGGGCTGGAGCAGCTGCGCTTCCTCGAACAGGGGCGCCGTGTGCGCTGCGTCGAGGTGGAATCGCGCGGCCGTCCGTTCTGGGAGCTGAACAACCCCTCCGACGTGCCGCGGATCGAGGCGATGCTGGCCGCGCTGGGTGAGGATTGAGCCTGGCGCTCAGCGTCGTCGTGGCCAGCCGCGGCCGGCCGCATCTGCTGGCGCGCTGCCTCGCGGCGCTGATGTTGCAGGACCATCCGCGGCTGGAGATCGTGCTGGTCTCGGATGCCGAGGGGCTGGCGGTGCGCCCGGACCTGCCGCTGAAACGGGTGGAATTCGACCGCCCCAACCTGGCCATGGCCCGCAATCTGGGCATCGAGCAGGCGGCGGGCCGGGTTGTGGCCTTCATCGACGACGATGCGGTGGCGGAACCCTGCTGGGCCTCGGCGCTGGCCGCGGCCTTCCGCGACCCGCAGGTGATCGCCGCCACTGGGCCGGTTCGGGGCCGGGACGGGGTGCATTGGCAGGCGCGGGCGGAATGGCTGACCGCCGATGGCCCGCAACCACTGGTTGAGGATTCGGCGCGGCTCTGGCTGGCCGAGCCCGGCGCAACCCTTTCGACCATCGGCACGAATTGCGCCTTCCGTCGCGAATCACTCGTGGCGGTGGGCGGATTCGATCCGTTGTTCGCATTCCACCTGGACGAGAGCGATCTGAACCTCCGTCTGGCTGCGACATTTCCGCGCAGGGCGACGGCCTTCGTGCCGCGGGCGCAGGTCACCCATGCCGCCGCCGCCGGCACCACCCGCCGCGGCGGTGTGCCGGTCAGCCTGGCCGCCGTGGGCCGCTCGGAGGCGCTCTTTGCCCGCCGCCACGGCGCCAGCCCGGGCTGGCAGGACCGGCTGCGCGGACGCCAGCGGGCGCGGCTGCTGCGGGCGATGCTGGCCGGGCGGCTGGACCCGTTCCACCTGCCCCGGGTCATGGCGACGCTGGAGGCCGGGCTGGCCGAGGGCGAGGCGCTGACGGCCATCGAACCGGTTGCCCATGATTTTCCCGGGACCCCAACCGGCTTTTCGCCCGTTGTCACACAGGTCCGCCCGCATCGGATCCTTGCGGGCTGGCATTGGCAGGCTCGGCGCCTGCGCGGTCTGGCCGCGGCCGCCGCCTCGGAAGGGGCGGTGGTCAGCCTGATGCTGTGGTCGCCCAGCTTCCTGCCGCATCGCGAGCGGCTGGTGGCCGGCGGCTGGTGGGAACGGTGCGGCGGCCTCTGGGGGCCGGGCCGGGCCGGCGAGTCCTGGGTCGTGCCCCGCCGCCGGGCCGCGCGCGACCGGGATCTGGCCCGGTGCTGGGCCGCCACGCGCGGCGAGGAAACGCCGCCTTGACCTTGCGGCCCGCCGGGGCTGGTGGCAGGCGGTGAAATGTTGAAGACTTGAACGAACCCCCATATGCTCGGGGAGGAGCGAACGAATGCCTCGGAAGATTACCAAAGCCGTGTTCCCTGTGGCGGGCCTGGGCACGCGATTCCTGCCCGCGACCAAGAGCATCCCCAAGGAAATCATGACCCTGGTGGACCGGCCGCTGATCCAGTACGCCATCGACGAGGCGCGTGCCGCCGGCATCCAGGAATTCATCTTCGTCACCTCGCGCGGCAAGGGCGCGCTGGAGGACTATTTCGACCACGCGCACGAGCTGGAAAGCGCGCTGAAGAAGCGCGGCAAGACCGAACTTCTGGCCCAGCTGCGCGCCACCAACATGGAATCGGGCGCCATCGCCTATATCCGCCAGCACAAGGCCATGGGCCTCGGCCATGCCGTCTGGTGCGCCCGCCGGCTGATCCATAACGAGCCCTTCGCCGTCATCCTGACCGACGACGTGATCAAGGGCGAGCCCCCCTGCCTCCAGCAGATGATCGAGGCCCATGCCGAGACCGGCGGCTCGATCGTCGCCACCATGGAGGTGCCGCGCAGCCAGGTTTCCTCCTATGGCGTTCTGGATGTCGAGGAGGACATGGGCGCGCTGGTCAAGGTGCGCGGCATGGTGGAAAAGCCGCCGGCGGATCAGGCGCCCTCGAACCTGGCGGTGATCGGCCGCTATATCCTGGCGCCGACGGTGATGAAGCATCTGGGCCGGCTGCGCGAGGGTGCCGGCGGCGAGATCCAGCTGACCGACGCCATCGCCGATGAGATCGCCTCCGGCCGCGGCGTCTATGGCCTGCGCTTTCGCGGCGAGCGTTACGATTGCGGCTCCAAGGCCGGCTTCCTGCAGGCGACGGTGGCCTTCGGCCTGGCGCGCGAGGAGTTGCGGGACGAATTCTCGGCCTATCTGACCGACCTGATGGCCAGCCGCATGGCGGCCGAATAGGGCATGGCCGACCGCATCCTGGTCACCGGGGGCGCCGGCTATATCGGCGCCCATGCCTGCAAGGTGCTGGCCGCGGCCGGGTTCGTGCCGGTGACCTATGACAACCTCTCGACCGGCTGGCGCGAGGCGGTGCGTTTCGGCCCGTTCGAGCAAGGCGACCTGGCCGACCGCGCCCGGCTGGATACGGTCTTTGCCCTGCACCGGCCGGTGGCGGTGATGCATTTCGCGGCGCTGTCGCAGGTTGGCGAGGCGATGGGCCAGCCCGGCCGCTACTGGCGTGGCAATGTCTGTGCCTCGCTGACCCTGATCGAGGCGGCGGTGGCGGCGGGCTGCCTGGATTTCGTGTTCAGCTCGACTTGCGCCACCTATGGCGACCATGACGGCGTGGTGCTGGACGAGGCCACGCCCCAGCAGCCGCTGAACGCCTATGGCGCCTCCAAGCGCGCCATCGAGGACATCCTGCGCGATTTCGGCGCCGCGCACGGGCTGCGCAGCGTGATCTTCCGCTATTTCAACGTCGCCGGCGCCGACCCGGAGGCCGAGATCGGCGAATGCCATGTGCCGGAGACGCATCTGGTGCCGCTGATCCTCGATGCCATCGAGGGCAGGCGCCCGGCGCTGACCATCTTCGGCGAGGATTATCCGACCCCGGACGGCACCTGCATCCGCGACTATGTGCATGTGATGGATCTGGCCGAGGCGCATCTGCTGGGCCTGCGCCACCTGCTGGCGCGGCCGGACCGGACCGGCGGGGCGGAGGTGTTCTGTCTGGGTACCGGCAGCGGGTTCTCGGTGCGCGAGGTGATCGACGCGGCGGCGCGCACCACCAATCGCCCGGTGCCGGTGCAGGTGGGCGCGCGGCGGGCCGGCGACGCGGTGCGGCTGGTCTCGGGCAGCGCCCGCGCCGCGGCGGTGCTGGGCTGGCGGGCCGAGCGCTCGACGCTGGAGCAGATGATCCGCGATGCCTGGCGCTGGCACCAGACCGGCGGCTATGGCGAAGTCGGCTGACCCCGCCGCCGGCGCCGCGCCGCCGATCCTGCTCGACGTGACGCGACTGGTCTCGCGCATCGGCCGCGGCCATCCGACCGGCATCGACCGGGTGGAGGCCGCCTGGCTGGGGCATCTGCTGCACGACCATCGCACCCGGCTGCTGTGCCGGACCCGGCTGGGGCAGCTGATCCTGCCGGCGGCGGCGGGCGCGGCGATCCTTTCGGCGCTGGGGCTGGCCGCCGATGGCCGCGGCGAGGCGGCGGGGCCGCCCCGCGCCGGCGCCGGTGCGGGCCGGCTTGCCCGCCTGCGGCGCGAGTGGCGGCTGGCCCGTGCGGCGCTGGCCCGGGCCGGAAGGCAGGGGCAGGGCTTGGCGTGGGCGCTAGGTCGCGCCGGGGTGCCGGACCATGCCGTCTATCTGAACACCGGCCACAGCAACCTGACCGACAGCCTGCTGGCGGCGCTGCCGCTGCGCAAGGCGGTGCTGATCCACGACACTATCCCCCTCGATTTCCCGCAATGGACCCGGCCCGGACAGGATGCGGCCTTTCGCGCCCGGCTGGCGGCGGCCTGCACCCATGCCGACCGGCTGCTGGCGGTCTCGGGCGCCACCGCCGCCCGGCTGGCCGCATGGCGCGAGGCGCTGGACCTGCCGCGAAAGGCGCCGATCGCCGTGGTCCCCATCGGCACCGGCCTCGCCATGCCCGACCCGGCGCAACCCGTTCCCGGACAGCCCTATTTCCTGACCCTCGGCACCATCGAGCCGCGCAAGAACCATGCCCTGCTGCTGGATGCCTGGGCGCGGCTGCCCGATACTGACCCGCCGCATCTGGTCATCGCCGGGCGCCGGGGCTGGCTGAACGCGGATGTGTTCGCCCGCCTCGACGCGCTGCCGGAAGGCGGCCCGGTCATCGAGGCCGCGGACCTCACGGACGGCGCCGTCGCCGCGCTGATGGAGGGGGCGCAGGCGCTGCTGTTTCCCAGCCTGGCCGAAGGCTTCGGCCTGCCGCTGACCGAGGCCGCGGCGCGCGGGCTGCCGATCCTGGCGCTGGACTTGCATTCCACCCGTGAATTGCTAGGAAATTACGTAACGTATCTGCCGAACGATCCCGGTCCCTGGGCGGAGGCCGTGGCGTGTCTGGCGCAATCGCCGCGGTCTCGGCGGACCCCGGCGGCGGTGCCGGGGTGGGACGATCATTTTCGGATGGTTCTGGGGTCGCTGGCCGCCCTCTGAACGGAGGGTTGGCGGCGTGGGCGGATTGCTGGCACGAAATTTCTCCGCGACCCGGCTGCGGGCCATGCGCCAGTACCTGCTGGCCCGCGCCGTGCGTCGGGGCCGCCAGCTGACCGTGCTGGCCGACCGCTCGCGCTCCATCCGCCCCGGCGACCTGCTGGCCTTCGTCACCCTGCGCAACGAAAAGCTGCGCCTGCCCTATTTCCTCGACTATTACCGCCGCATCGGTATCGACCATTTCCTGGTGGTCGACAATGGCTCGGAGGATGGCGGCGCCGAATATCTGCGCGCCCAGCCCGACGTGTCGATCTGGCAGACCCGTGCCAGCTACAAGGCCTCGCGCTTCGGCATGGACTGGCTGACCCTGCTGCACCGACGCATCGGGCACGGGCACTGGTGCCTGACCGTCGATCCCGACGAGTTCCTGATCTATCCGCATTGCGACACAAGGCCGCTGCGGGCGCTGACCGACTGGCTGGAGGCCTCGGCGCTGCGCTCGTTCTCGGCCATGCTGATCGACGTGTATCCGCAGGGACCGCTGGACGCCCAGCCCGCCTATCGCGAGGGCCAGAACCCGATGGAGATCGCGCGCTGGTTCGACCCGGCCAATTACACGATCCGCAAGAACGGCCGGCTGGGCAATCTGTGGATTCAGGGCGGGCCGCGGGCGCGCAGCTTCTTTCCGGGCGAGCCGATGAAGGCGCCGGCGCTGAACAAGATCCCGCTGGTGCATTGGCACCGCTCCTATGCCTATCTCAGCTCGACCCACATGCTGCTGCCGCGCTCGCTCAACCTGGTCTATGACGCCAAGGGGGGCGAGAAGGCCTCGGGCTGCCTGCTGCACGCCAAGTTCCTGTCCACCTTCGCCGACAAGTCCGCCGAGGAGCTGGACCGCCGCCAGCACTATTCCGACAGCCACGAATACAAGGCCTATCACGCCGGACTGACCCAGGACGTGGACCTGTGGACCCCGCATTCGCAGGAGTTCCGCGACTGGCGGCAGCTGGAGGAGATCGGGCTGATCTCGCGGGGGAACTGGGCATGAGGCCGGCGCGCGACGACGAGCCGCCGCCGGACCGGCGCCGGGCCTGGGACTGGCCGCGCGCGGCCGAGCCGGGCAGGGCAACGCCGGTTCGCCTCGGCGTGGTGATGCTGTGCCATACCGAGCTGAACATCGCCGCCGGCCTCGCCCGCCGCTGGGTCGAGGGCGGCGCGGCGCTGGCGGTGCATGTCGACCGCCGCGCCCCCGGTGCCGAGATGCGCCGCATGCGCGAGACGCTGGCGCCGCTGCCCGATGTGATCTGGACCCCGCGCCGGCATTGCGAATGGGGCACCTTCTCGCTGGTGCAGGCGACCCTCGACGCCGTGCAGGCGCTGCTCGGCGCCTTTCCCGACGTGACCCATGTGCTGCTGGTCTCCGGCTCCTGCCTGCCGCTGCGCCCGGTGTCGGAGCTGATCGCCTATCTCGGCCAGAGCCCCGAGCGCGACTATATCGAAAGCGTCACCGCCGCCGATTCCGGCTGGGTGATCGGCGGTCTGGGGGTCGAGCGGTTCCAGTTCCACTTCCCGGTCGGCTGGCGGCGCAACCGGCGCTGGTTCGACCGGCTGGTGGAGTTGCAGCGCCGGCTGGGCCTGCGGCGGCGGCTGCCCAAGGGGCTGAACCCGCATCTGGGCAGCCAGTGGTGGTGCCTGACCCGGCGCACACTGGAGGCGATCCTCACCGATCCGCGCCGGCACGAATACGACCGCTTCTTCCGTGGCGTCTGGATTCCCGACGAGAGCTATTTCCAGACGCTGGCCCGGCTGCATTCGGCGGTGCTGGAAAGCCGCTCGCTGACGCTGGCCAAGTTCGACAGCCAGGGCAAGCCCTACACCTTCTACAACGACCATCTGGAGATGCTGGAGGAATCGCGCAGCTTCATCGTCCGCAAGGTCTGGCCGCGCGCCGGCTGGCTGCTGTCGCATTTCCCGCGCCCGCCTACCGATCCGCCGCGGCTGGACGAGCCGCAGCCGGCCCGGATCGAGCGCCTGATCAATGCCGCCGTGGCCCGCGGCCAGCTGGGCCGGCCCGGCCTCTACATGCAGAGCCGGTTTCCGATGCCCGACCGCGAGAACGGCAAGACCGCCGCGCCCTATGCGCTGTTCCAGGGCTTCGGCGATGTCATGCCGGGCTTCCAGTCCTGGCTGGCGGCGCTGCTGCCGGAGGCCGACATCCACGGCCATCTGTTCGCGCCCGACCGGGTCGAGTTCTCGGACGGGGGCGAGGTCGGGCCGGGCGCGCTCTCGGCCAGCGCGGCGCTGCGCGACCATGACCCGCAGGGCTTTCTGACCTCGCTGATCCGTATCGCCCCGCGCATGCAGGTGTTCCAGTTCAGCCCCCGCGACGGCCAGAGCCTGAACTGGTTCATGGCCACCGATCCCAATGCCCGCATCAACGTCATCTCCGGGGCCTGGGTGCTGCCGCTGATGCGTTCGGGCATGCCCTTCGACGACATCCGCCGCGTGGCCGCCCGCCTGCAGACCACCGAGACCGCGCAGCTCACCGTGCTGCGCTCGGTCTGGACCAAGGCGCAGTTGCAGCTCTGGGGGCTGGCGGATTTTCTCGCCGATCCCGACGGGGTGCTGCGCGCCGCGCTGGCACCGCTGGCCGGGCCGCGCGAACTGCCGCCGGCGCCGCCGCTGGCCTCGACCGCGGCACTGGTGGATTTCCTCCAGGCGCTGCGCAATGCCGGCCTGCGCCCACATCTTCTGGGCGAGATCGAGGCCCGCCCCTCCCAGGGACCGGAGACCCGCCATGCCTGAACCCTTCCGCCGCTTCGTGATCTTCGCCGGCATGCGCACCGGCTCCAACCTGCTGGAGGCGACGCTGAACGCCATCAAGCGGGTCACCTGCTTCGGCGAGGCCTTCAACCCCTACATGCTGGGCTGGCCCGGCAAGGAGGAGTTGAAGGGCATTACCCTGGCGCAGCGCGAGGCCGAGCCCATGGCGCTGCTGGAGGCGCTGTGGGACAAGCCCAACCACCTGCCCGGCTTTCGCTATTTCCACGACCACGACCCGCGCGTGCTGGATGCGATCCTCGACGATCCGCTCTGCGCCAAGATCATCCTGACCCGCAATCCGCTGGACAGCTATGTCTCGACCCGGCTGGCCTGGGAGACCAACCAGTGGAAGCTGAACGAGACCGAGACCCCGATCGCTGCGGTGACCAGCTTCGACCCGGCCGAGTTCCGCGAGACCCTGGCCGCCAACGAGGCCTTCCAGCGCCGCATCCTGGAACGGTTGCAGGTCACCGGGCAGGCCGGCTTCTGGCTGCGCTACGAGGATCTGCGCTCGGAGGCGGTGATGACCGGGCTGCTGCACTGGCTGGGCCGCACCGATCTGGAGCGGGTGGTGCCGGCCAGCGACCAGGTGCCGCAGAACCCGCGCGAAATGGCCGAGAAGGTGGCCAATTTCGACGAGATGAAGGCCGAGCTGGCGCGGCTCGACCCCTATGACCTCCATGGCATGCCTCTGTTCGAGCCCGCGCGCGGCCCGGCGGTGCCCGGCTATCTGGCCAGCGAGGCCGGCGACGGGCTGCTGTTCATGCCGGTGCGCGGCGGCCCGACCGAGCGGGTGGCGCAATGGTTCGCCGCGCTGGGCGCCACGACCGGGGATTTCACCCAGAACGGCCTGCGGCAATGGAAGCGCCGCCATCCCGGCCATCGCAGCTTTTCGGTGCTGCGCCATCCGGTGCTGCGCGCCTATGAGGCCTATCGCGCCGCCGCCGATACCCGCAACCCGATGCTGCGCGAGGCGCTGGTGGTGATCCACCGGGTGCCGCTGGCCGAGCCGGGCGCCGACCTGTCCGACGCCCGGGAACGCGGCATCTTCCTGGCTTTCCTGGATTTTCTGCGCCGCAACCTGAACGGCCAGACCCGGCTGCCGACCCAGCCCGGCTGGGCCAGCCAGAGCGAGGTGCTGGCCGGCTATGCCCGCTTCAACCCGCCCGACATGCTGATCCGCGAGGACCGGCTGGCCCGCGACCTGCCTTGGCTGGCGCAGGCAGCCGGGCTGGCCGAGGCGCCGCCGCTGCCGCCCGCCACCCCGCCGCGCGCCTTCCTGGCCGAGCCGGAGGTCCTGCAGGCCGCCCGCGCCGCCTATCAGCGCGACTACACCGCCTTCGGTTTTCGCGACGGGTTCTGAGGC